>JABJHO010000029.1 GCA_018661775.1 Candidatus Magasanikiibacteriota bacterium | reverse complement strand
GATCAATAACACGAACACAGTGCTCGCAAAGAGGGTTCCAAAAATATACAAGAATTGGGAGGTCGGAGCTTTGTATCTCTCGGTCAAATTCTGTCTGACCACAAATGGTGGACATGTTCACAACACACCTACAACTAACGGTGGGTCATGAAAACAGAAAAAAGAGTAAACAGATATTCCTTGCTGAGACGTTTTATACATAAACATTTCTCCTATGACGGCCATGTGCTCAACTGTTGACACACTCCATCAATTATAGTAAAAAAACCGTATTCTGTCCAAAAAAAAGGATTAATAAACAAAAAACACCAGCAATAAAGGGTGTTTTTGTGCTCTCGCCAGGAATCGAACCTAGACCTATGGCTCCGCAAGCCACTGTTCTATCCATTAAACTACGAGAGCTTCAACAGTTCGTGACTAGTATACGGAATTTTTCTGATTTTGTCAATAATACAAACGCAAAAAGAGTGGTCACCCACTCTTCATTACGTACACAAAATAATTATTAATGAATTTGCCAATTTCTTGCAAACCGTGTGCTTGCTGGTTCAGCATCCTCCTCTAAGTTCTCTTCTAAATACTCAAGTAACACATTCCGCAACGCAACGGGGTCAACATGAGCCAAATCTAAATATATTTTTGGCTGATACATTGACTCTGGTTGAAAAAATACTGTTTTTACTTCTGGTGGTTTATAAATAATATAAAACTCTTTTAACTCTTTCCAGGGATAAAACCGCGAACCCACTATAAGCCCCAACTCACACACCGCCACATCAACCGGTTGAGGTTTTTGGTTTGCCTGAAGGTACAGAATTATACCAAAAAGCATAATAATAAGAGAAAAGAGGAAGTTGCCACTTTTTGCCCCATACCAAAACAATAACACCCCCAAAAGACCAATAACAATATACCATCGACGAGTGCGGTCATGCTGTTCAAACTCTTTTACCTGCCACGCCGAAAGCGTATTTCCGATAATAGTGTCTTGAGAAATAATTTCAGGCATATGTATAATGTTATAGACGAATTTAGTGATAGTATACCACATATTACAGATGGTTGAAAAGAGTGCGGCAGGTCATTGCTTTTTTCCTACTTTTAGTATATACTCAAGCAGTATGAGAATAGAACCTGTGAATTTTCTGGCCAATGGAACTCAACGTGCCAGTTCGAAGAAATATCGACGGGTTTTTTTTGTTTTTATTGTATTTGGTATATTGTATTTATCTGGCTGTGTAAGTGAAAAATTCTTTTTTAAAAATCTTCCACAAGAGGCTGCAGCCTATGACCCGGTAACGCTAGAACCCTTAGAAAGAAAAGGCTTTTTTGGTAAAATGCGCAAACTAGTGTTTAGCCAAGAACCTCACCTAGCAGGAAAGAAAAAAGACCGTATTAATATCCTATTACTTGGGCAAGGTGGCCCCGGACATGATGGCCCCTACTTGACAGATACCATAATTATTGCCAGTATTAAGCCATCAACCAAAGAAGTGGCTATGATTTCTATTCCGCGAGACCTGGCGGTTGACATACCAAAACACGGAATCAGAAAGATTAACCACGCCAATGCATTTGGAGAGTCTGCTAATTACAAACAAGGTCCAGAGTTGGCTAAAAAAGTTATTGAAAAAACATTCGATATTCCAATTAATTACTATATTCGAGTGGATTTTCGGGCATTTAAAGAAATAATAAATGAAATTGATGGTATTACCGTAGATGTTGAGCGCACGTTTACAGACCAAGAATACCCAGCACCAAATGATGAATTCCAAACCGTACACTTTTCTCAAGGTGTACAACAAATGGATGGCACAAAAGCGCTCACCTTTGTTCGATCCCGTCATGGGAACAATAATGAAGGGTCTGATTTTGCCCGCTCAAAGCGCCAACAGAGAGTGCTCCTTGCGATAAAAGAAAAAGCATTATCATTTCAGACTCTTGCAAACCCACTCAAGATACAGTCAATTATTCAAACACTCGGGAGCAATATTGTAACAAATCTTGCATTCTCAGATATTATAACCATGACAAAGCTGGCAAAAAATTTCGACATAGACCATATTACCACACTTAACATAGCAAGTGGACCAGAAGGGTTCCTTGATCATGGAAAAAACGAACGCGGAGAATATGTTCTTATACCAAAAGAAGAAAACTTTGATCGAATAAACGAAGCAATTGAAATGATATTTGAAAAAAAAGAATACAAAGAAGAAAACACCTCCTCTAGACCAAAGGAGCCGACACTGCGTTACGATAACGTAAACATAGAAATACACAATGGAACTTGGCGCGCTGGGCTTGCAGCAAGAACAAAAAAGACCTTACTTGAAAACACCTTCCATGTGTCGCTGATTCAAAACAGTAAGGAACGGCCAACGGAAGAATCATATTTCTATATTGCAGGCGATGTGTCGCCAAACACAATAGAGGCACTTAAGAAAACACTCCCCATTAAACAATCATTTACAGCACCAACAAGTTCTTTTTCAACAAGCACGACAGATATACTTATAATTTTAGGAGAAGATTTTTTAGAATAAATGTATGACAACAAACATGAAACAAACACCAACAAACACTCTTACAGTAGCACTGGTAGGGAGGGTTAATGTTGGAAAATCGACATTATTTAATGCACTTATCGAGTCACAAAAAGCAATAGTATCAAACACCCCAGGAACTACACGCACAAGCAATGAGGGAAACTGTATTTGGCGTGGAAAAGACGTACACATTATAGACACCGGAGGACTTACCTTTGAAGATGGGGTTCTTTTTGAAAAAGAAATTTTAGCACAATCCAAAAAAGCCATGAAGCGAGCTGATGTTATTTTGTTTATTACCGATGCAAAAGCAGGGGTTCTACCACAAGAAATGGCACTCGCAAAACAATTACGAAGAATTATAGAAAAGCCCGTAATACTAGTAGCAAACAAAGTAGACAACAAAAGAATTGCTGAAACACTAACAACACCAGATTGGTACAAGCTTGGCCTTGGAGAACCTTTTCCTATCTCTGCAGTGAACGGAAGAAACACCGGTGATCTACTAGACCATATATTTGATTTAGCAAAAGAGCGAAACATCTCAACAAAAGATACCGCACAAGAACCAATCAAAAATAATATCACCATTAGCCTAGTTGGTAAGCCAAATGTTGGTAAATCATCACTCTTTAACCAAATCATAAAAGAAGACAAAGTGATCGTCAGTGATATTGCACATACCACACGTGAACCATACGACACAGACGTGACATACACCCACAAAGTTGGTGACGAGGAAATTGTACAACCTATTACCTTTATTGATACTGCAGGAATTAGAAGAAAATCTAGAGTAAAAGGCAAGCTTGAACGAGAAGGAATAGGAAAAAGTATTAACACGGTTGATGATTCAGACATTATCCTCTTTACCATAGATGGGTCTGAACCAATTTCCTCACAAGACATGCAACTTGGTGGGCTTATAGAAAAACGATCAAAAAGTGTTATACTACTCGTAAACAAATGGGATCTAGCAGAAGACACGAGTGACACAAATAGGCAGCAGGTAAAAAGAATGGTGTATAGTTATTTTCCACACCTTAAGTTTGCAGAGATTATATTTGTAAGTGGGAAATCAGGGTACGGTGTGCACAATATTTTTCCGATTATTATGCAGGCCTGGGATGCACGGCACACAGTTATTCCACAGGCCGCACTCAATAACTTTCTCAAACAGGTCACCCAAAAACACCGACCATCGCGTGGAAAAGGTACACGCCACCCACGACTCCTTGGGCTCAAACAAATCAATAGTGCACCGCCTATTTTTGAAGTTATCGTAAAATATCGTACGTCACTCCACAGATCGTATATGAATTATATGGAAAACAAACTCAGAGAGCAATTCAATTTTTTTGCAACTCCAATAGTAATTAAGCTTACAAAAAGTAAAAAATAATATGCATCTTGTAGTTGGACTTGGAAATCCAGGAAAACGCTATCAAAAAACACGCCACAACATAGGATTTATGATTCTTGATGCATTGCTTGAAAAAGAACGTACACACGACAATTCTCTTTCGTGGAAACTAAGTAAAAAACACAATGCAGAAATTGCCACAATACACAAAGATGGTACCAAAATACTTCTTGCAAAGCCAATGACTTTTATGAATGAGTCAGGCCAGTCGGTAAACCTTCTTATGCAATACTACAATATTCCGCATAAGAAACTCACTGTTGTTCATGATGAGAAAGATCTTGCCTTAGGTATAACAAAAACTCAAAAAGACCGTGGACACGCAGGTCACAATGGTATTAAGTCTATTATACAACACATAGGCACAAAAGATTTTAACCGAATACGCGTGGGAATAGCGGCAACAAGTGAAAGAAAAATGGCAGATACAGCAAAATTTGTTCTTGGAAAGTTTGGTCTCTTTGAAAAAAGAGATTTGCACAAGACTGTAGAAGCAGGTGTTGCTGAAATTTATTCTCTAACTACCTAATATGTTGCCAAAGGAGGTGTTGTTTTCATATTTCCCAAAAAACACACGTGCACGATATAACAAACTTATTGAGATATTCTCCTCACTAGACACTGCATGGCTAGCACAAAAAAAAGATTTTAAAGAAACCAAATGGAAAAAAGAACTTATAGACGAGTTCTTTTTTTGGAAAAAAGATTTTGACGAAGAAAAAGCTGAAAAAATACTAGAACAACAAGATATTGTATATGTGTTGCCAAATGATCCTGACTACCCAACACTACTCCAAGATGTGTATGACCCACCATTCTGTTTGTTTATGCGCGGGTCACTCAAAGAATGCGCAATTCCCTTGGCTGTGGTTGGTCCAAGAAAAAATACACCATACGGAAAACACGTTGCCACAGAGTTGGTGACAGAACTTGTCGGATCCGGAGTAAGTATTGTGAGTGGTTTAGCATATGGGATAGATGCGATTGCACACTCTACCGCACTTTTGGCAAAAGGAAACACCATTGCTGTGCTTGGAGGTGGTGTAGATAAATATCACATAACACCTGTTGCCCATACAGAGCTTGCCGACAGAATAGTTGAAAGTGGGGGCGCTATTTTATCTGAATTTCCACCTGGAACCGTACCAACCAAATTTACATTTCCAAAAAGAAATAGAATTGTAGCGGGCATGTCCATAGGCACACTAATAATAGAAGCTGGGAAAAAGTCGGGAGCACTTATTACTGCACAGTGCGCCATTGATGCACATCGTGATGTGTTTGCTGTACCACAAAACATTAACTCACCAAATGCAATAGGTGTGCACAAACTCATCCAATCTGGCGCACACTTAGTCACACAAGCAAGTGATATTTTGGAAATACTCGAAGTTGAAGCACGTACGCAATACAAAGAAAACAAAAATGTCATCCCTGCCTCCCCTACTGAAGCTATCATACTACAATATATTACCCACGAACCAATCCACATAGACATGCTTATAAAAAAAACCGACATGCAAAGCGCAGAAGTAACCAGCACGCTCACACTCATGGAAATGAAAGGTATGGTAAAAAATATCGGAAATATGATGTATATTGTCTACACATAGCAAAGAATGTATGCTCACGCATAAATTCATGGTATAGTGTATAGTGCTTGACAAAATACCTACTATTCGTTTACTATATCCTGAGTTACTCTATTTTTATATTTTATGCCAAAAACACTCGTTATCGTAGAATCCCCTACAAAAGCAAAAACTATATCCAAATTCCTTGGTTCGTCTTATATTGTCACATCCTCATTTGGGCATGTGCGTGATCTTCCAAAAAGCACCATGGGAATAGACACAGAGCATGGCACATTTACCCCACAATATCGTGTTTCGCCAGACAAGACACAGCAGGTAAAAAAGTTAAAGGAGCTAGCAAAAAAATGTGAAAATAATATTATTTTTGCCACTGATGAAGACAGAGAAGGAGAAGCGATCTCTTGGCACTTGGCACAAATTTTAGGCATTGACCCAGACCGTGCACAGCGCATTGCATTTCATGAGATTACAAAACATGCGGTAGAAGAAGCACTGCAGCACCCAAGACATATAGATCAAAAGCTTGTTGATGCCCAACAGGCGCGGCGTGTGCTTGATAGATTGGTTGGTTATGAGCTTTCACCATTTTTATGGAAAAAAGTTTCACCCGGGCTTTCTGCAGGACGCGTACAGTCTGTTGCCGTAAGGCTTGTTGTAGAAAGAGAAAAAGAACGTGACGCCTTTAATAGCCAAGAGTACTGGTCTCTTAAAGGTGTGTTTTCCAAAAAAGACAACACCGACCACACTTTTGAAGCAAAACTCAACACCGTAGACGGAAAAAAACTAAAAAAACTGGCAATAGAAAACAAAGAACAGGTTGATACGTTTCTTTCTGACCTAAAAGACAAAAAATACACTGTTTCGAGCATAGAAAAAAAAGAAGCAAAGCGCACTCCCCCACCTCCATACAGAACATCCACACTCCAGCAGCAAGCAAACCAAAAGTTGGGATACTCCTCAAAACAAAGCATGCGCCTGGCACAACAACTCTATGAAGGTGTAGACATAGGATCCGAGCATGTTGGATTAATTACCTACATGCGAACAGATTCAAACAACCTTTCGACAAAATTTTTATCAGAAACCCAACATTTTATTCGTAATACCTACGGTGAAAACTTTTGTGCACCAAAAACACGGGTGTACGCAAAAAAAACAAAAGGTGCCCAAGAGGCTCACGAAGCGATTCGGCCCACAGACCCAAACAAAACCCCAGAAGCTATATCTGGGTATCTTACGCCACAACAGCTTAAACTCTATTCTTTGATCTGGAAACGAGCTGTTGCCACCCAAATGAGCGATGCAAAGCTGGACAAGACAACGATAGATATAGAAAGTACAGAAACCCAAAAAGTGTATGGGTTTAGAGCAACAGGTCAAATTATTACATCTCCTGGTTGGCTCAGCTTATACCCTCAGACGGTAAAAGAAGACACTCTCCCAGAAACTGCCGTAAAAGATAACATGGCCTGCTCAGAGCTTACCCCAGAACAACACTTCACTCAACCACCAGCTCGCTATTCTGATGCAACCCTCATTAAAACATTGGAAGAACTAGGTATTGGCCGCCCTTCTACTTACGCACCAACAATAGCAACCATTGAAGCAAGAAAATATGTCGACAGGGATGAAAATAAAAAATTTCTTCCACTTGATGTTGCGCATATTGTCAATGAAGTGCTCGTAGAACACTTTACCGCAATAGTTGATTACAGTTTTACCGCCCAAATGGAAGAAGACTTAGACGCAATAGCAGAGGGTAAAAAAGAGTGGAAACCTATCGTGAAAGCTTTTTACATACCATTCCACGAAACCATTGTAGAAAAAACAGAACACGTTTCTCGCGAAGACATATCTCATGCCAAAGAACTTGGTATAGACCCAGAAACCAAAAAACCAGTGTCTGCCAAAATAGGAAGGTACGGACCGTTTGTGCAGCTTGGAACAAAAGATGATGAAGAAAAACCACGTTTTGCATCTCTCCGTGAAGGGCAAATGATTCAAACCATTACCCTAGACGAGGCATTGACACTACTCAGTCTTCCAAGAACACTTGGTAAGGATAATGAAGAGCAAGACATCAAGGCTAATGTGGGGCGGTTTGGACCATATGTACAAGTAGGTAAAGAATACTTCTCTATCAAAAAAGCAGAAAAAGACCCCTACACCATTACACTTGAAGAAGCAAAAGAAATCATAACTCTTGGAAGAGAAGAAAAGGCAAAAAAGATTATTCGTACTTTTGTAGAAGAAGGTATACAAATACTGCGTGGCCCGTATGGTCCATATATTACGGACGGCACAAAAAATGCACGCATACCAAAAGACGAAGAGCACCCTGAAAACTACACACTAGAACAATGTATAGAAATGTTAAAAAATGCAAAACCCGGCCGTAAAGGAAGAAAGAAGACCGCGGCAAAGAAAAAGAAGCCTGCCCCAAAAAAGCCAAAAAAATAGTGAAACAACACCCACAGAAAGCCGTGGGTGTTGTTTTTTATCCGGTGTTGTGGGTGTATGTAAGAATGAAACACAAGGTTGAGCTTGACAAAACAGTCATACCATGCTATAATAGAGCGTCTGAATATAGTGATGAATATGTTCGGTGCTTGAGTTGTAAGTTCCCCTCCTTTACTTACACTCGTACTGAACATACTCATCAGTATAGCAAAAAAGACCTGTAGCATGTTCGATGCTTGAGTAGCGAGGTTCCCCTCCTTTACCTCAATACTCGTATCGAACATAGTGCAGGTCTTTTTTTATGACAGATTTACACCACAATAACACACACAATACACAGCACAAAAAAAGAATATTTTACAATGAAACACTGACATACTCTGAGAAATAATCCACAAGAATAAAAAAAATAGTTGACATATATTCTGGATTATAGTATTATATTCACACTGTAGTATACAATTTTCTGTACTATTCCAGCTTTTATTAGTAACACATTCTATGGGGAGAAGAAAAAAGAACAACCAGATAGAGAAGCAAAGAAGGCTTGTCGCTCGCTTGAAAAGAAATGCAAAGCGAATAAAGCGCATGGCAAAAGAAAAAACTCCAGGCCAACTTCTTCATGAGATTATGTATGGATCATTGTAGCACACTACTTGATCCATACAAAATCTTGTGATATACTGTTGTAGAGAAAAAACACATAGTGCTAAAAAAAATTTACGGACCGGTAGTTCAATTGGCTAGAGCACCGCCCTGTCACGGCGGAAGTTGCGGGTTCGAGCCCCGTCCGGTCCGCCATAAAAATACCCATGATTGGGTGTTTTTTAGTTAACACCTAGAGTGTCCCGACTGAGACAGTCGGGAAAGTTGCGGGCTCGAGCCCCGTCCGGTCCGCCATAAAAATACCCATGATTGGGTGTTTTTTAGTAACAAAAAACCACTTAGGGTTACTAAGAGGTTATTTTGTTTCTTTATACCACGTATGCATTTTTGCAAGTGGGTTGTATTTTTTAAGTCTAAGGCGTTCTTTGAGCTTCTTTTTATTCTTTTTGGTAAAAAGGATGTGCCCCTTTCCTTTTCCTTGCTCTGTACCCTCTGACTCAAGTTTTACGAGATTATCTTGAGACATACGTATTATTTAACAAATAATTGCTTTTTTACTCGCCTAAGGGTGAGTGAAAGCTGTTCATCTGGCATGTGCCGAAGCACAGCCGCAATTCCGCCTTTTTTATCAATAGTTCGCATAGCTTTCTGTGAAATTGTCACACAGATAGTCTTTCCAAGCTCTGGAATAGAGATATTCTTCTTTTGAAGATTAGGGCGCCATATTTTCTTTGTTTTTCTATTAGAATGGCTCACGTTGTTTCCTGTGGTGACACCAGTTCCTAGAAGATCGCATTTTCTTGACATATTACTCTTAATTAAGCGAAATTAAAGTATATCGCCTTTGTAAGCAGGACTAGTATACCTAAAATATGGAAATACGTCAAGAGGCCGCTCAGATACTGTGTATAATAAAGAATATCCCTCAAAAAGGGACATTCGATATAATAACCTGTATTTTGCACTACGCTTCGTTTGTTAGTACCTTTTTTGCTGTAACAGAAGAGCTTGATGTTGGTCTGGCAAGAAGACGCTTTTTTTCTATTGGCTCACCAGTGTATTTACAAATACCGTATGTATTGTTTTCTATTCGCTTCAATGCCTCTTGCACGTCTCGTAAATTTTTTTCTAACGTAACTTCTAGTGTTTTGTTCACTGTAAAGTCTGCAACTTCTCGAGCATTGTCGTCATCTTCATCACCATAATCAGGGAAATCTGCATTATACTCCTCTACGGAAGTTTTTGGATTTCTATGCGCAAAAGAAGAAAGCTCTTTTCGCATCTTTTGCTCTTCTTGCAAAAGAGTCTCTTTTATTTCTGCAATAAAATCTGGGTCAAAAAAATCCATGGTGTGTAATACTTTTTTTTCTTCAGCCATATAATTAAACTCAAAATTAGAATCAATATGAGATAGTATAACAAGGATATACAAAATACACAACACTTCAAAGAGTGCCGTGGTGCAGTAATTAGCTGAAAAATATGATATACTATTGTTACTATAACTATATGAAACAGATATACAACAACAACCCGTTCATCTTTGCACTACGAATTAGTAAAAAACAATGGAAGCTTATGCTTGCTTCTGTGGGATGTATTATACTCGCAACACTCAGCAGTAGTATACTCCCATACGTCATGAAAAAAATTGTAGATATTATTACGTATACCACAGAAGAGGCGCGTGACCTAGAAAATTTATGGTGGTTTATAACTGCATACCTTGGTCTCTACCTATTTTCCTTTTTATTTTTGTGGATCAAAGAAGTAATAAATACCGATGTCCGTGCCAAAATGGGACATGACATGCGCACAACACTCCACAAACACATCGCAAAACATTCAAATGCCTACTTCAGCAAACATTACTCCGGTGCGCTTGCAAATAAAATAAACACCGCAGACAGCTCGGTACACATCGTGTTTCAAGTTGGAAATGCCTTTCTCCCAATTGGAATAAAACTCACCACCACACTCGTTCTTGCGGCAATTACAAATATTGGTCTAGCCCTTATTATGGCAGGATGGATACTTGTTTTTTTACCCATAAACATTCATCTGCTCAAAAGAATTAAAACACTATCAAGGCACCACGCCGCAACCAAATCATCATTTACCGGAGAAGTTGTGGATGTTATTTCCAATATCAACCTAGTTAAAATATTTTCCAAAGAACAGCAAGAGTTAAAAAGAATTGTTCAAAAAAGCAATGAACGCAAGGAGACGGGTGTTGCACTCTACTCCTATAAAGCAACAATCACCTTAATTAATAACATTCTTAAATTCATACTTATTGCGGTTATTTTTTTCACCTCAATCATGTTTTGGAAAAAAGGATTAATTACCGTTGGAGATATTGTTATGTTCTTGGCTCTTGGGGAGGTGCTACAGTCAAGCATAGCGCACATTACTGCCACAATTGATAACTTCTTTGACCAGTATGGTCAACTCGAAGAAGGGCTTGGTACGCTTCTCAAACCCCATGACATTGTAGACAAAAAATATGCAAAACCACTAAAAGTAACTCTGGGAGACATACACTTTTCAGACATATCCTTCCTCTACAATACACAGCAAATTTTCTCTCACCTCCACCTCCACATCCCTTCAAAACAAAAAATTGGTATTGTTGGTCGTAGTGGTGCCGGCAAAACAACACTCATAAAACTCCTCCTACGGCTGTATGAGCTAGAAGACGGTAAAATCACAATAGACGAACAAAATATAGCGCGTATCACACAAAAGAGCTTGCGTGCCAATATTTCTACTGTTACACAAGATTCACAACTTTTCAATCGATCAATATTTGATAATATTTCTTACGGACTTTCTGTTACTAGAAAAGAGGTAGAAGCTGCCTCTATCACAGCTCATGCGCATGAATTTATTACACAAATGCCGCAACAATATAATACACGCGTTGGTGAGCGAGGTGTTATGCTTAGCGGTGGGCAAAAACAGCGCATTACCATTGCCCGCGCAATACTCAAAAACTCTCCCATACTCGTACTAGATGAAGCCACAAGCGCACTTGATTCAGAAAGTGAGGTATTTATCCAAGATGCACTCAAAAAACTCATGAGAGACAGAACAGTTATCGCCGTTGCGCACAGACTCTCTACGCTGATGACAATGGATAGGATTATTGTATTAGACAAAGGAGGGGTAATAGAAGACGGCAATCACAAAACACTACTAAAGCAAAAAGGTGTATACGCTGCAATGTGGAAAAAACAAAGTGGTGGATATTTAAAAGAATAAAAAAACCCTCAAATAAATTAAAAGAGGGTGCCAAATTATATCTGTGTGTTAAAAGATCCACTATTACTCTCGTGCTCAACTCTTTCTATATATAAACCACCAACACTAAAACTAGGGCGTAGAATTTCTAGTTTTGAACTACTTTCCATAATAATCACACTTGACTCTAGATAGCGAATTGGGCTTTTCAATATCTTGTATATTCTTTCATCGGGCGTTACAGGAACAGTAGAATTTGGAGAAGCGCTCCAATGTTCTACAAAAACATAACAAAAGTAATCATCTAATTCAATACCTGCACACACTCCATATGCTATATCATTTAAATGGGACACTAGTTTAACACTACCTCCAATAAATCGCGCAAAACGGTCATTAGTCATACCACTCTCCTTTGTTGTTAATGTGCTTATGTTACTGTTTTTACTATACACATATTAGTATGTATTGTCAAGAAATGAATACTCTTAAATAAAACTACTTAAGGTCCACTTTTTACTCCGTTTTTGAGGGGTTTTTATTTATACAAAAAATCATCACGTAACTTTCCGCAACCGTGCCACATAAAACCCTTCTACCTCCTGTGTCGGAAGCATGCGAAATGTTTTTGCCACGTCTTTGTGATATGTTTTTCCTTTCCATTCTAGAATTGGTGTAATACTAGCAACGTTTGGCAATTCTATTTTTTCCACTTTTACTTCTTCGCCAAACCGCTCAATAAGCTTGCTTATTCTTGCTTCATTTTCTTCTGGCGCCATAGTGCACGTTGAATACACCAAAACACCGCCTGGTTTGAGTGCAAACCAGGAAGCCATGAGTAACTTATGTTGCCTGTATGCAACTTGTTTTATTTTATGCTCGGACCAAAAACCATAACTCTTTGGATAGCCCTGTATAAATCGTGCTTCTCCGCTGCATGGCGCGTCAACCAAAATTTTATCAAAATATTGCTCATATTCTTTGCACAGTGCCGAGCCATCTTCCATGCGCAAAGTAAAATCCCAATCATCTTGTGGGTCTAATACGCCCAGGTGCTGCATATTGTGCTGTAAACGAAAAAACCGAACTTTGTTTAATTCATTTGCTACCAATTCTCCACGCTTTTCCATAAGCGACGCAATTTGACTGGTTTTACTTCCCGGAGCCGCGGTAAGATCGAGCACTCTTTCTCCTGGTTTTGGGTCAAGAATAAGCGGCGGAACCATACTTGCCAAACTTTGAATATATATTTTTCCTTCTTTATATATGTCTAATTCAGTAAGCCCGCGCTTGGTTTGATTTTGTAAAATATAGGCATGATCGTACCAAGAAACATATTTTGTTTTATAATTTTGCTCTTTTAGTGCTGTGTCCACTTCTTTCTTTTTCGCTTTAATCGTGTTTACTCGAAACGTGGTTGGTTTATCTACAAACGTTTTCATGACACGAGTTAAAGTAGAAGAACCCACAATATTTGTGAGTCTTTCTACAAACTTTTCCGGCAATTCCTTTGGTAAATTTTTCCGCTTCTTTTGTTTATTCTTTTTTCCCATACCTATGGTTTTACGCGATTAATCATTCGTGGAAATGGAATGGTTTCGCGAATATGTTGCGCACCGCTTACCCAACGAACCATTCGTTCTAATCCCAATCCAAAACCAGAATGTGGCACCGAGCCATATTTGCGCAAATCCAAATACCACTCATATTCTGGGCCTTCTAATCCATCTTTTTTAATTTCTTCTACAAGCGCATCATAATTATCCTCTCTTTGTGAACCGCCAATTAATTCTCCGGCATTTTCTATTCCAATAAGATCATTATTAAGTACTAGCTCTGAATTTTCTGGGTCTTGCTTCATATAAAACGGCTTCATGGATTTTGGCCATTTGTGAATAAATATTGGTACGACTGAATCTTTTGTAAGTAATTCCTCATCTTCTGCACCAAGGTCATCACCAAATGTAATATTTGAGCCAAGTTTTTGTAATTTTTCTACCGCTTCGGGATACGTTAACCTAGAAAATGGTTGCGCAATGGCCTGAAGTGGTGCAATATCTCTTTCTAATATACTAAATTCTTTTGGGCATTTTTCTAGACATGACGCCACAATATATTGCACGAGTTTTTCTTGTACATCCATATTTTCTGTGTGTTCTGCAAAAGCCATTTCTGCATTCATCATCCAAAATTCGGTAAGATGTTTTCGTGTTTTACTTTTTTCCGCGCGAAACACTGGGCCAAAATCAAATGCTTTCCCAACAGACATAATGGCGGCTTCTAAATATAACTGTCCGGATTGTGTTAAATACACACTTCCTTCATCAAAATATTCTATAGAAAATAATTCGGTTGCACCTTCGCATGCATTTGGTGTAAAAATTGGCGTATCAATTTTGGTAAATCCACGTTCTTGAAAAAAGCTGTACGTTGAAGAAATAATCACATCCCGAATTCTTTGAATCGCCCACTGCTTTTTGCTACGCAACCACAAATGCCTGTTGTCGAGTAAAAAATCTGGTCCATGCTCCTTTTTTGCAATCGGGTATTCTTCTGCTATCTGAACAACAGAAAGACTCACCACCTGCACTTCATATTCACCCTCTTTTTTTGGGTGAGCACTCACGTTACCCAACACCTCAATTGCGCTTTCTTGAGTGAGTTTTTGAACAGCCTCCCACACACCTTCTTCGACTTCATTTTTTGACACAATGGCTTGAATAAACCCACTTCCGTCACGAATCTCTAGAAACGCGATTGAGCCAGAAGAACGCATATTATGCACCCAGCCTTTAATAGTCACTTCTTTGTCTACAAATTTGACAATATCTTTGATATATTGTTGCATATACATGTTTATTATAATGATAAAACTATAGCATGGAATCTCAAGATTTTCAATTTAATTATAAAAAATAGACGAAACCACAAATAATTGGCAGAATACGGCTTGTATCGTTCTTTTTCTTCTTTGGGGGTATGCATGAGATTCTGGCGTCTTTTTTTGGGAGCAATAGTATTCCTTTTTGTAATGACGTTTACGTCTACCAATCAAATGTAGGTAATTGTATATTATTGGTCTATTATGGCAGTGTTCATACTCTTTACAGAATTAAAGCATACATAACACATTTCTGGATCATTTTTTGTTCGTAAACCTCCTTTTCACAACTATGCGCAACGGGTTAAAAATATCTGAAAAAATAAATGGTATACTCACTCTTGAAGTATTCACCCGTCAAAATACCGCTTTTTTTGCAACTTCTCTGGTAAATAACTTTCTTTTGTGTATTGCGTGTATCCTTTGCCATATCCAATATCTTCCATAAGTTTTGTCTGTGGATTTCTGAGTTTTAGTGGGATTTGAAGATTTCCGTATTTTTTTACATCTGTTTGCGCGCTTCGCAATGCATTGTAGCTACTCCTATCTTTTTTACACTGAGATAAATAGGCTACACCATGAGACAGATTAATAGCACATTCCGGAAGCCCAATAGTCTCTACCGCACGAAACACATCGTTTGCTACCACAAGTGCTGTGGGTTGCGCCAAACCAATGTCTTCGCTTGCAAAAACAACCATTCTTCTGGCAATAAACTTTGGGTCTTCGCCCGCCTCAAGCATTCGTGCCAAATAATACACCGCTGCGTCAGGCTGGCTTGCGCGCATGCTTTTTATAAATGCACTTATAGTGTTATAGTGTTCTTCACCTTTTTTATCATATCGCAAATGCGTTGACTGCAAGGCATCTTTAAGTGTTGTAATAGTTATACTCCCATACAATTCTTGTGTTTGCTCAAGCAGAGTAATTGCTTGCCGAGCGTCACCTTTTGCCATTTGTACCACCCACTCTTTCGCATCGTTCTCAAGCAAAAATCCGGTTCGATCAACTATCTTCTTCATGTCCTCATCTGTATGCTCACATAAAACAAATACACGACACCGCGAAAGCAATGCAGAGATCACCTCAAAACTCGGGTTTTCTGTGGTTGCACCAATCAATACAATCTCACCGCTTTCCACAAACGGTAGTAAATAATCTTGTTGCGCTTTATTAAATCTGTGAATTTCGTCCAAAAATACCACCTTCTGTTTCTCTTCTTCTGCTGTTACTATTTTTGTAATATCTGATTTTTTTGCCGAAACCGCAGATAATTCATAAAGAATTGCCGAAAGTCCGTTGGCATATATTTTTGCAAGTGTTGTCTTCCCCACCCCTGGTGGTCCCCAAAAAATACAAGAAAACATGTGCCCATTTTCTGTGGCAACACGAAGTGGTTTTCCTTTGCCAACCAAGTGCGGTTGACCAATAAATTCATCTAAATGTTGTGGGCGTATTTTTGCTGCAAGCGGTTCCATAATTAGTAAGTATATTATTCTACATACCTTTTGATTCTAGCAAGGAAATACACCAAAAACAAGCATATCCAAAAACAGGCTTTATTTGACCTGTTTTTTTACAAATTTGTCGAATGCTTTTTTATCGCCATAAGGAAGCAAGTCTTCACTAAATGCATGTTGTGTAAAACCTGATTTCTTCTTGTGTTGAATGCCACACCAATATTTTTCTGTTTCACCAGCCACAACCACAGCATATGCAAGTAAGCCGTTTACATATCCACAATACATACAATGTATTTTTTCAAACACATTAAGATAAGATAGTTTGTGACGATCTATTGCAATATACCGAGCACGCCTAACATACCGCAAACCATAGAGCGGAAAAGCAAATCTATGATATACCTCTAAAAATACATCCAAAATAACAATCGGGATAATCATGGAGTAAATAAATGGCATAGCATAAAAATGTCGAAAAACCCGAGAAAAGAAAGAGTATTGTTTAAATTTCATATGTATATATCATTTGGAAAGATTGTATCATAAATACAAAAAAAAGACAATATGTCAGATTCTCAAACAAAACCATGTTACCCAGCCAAACCACGCATCGCTAATCGCTGCCGAACCCGTGTCACCACATCTGCAAGTGAATGGTTCGCTTTTACCATATAATCATATGACTGATTCCTGTACACTTCATCAACCCCTTCTGCTTCAGAAACATTGGTATACACGATTACCGGCACCAATTTACCCCAACTGTCTGCACGTAATTTTTGCAACACCTGTCGTCCATCAATTTTTGGCATAAGCAAGTCCAGGATTATCATGTCCGGGTGATGCTCCATAGCTTTTGTGAGCGCTTCTTGTCCATCTGTTGCACTTACCACATCAAACCCTTCTTCTGTAAACTTGGTGTGTAGAATATCTTGCAATGCATCGTGATCCTCAACAATCAATATGGTGTGTTTTTTCTTTTTTGGCATACAATCCTGAGATATTACAAATAGTACTTGTAGTATACATCAAAAAAATCATACTGTGAATAAACACAACTGTTTACATACACAAAACATGTAGATTTTTTGCTTAATTTAGCCAAAAAAACGTATATTTTTATATAATACACGAGAAAAGACTTGACAAATCACCTTATATCGGTTGGGTTTTTATGTACATTTTTTTATTAAAAAAGATGCGAATACTATCGCATCTTTTTTCTTACCCATGTTTGGATACGAAAATCAATTATGCTTGAGTTGTTTATGCTTCGCTACAAACCATTTCCATAAATCCTTTAAACTCTATTAACGCCCCAGACACTTTGAAATTCCCACTTCCATCTGTTTCGTAGTCATTATGTTCTTCCTGATATGTATACCCTTTCCATATTCCTTCTAAATCACCCACCTCTTTTATCATACGTTCTGCCTCATGTTTGTAAATACCGCGTTCAATGGTTTTTTCTGTGTCACTACTTGGCTGCTCAAATGTTTTATACTCATCCTTATCTCTTACTTTTGCCACCACTTTACCTGCCTTGTCTTGCCCTTCATTTACTGTGCCCACAAATTCATATTCCACACCAGCTGCATCAAGAAATTTAGTTCCTGGTGAATACGTAGTTACCACACTTTCCCCGTCTTTTGTGTGTGTTATTTCAAGCGCCACCGGAGTCACCTTATAGTTTTCAAACCCTCCATCAAGTATAAGCTCTAAGATATTTGCACCTTCTGTATCAATGTCCACGTCTTCAGCAATTTCAATAGTTTCAACTTCCTTAACCTCCTCTTCTTCTATTATTTCAAATGTTACCGCCCTTGGTACAGTAGGCGAAGCCATGGCAATGTCAATAAATGTGGCAAATTGATCACCTTCTTTTGCTTTAGCCTTTTCATCATCAAGAAACCCATAGTGTTCAAACACTGCCCTAGCAGCATCCATATCCTCCACCTCATTTTCATTTTTCTCTAAATACTGCCTAATACGTTCATTCAAATAGGTGGTTAAGCTACTTTCTTGGCTCTTTTTATCTTTTTTCCACACTTCATACCCTTGCACCCAGTCAATCAAAGGTCCTATTGATAACTTGGTATCTGTGTGTATGTTTACTGCACCCGAGTCACTTTCTGTCGCAACTCTTCTCTTGCCTTCCTTAATAACAACTTGTAACACCTTAGGTTTTTTATTCTCTGCAACTATCTCCGCTGCAGAAAAGGCATCAAATAGTGCCTTGCTCGCATTTGCCAAACGCCACAACGCACCATGACGTAAGTCTGCGGGATCCTCAATAATTTCTTGTTTTTCTATTATAGTTCTGTCATTGCCTTGGGCATCTTTAACACTTTCGCTTAAACCTTTTATAGTGGTGTAGGCTGGCCCAAGATCATCCTTATCTATAGACGTAAGCTTTCCTTCGGTCGAACTTGCCACCAACAGCGCAGTGTGCACCTCTGGATTCTCATTGCTCTGCTCCATGTCTAGTAGATTAAGAATAGCACATTCACGCCTAAACGCCGATTCTGGATTATTACGCCCAGGATACCTGCCTTCCATTTCTGGATTGGTGGTAAATAGTATTCTAAAACCAGGCTGAATAGTTATCTCCTCACCACCTGGAAGTCTATACTTGTCTCCAATACTTTTTTGTTGTATGGTTTTCAAGATAGCAAACAGGTCCCCTTCAGGATTCATCCTATAGGCTTCCTCAAATCTACACACTCTGCCATCCTTCATAGCCTGTGCCAAAGGTCCTAGATTCCAGACAGACTCCCCATCTTTAAACCCCATTTCTGCCTCAACCTCCTGACTTGTTTTTTCACTACAGTTCACTGTTAGTGATTCCTGTCCTGTTGTTATTCTTGCAAATGCTTCTGCTAATACAGATTTTCCTGTCCCAGATGGCCCAAGTATAACTAATATATCTTTCTCTGACTGACCTAACATATTTTGCAAAAATTTTCTTCTGCTTGGCGTCCACATAAATTTTCCTGTATTAAGCTGATCCAAATATTCTTGCAATTCAACGTACCTATAGTCAGCTATTGCCTCAACAGACTCTTCTGTAGGCACTTCAGGATGTAATTTTTGTGCAAGTTCTTTTTCTAATCTCCGTTCTACGTTTTTTGCCGTAACTAAACGACTTGTTAGCGCGCCTTTATTTGCACCACCTCTGTTTAGCATTTGAAAATACTCTTTTAACACCTTTTTTCCCTCTTCTGTGATCTCACCATCCGGACTATAAAGCTGCGAATCACTCCTCATCTCCTCTTTTTTTATATTCGTTAATCTACGTATTTCTCCTGGAGTCTTTCTTGGTGTAAAAAGAGAAATCTCTCTTATAGTACCACTCACCTTCTGGCGCGCCCCCTCCAAATCACCTATCAATCTAAATAGTTCAGTCCGTAATACTTCTCCTTCTTGTATAATCATTTTTGGCACCTCTTGTCCCCACAACGCAAAACCTTTTTCCATAAGCTCCTTGTCGAGTGCCAATAATGCAAACTCATTAAGATCTTCTTTTTCAACTGGAACTCGTTCGTATAAATACTCATCACCTTCATCTATACAGCTTTGCTTTATTTTTTTTTGATCACTTGCATGTTTAATTATACTCAAAACAAGTCTGTGCATTTCTCGTATCTTTTCACTATCACTCTTTCCAACATTTGCCTTGGATTGTTCACTTACTTCTTTTTTGGTCTCTGTAATCAAGGTGGATAATTCATCAGGGGCCGCCCCTGCTAATTCCTCTTGTGTTTTACCAAGAAAAACCCTTTCATTGTTTTCACCAATTATATACAAACCGAAATCAGATGTATAGACTTGTACACTTTCACCCTCAAAACCACCACGAGTATCTAGGTCTAATGTCGTCGACACATCTCCTTTTTCCTTGGGCACAATCCTGTCTACCCATTTTCTTGCGGTTTCAACACTGTTCTCTTTGGTTACCTTTACCTCTTTGACCCCTTCTGGGATATACGGTTGTTTGAGTATCTCTTGAGTTCTCATATTATTGTATAGTTTAAAATAAATAATGTGTGTACAATTAAACGTTATTTGATCATGCTTACTCGCCTGTACTTTCCCCCAAAACCCCACTCCTCTTACTAAGACTTTCCAATTTATCCTTAAGCTCCGCCCTCTTCTTATCTCTAACTTTTTCTGGTAAAAGTTTAATAAGCGCACCCACCAAATGTTCTGCCACAACAATCGGTAAATCATCAATATTTGGCACCAACACCCCTCTGCTGTATGGTGAAGTATATATGTCTGGCACTGTGTTTGCAGAAGTAGTTAATCCCATACCTACAACAATTGTTGGAGAATCATGTACAGCTATATCTTTTGACATAGATCCACTTCTCTCAGCAACCATCTGTTCATTTGTTTTTTCAACCAGCTCAGCAAACATCTTCTGTGATTCTTCTGTAAGCACTCCCTTTTCGTCAAATTCCAGTAAATTATCATCCACACCTATTCGACCAATTAGTGCGGCCCATGCCCTTACTTCTGCTGGCCTTACTGGTGCACCATCCGAACAAGGCAAGACAAGGCGTAGTTTTGGCCTATATTCATTACCACGTTCTTCGGCCTCCTTTTTCTCTTGTCGAACCTCTTCGGCAATCTGCCTATATGTGTCAGACAGTGCCGCAACGTCCCCGTTCCCTCCACCTCCGCCAGAGAGACTGTTCCATAATGTCACCTTGGCAAGTTGATGAAGCTCTGTGCTTAACGGAAGATCTTCGTCAATCTCATGTTCGCCACGAAAAGACGTCACTCGAGTTTCAACAGTCAGCGCCTTGTCTGGTTGGATGTTGTTGTTATTTAGTTTGTACTGAAAATTAACATGAAGCGAATGTAACATAAGGTGTATAGCCTTTCTCTGCATTGCAAGAAGTGAATTGTCACCTCCACCCATAGAACCAGACTTATCACCAATAAAATAGACATTAAACCCACCAAAAAAATCTTCTTTTTCTTCTTTTGTGGCCTCGTATTCACGAACACTCGGATCTGGAATATTTCCCTTTACCCCCTCTATATACCATTTTATCATTTTATCTCTCATCACCTTTCCACCACCCTCCCTTTTTCTAAGAGGGCCTTTTTTGACTGGTTTACTCTTTTTGAGCTCGGCAACAACAAGAGTAAACATGTCCTCAAGATGCTGAATAAGTAGTTTACCATCTATCTTGTGATCCAGTGCCTCATTTATCTCTTTGACAATCTCCCTTGCTTCTTTTGGTTCTATATTAGCCGCTTCTGCAAGTTCCAGCTCTTCCGTACTATAACTTGTTTTTTCGGCATTTTCCTCTAGCTGATCTCGATACTCTTCTAACTCCTCATCAGTTTTTGGTTTCTCTTCAATTCCAGTATCTTGCTCATCACCATCAACATCTGCTACTGGACCATCCGTCTCGTCATCATTCACGTTTGGATCATCTCCTGAGGTAACGTCACATATTTTCCAAGCTCCTAATTTTGTATCCCAAACCTCACACCAAGCATGACCCGTGCCACTGTTAATACTTGAAGTACCATCACCACTATTTCCTTTCACACTATGTCCACCACACATTCTTACAGGTACTTCAAAAAGTTTTGCACAAAGACCTGCAAAAAACGTATTAGCAACACCACAATTCCCTTCTTCAGCATGGTCTACCGCCACCACATACCCATCATCGTGACTTTTATAAAAACTATTCTTAGATTCATCGGTAGAGTATTTTATATTAGCCCTCACATACATGCCTAGCATAAATATCTGCTCTTCGATACTTTTTCCACTGCTTTTTATAGCTTCAATCGCCTTTTTGGTCTTGTCTGTCAACTTACTCTCATCAAAGTCAAAGTGTGGGATCCTTGGATCTGCTCCGTCACGAGAACGCTGATATGCCCTCCTGTGATCCTCTCTGGGCCCCAACACAATCTTCACAGATGCGACTGAATCATCTTCTCCTGCCTTATGAATCACCAAGCGTAAACCACCATGCTGATCCTCTGTCACAGTATAGTTTCTGTCTATGTCATCCAAAAATTCTATCTCACTAAAACCATGAGTATATGTAAGGTGAACAGTGTTATCTTCACCACAATACACCTTTCCGCTCATTTCTATGTTATATGCAAAATTTCCCTGTCCTGCGCCTTTTTCACCCTCATACTTAGGGATAGGGCTACACGGAATAAAATGTCGTTCCTCACGTCGCTCCCATATAGATGTTTCCGTATTAAAATGATCACATCTACTGCCGATGAAATATTTTGTGTTTTTAAAAGATGGTGTAATTGTCCAATGTGCCGGTGGTTTTTCTCCTCCTTCTTTTTTTTCGTGATTCTCAGGTGTTATTTTGTCATTTTCAGGAGGTGTCACTGGTGGTTCTGTTTGCTCTGTTGGCTCTGTTGGTTCTGTTGGTTCTGTTGGTTCTGTTGGCTTATCCCTTTGTTGTAAAATTTTGAATGATTGTAAAAATTTCTTAGTCAAAACCGTATGTTTTTGCTCCCAAGATTGTCTCCGTCTTTCTTGTAAACTTTCAGGACTCTCACCTTCTTTTTCTGTAACACAACCAAAAAGACAATGTTTAATATAGTTTTTTCGCTGGTCCCTGTTACCTGTTTGACTATCTAATCCAGAGAGCCTATCAACCAAGCCCTGCACGCCCGTATTTCCGGCCGGAAACAGACCTCTCACCTCATCATTATCTATAGCTTCCACAAGCACAGCTCGTAAAAATTCTCCTGTTAAACCTGTTACCCTTTGAGCACCTTCTAATGTCTGTAATAAGCTCTGAATTTTTTTATCATAGCTTTGTCGTGGATTAGTTTCTGTTGTGTGTATATTTTGCACTCTCTCAATAGCCTCTAAAAGCCTACCAAAACCCTTGACATTTTTCTCACCTCTAAAAATTTCACGAAACTCGCACACACTACGAGAATAATTTCTTGCTTCTACTGCAACTTCATGCACAGTGGTTGTAATTCCATTTTCAAGGAAACGACTAACGCCGTCCACTGACTTTGGTGGCGTAGATTCTCCTGTTTCCTGAACTTTGACCACCTCTTTTGAAGGAACTTTTTCCCGTGAAAGCCCACTTGGTATACCTGTTGGTTCTCCTGGCATAAAATATCACCAAATAAATAAAAAGTTTTCTTATTATATAGCAGTATACCACAAAAATAAACATGTATAAATATACTTTTTTATGTTATAATAATACAACCTAAAAGGAGGTTACAAAATGAACACACGTGCGATTATTTGTGTTATATCTTTAACGTATACTTTGTTGTCATGCGACACGACACCAGACGTGCCGACAGTATACAGAACAAACATTTCTTGGACAGCCGTCTCTTCTACCAACCAGCTTGTAACAGAAAGCTTATCAGAAGAGATATGCCCAAGTGGCTGGACAATGCTCTTTTCACAACTAAAAGAATCAGGAGAATCCGCAAGTGTGTCCCTACAAGAACAATATGTTAAAAGGTTCAGAAGCTTAGGAAAATTTTCACAAGCTGCAAAAAAAGCTTTTTCACTAATAGGAGAAAAAATACCAACACTTCGCCTCTCTCTTTCTTGGCCATGTTTTGGTAATATCACATGGAGAAACAATATTGTGGATACAGTCCAAAACCTACAGGAAGCTGGTTTTGTCATAGAACTAACACTTTCTCACCATGACAGCTACCCAGCTTCACTCCACAAACCAGGCGGATCAGCACAAATCGCACGATCTGGTTGGGCAAACCCAGAAGCCAAAAACACATATATTGCATACGTAAGCGATGTAATCCGTTTGTTCAAGCCAATTTTGCCAACAGGAACCCGTGTTTACCTTATAAACGAACCTGTTGCGATGCTGTTTAACAGCTACCTGGGAAACGGTAACTGGCCACCGGGCGGAAAAAGAGCTATAGCAGGGCTCTACTCAGCCATGATCAACCTAAGAGACGCTGTACATGAAGGTGGAAAACGTATTCAAGAGGCACAATGGGAGCCAGCGGTTGCAAAAAATATTCGAGTAAAAAAAGAAGAAGATACACTTGACCCTATACTTGACTATGTGTTTAACTGGTGGCTTCTAGACGCACTTGTTAACAGTTGTGTAGATAATTTTTTCTCAAGAGAGTGTTCGGAATATTATAGCCAAACAATTCCGTTTACTGTTGGTATAACTTATTACGGAACAATGCAAAACAAGGAAGAAGCTGTATTAATAAAGCCCACACCAACCTTATTCTTGCAAATGCCCCTTCCGGAAATGGATTTTTCTCCAAGCAGTAGATATTTTTCTCGAGCTATCTTCAACACCGCCAAGAGGTACAAGAACAGTCTAATAACAATAGCAGAAATTGGACTCTCTTCTGGGGACACACAAAAAACCAAAGAGTGGCTCCTAAGCTATAGTAAAATTGTACAAGAAAACCATGCAAAAAACTTAGAAAAAAATATTGGTATTCACACCTTGTTTGAAAGTGCAGAATTTAGCGCTGGAGAATGGTTTTTTCATATTCTTGATGGTTGCGACACCAACACACCGTGTGTATTTACACCCTGGGGAAACGCACTCGTGAATCATATTGATTCTTTGTAATCCCCAAAAGCCACCAAATCTTATTGGTGGTTTTGTTGTTGTAGAAAGTCCTACTATTTTTACACACCCTCCCAAAGAAGGTATACTACAAACATATATTGTATTCAACACAATAGATTATTATTTTTTACCAAACACGTATGACAAGTAAACTTATTTATTGGGACATATATGAAATCCAAACAAAAGAAACACCGATACGTGGTGTTATGTTGCGTGGGAGAATACGAAAACTCTATCTTGAGAAGGAAAGAAATGTCTTGGTAGAAAACACACAAGACAAAGAAAAATCTGTACGGTTTGCCATCCCCTCAAAAGAAGACCCCTCGCTTATTGTTGAATATCTTCACAGCATCCTACCTGATGCCACAATAAAACGAGTAGAAGAACATATTCCAAATCCTGTATTATCAAAACTTAAGGTAAATATAACAGACAGATACGCATTGTAAAACATTGCCCCCCCTACTGGACACATTCAGAACCATAGACTGGATGAATATCGAACAAAACCTAGAGGTATTGAATTTTTCTTCTATTGGTGTACCATAGAGTTATACCAACAAAAGTAATTGCACTGTAAAAAATATACTCGTCAAAAAAGTTATCCATCGTTTTTATTTTATCGACGTTCCAACCGCCTCTGAAATATTTTTGTATCCATCTTTTTTAAGTAACTCAGTCAACCCTTTGTTTATTTCTCCAATAACTTGCGGTCCTTCAAAAATCATTCCGGTAATAAGTTGTACAAGCGAGGCTCCTGCTTTTATTTTTTCGTAGGCATCGTGAGCGGTGGTAATTCCACCACAGCCAACAATAATATATTTTCCCTGTGTTTTTTTATAGATATACTTAATACATGAATTTGCCAAATCAGCTACCACTTTACCACTCATTCCCCCATTTTTTGATGGCACCACATCTACTATTTTTTCATTCTTTCGTACTTTGGTAAGGTTGCTACAAATAAATCCAGTAATGGTATATTTTTCACACACCACAAGAATAGCGTCTATATCTTTTTCTTGTAAATCTGGGGAAAGTTTTAAAAATACTGGTTTTTTTAGCGGTTCTTTTTCTATTTCGGCAAGTAATTGATCCAAAAGATGAGCATCAGTAAACGCCAAGCCACCAAATGAATTTGGGCAACTAATATTAATAGCAATATAGTCGGCATATGTTGCAAGTGTGCGATACGATTGCACATAGTCGGCAATCCCCTTTTGTGCGTCTACTGTTTCTGTATTATTTGTTTTTGCAATACTTATACCAATAGGAAATCGAAATGATTTACCGGCAACCCGTGTTTTTACCACTTCACACCCATCATTTTTTAATCCATAATATACCAGCAATGACTGTGACTTTTTAAGCCGCCACAATCGTGGTTTTGCATTTCCTGCACAAGGTTTTCCTGTTACCGAACCAATTTCTTCGAAACCAAAACCAACCTCTGGTAATATACTCATGAGTTGTGCATTTTTATCAAAACCAGCCGCAACACCAACGGGATTGGGAAAGTGAATACCGGCTATATGCTGCGAAAGTGCTGGATTGCGATAATCAAAACACCACCGCGTGCATTTTTGGAGCAGTGAGTATTTCCCCAACATTCTCCCAAACCATAACACCACATCATGTGTTACTTCTGGGTCAATACGAAAAAATACTGGCTTACCAATATACTTGTATAAAAACCGAAATATATGTTGTTTTATAGATGTCATATGCGTGGCTCGTAGTATAACTAATTTTGAGAAATAAAAAAAGGAGGTAACTGATTATCTCTCTAATTACCAGCTTTGTTCACAGCACCCCCTTTACAAAAACACTTTTTTCTTATACCATACAAAAAGTATGAATACACTACATAAAAATATTATTGTTCGTCGTAGACGCTCTTCTGTTTGAGAGTTGTCTTTTGGTATATAATTACTAAAATTAATTTCACCCACACACAACTCTCATAACATGGGCGTTTTTTATTTTAATGCAATCTAGCCGATTCAGACCGAACATTGATGTATAATCACACTGTTTATACATCGATAGGCGGTCTGAACCGCACCACCAAAACAAAGGAGGCAAAAAATGAAAAAATGGCATACTCTTGTCACAGAACTAGAAAAAGAAGATGCTTTACTTTTGCCACGTATTACCGGCGCAACACTACAAGACCTTGTGTATAATAACTACGCTACGTATGAGGAGGAAAATGGAGAAATTATCGCTTTTGGTGCGTTATGGGAAACGCCTGATCCACATTGGAGAGAGTTAGGAACTCTTTGGGTAAACCATATACACCGCGGTAAAGGTTTATCTAGTAAAGTATTTTCTACCCTAATGAAAAATAATGTGAATAAACTCATGCTTATCACCCACAACAAGAAAGTTGTAAAACAAGTAGAAAAGTTTAATTGGGCAAAAGCAACTATTTCCACATGGAATATAGTTCCATGGTGTGCCACATGCAAACCTTGTGACAGAGTCCAAGAAGCGCAAAAGACTATGTGCCCATTTAGAGCAGTAGACAATGAGTGTCAACTTTGGCTCTTTATCCCTTAATTTATTGTTCTCAGTCAAGCCACCACACTTGGCTGAGAACCACATTTTTATCTTATGATATATACAAAAAAAACAATCCCCGTGCAACAACTCCCAACAGGAGAAATACTTATGATTCATGAGTACAATTTTGACTCTGGTTTAGAAGGAAAAAAAGTGTATATTCAAGCTAACCTGCATGGTCCAGAGGTGTTTGGCACTGCATTACTTACCAAATTAATAGAATATTTAGAAAAAAAAGCTTCTATTACCGGAAGTGTTTCTATGGTCCCTTGCGCAAACCCCATTGCTGTTCAGCAAAAATCGTATAATGCACTTACCGGAAGATCAAATCCAATAAGTGGTATAAATTGGAATAGAATTTTTACTGTAGACAAAAAATGGAAGTCGACCAAAGAACAAGAAGTGTATTATCTCAATCAACTTAAAAAGAGCAATGGTTCCATTGAAGAAAGTCTGGCGGCAAACTTAATGTTATTAAGCATAGGTAGTGATGTTATTCTAGACATTCACACCACTGGTAATAAAACAGCTCCACATATTTTTACTCACAAAAAAAGTTCACATCTATTTGCCGCACTTGATCCAATGGTGCAAATTTTATGGGAAAAAGATGTGGCAATTGGTGCATTTGATGAATCACATGTTATTCCGTTTCTTGAAACACTTCCTTTTGATAAAACACCACATGCCGCAACGTGGGAAGTGGATTGTCACGGAACAATAGATAGAGAAAAACTCAACAACAGGTTTGAGCAATTGACAGAATTCTTAGAAGTGGTTTGGCAAAATAAAAAAACAAACCCAGTCAAATGCGTTCCTCTTAGTCAACACAATCATTTACACGCACCAATTGCAGGGTATTATAGCTGGCTCGTTGACCCGGGCAGTACAGTGCTTAAAAACCAACCTTACGCAACTGTTTTTCAACCATGGATCGGCAAATCAACCACACTTTTTGCATCAGAACCTTTTATACTTATTGGAACGTATGGAATCGCGGCAACAGGCGCGGGTGAACAAATTGGTTTATGTGTTTTTCTGTAAATTGTTTTTTCACAAAAATGATTAATGTATCATACTTTTTATACTATCCCCACTAAATATGTCTGAATAAAAAAAGAGGCTTTAGCCTCTTACTTTTTTAATTAACCACACCAACAAAAGAATCTCTTATCTACACCCCACTTTTTTAACGCCTCACTACTCTTTTAATATTACGTATAGAGTAATGCGATACATCTTGTAATGAAGTAACACCTGTGCAAACCACTTCTTTAATTACCTGTGATTTTTCCCACCCAAACATCCCGAGACTCTTAGCATTGTTTACCACCTTATACACATCTTCGCTGTCTAATAAATAAGTACACCCATGCAACAAGAACAGCGGTTGAGGGCGTTTACTAACCTTCCTTTTTAGCTTTTGAGCAGCACACCCAGATCGTGAGAATGTGGCAAATATATCCTCACACCCTACACCATCTTTAGTGGATTCTTTTACAGAAACCCCTTTCCACACACAAGACGGTGCATACTGATCTCCAAGAGCACAATCATCGACAACATTAAATGAAGTAGTATCTGCACGCGGTGTGCTTCTGTAATCCTGTTTACGTGTTCCACAGTCAAAAACATGCCCAACAATACCAGCACGAACCAGTCGCACATATGCAGAAACACCATGGTCAAGAGATGTTTGGGTTTGCAACACCATGTCTGCTCCACACTCTTTTGACTTGACCAAAAAATCTTCTACGCGCTCGAGTCTTTTGATCCATATATCTGAATATTTTTTAGCCATAAACTCCAAAAGTGGTGTAAACTGCGTAAACTGTACACCTCTTTCAAATAATTGATACAATGTTCCAGAACGAATTACAAAATCAGACGGAAATTTTATGCCAAAATCTTCCTTCAAAATACGCGTATAGCTGTGTACATCACCAAGAGATATATTACGTGCATTAAAATTGGTAGTATACACTTGACCAAGTCTGCGTAAATCAAACAAAGGCTCTTTTGATCGCGTTATACGTTCTGCAAGCGCAGAAATCTCCGAAACAATATGTGGTTGATCACCCCAAATACGTAATAACATTTGTAATTGTGATTCACAAAAAAAAGAGAGTTCTCTGGTAGAGCGATAAACTTCTTTTTGCGTTTGGATAGTGGATGCCTGTAGGCTCACAACCTGACAAGTAACACGCAAGCGCTGTTTTCTGGCTGTAGCAAGAATAAGTGCAGACAAGTCGCCGTACCCATTCCCTACATCAACAATTGTTATAGGGTCAGACGCACATTTTAATCCTTTCTTTACACGAGACAGATGTGCGTGTTGTGCCGCGGTAAGAACACGTGCAACATCTACTGATCTTGGAACATACCAAAAAGCAGGACGTTGTACAATCTTTTTAAAAGAGTCTCTTGTTGACAAACGAGTGATACATTTTGTACCATCCTCCATAGTGTCATGCACATCAGATCTCATGAATATTGATCGTGGATTTGCAGCACCAACAAGAATTTCACGCAATCCGCTAGATCGGGTTTGTGGTAAATAAATTATAGAATCTTCCATTGTTTCCTCCAAGGAAATGAAAAGAGCTGCATATACTAAACCAAAAAAAACACTTATTGTCAAAAACAGGTATACGTTAATGAAATGATTAAACGGTAAACTCTGTAAAAACGGGCTTTTCTGGCCCGCCGCGCCGCATAAGATCTTCTTCCCAGGGATAAATTTCTCTAGACACTAAATCAGTGCCCTTTTGGTTTAAGAAATGACCACCTCTAGTGTAATCCTTATGAATTTGTACCACAAACGCATTTGAAAATGACTTTGCCCATTTCCCCACGTCTTTATAAAAATATTCCTGCCCAAGCTGATCCATTGCTCTGGCTTGTGGTGTGGAGTGGCTTAACCACCCATACAATTGCTCATAATATGGTCCTGGCACATAACTTTCTTCATAACCTAGTGTTTTTATTGTATCGTTGTAAGACAAGTCGATTCTACAACCAGAAATACCATTTCTTTCAAGAGCATACAAAATTGCAACACCTCCAGCTTCACGAATATCTTTTGTAAAATCAATTCCCGGAGGCATCCACGAATTTATTACAAGATCAAACCGCGCGGGTTGTTCTGCGATTACCTTTCCTATTTTTTGTGTAAGTTCGTTTATTTTAGCTCGCCAGTTATTTATATATTTTTCCTCAATACTAGAAATAATTTCACTTTTTAAATCAATAACCAAATTAAAGTAAGTTATTCCAAAATCTTTTTCTAATACGTCTAAAAACAAAAGTGGCACAGAACATGTGTCTTGGTGGTTTTCATTTTGTAAGATAGTTTGTAACACAATTTGCAAATCGGATATCCTCTCCTCACCTTCCAAAATTAGTTTTTTGCGTTCTTTTAAAAGTGTATAAACACTTGGAACCTCCTTATACATTTCTAAAACAAAATCTTCTGCATTTCCTATAAAAAAATTTAAGCTTTTGTCGTTTTTATAATAATCTAAAGCAGATTGTATTGTTGTTTTATCTGGATCAACAGTTGTGTAGTTAATTACAATATTATTTTCAGCTGCCAAATTCGTAATCAGTTTTCCTAGCGCTCCGTTTCCTCCACCAATATCTACTATTTCTATTGGGTCTTTTTTGTGTTTTTCACCACGACATAAACGAATTTCGTGCATACGCTTTGCCAAACCAAGTATTCTTGCAATCTCACATTTTGTTGGAATAAATTGTAATGGAAAGGAGTCTAAAAACTCATTTAAGCCATGCAACTCAAGAATGGGAACAAAGTCTACGGAAAACTTCCTTGGATTTTTATTATGGGCAAAAGTAGGAGAATAACGAATCAAAAAATCATTACGTGCCGAAACAAAATCTGCATACTCTTTTGCAAATACTTCATCTGTCTGTTTCTTATAATCATTTTGAAGATTCTTAAAACAAGAAAATAATCTATCTCTATCATCTTCTAATAAACCATTCTCCTCTTTTGACCGAGTTGATTTTTGTATAACACTATACCTATATTTTTTATCCTCTGTTTCTGCGACAGCAATATGTGTATGTGGGTTTTGGTGACCAAGTAACAGTTTACGCAAAACTAATGATCGTTTTATCATAAGATGTATTACAAAAATTAGTCTGTCCCTATTTTACCACAGAAACACAAAAACAGAGGATTTAACCTCTGTCATTACACGATGGCAGGCGCGGTAGGAATCGAACCTACAGTTCTGGTTTTGGAGACCAGTGGTTTACCATTAACCGACGCGCCCATGTACACAGTAGAATACACGAGAACGAACCAAAAGGCAAGGCTTTCTCAATGTATTCCGCTATGCTTTTTAACCACCCCTACGAAGATTTTTCTGATGTAGTATTATCCGCCTCCAGTGCTTTTTGTTCATTTTGTGACCCACTTCTTCTTATTATCATAAAAAAGAACACAAGCACAAGCACTGAGTAACCAAACGGCAAGAACACATCAAACACCATTAATGCAGAAAATACCAGTGATGGACAAATAATTGCATACAATCCAACGCCGTATAATTCAGAAAATGTCCACTGTTTCTTCGCAAGGCGATTATACACATACGCAAACCATGTGAGTAGAAGCAAATACGCAAGTTTCCATGCAAATACCATAGACACTATAATAAGCGCCGCAAAGAAGCCAAGTGCATAGCCATACACACCTATCAGCTTCCCAACCATACTAACCACATCCCCTTTGGTGAACGAGGAGGCACTTTCTGGATACCAAAAGGTTTCAGCTTTTTTTTGCATAGGATCATAAAAACTTGCTGATTCTTTTCCAACAGAAATCACCACTTCATCATCATTTTCTTGCAGTGTTTTTGGGTCAATAGCTACATCTGAATTCGTGTCAACATGAAAAACAACAGGAGCATTATCATCTTTTTTTTCTACATCTTCAAATCGCCTAGTAAATGGTTGTTCTATACCAGTAACTGTAAGCACTTTTTCCTCAAATGATGCCGTAAAGTCAGGTAGCTGTTGCACTTCTTTTTTTATGTCTCCGGCCACATATGTAATGCCTTGAGAAATAAAAATCATCGCCACAATACACGACACTCCTGCAAGCAATGCAACAAGTTTCATACCACGCAAACCTGCGCCACGCTGCCTGGCAATCCATTCGAAATCATAGAGACTTTTACCAAAATCTCTAAAGAGTTGTTGTAATTTTTGCATAATACAATAAAATAAATGAGAGAGAAAAAACCTCTCTTACCAAGGTAATCATAGCACAATTGTATGCACCATACAATAGCATACAGTTATGCACTTTGTCCTACATGCGCAATCATATGCCAATGCACTTGTGGCTTTTCTGTATAATACTCAAGTGCCGCATGCAAAAATTCACGCACTTCTTGCTGCACCGATATGCGTATTTTGACAGACACACCCAAAGATGCTTCCTGTAACGCAGCAATACATGCACCAGAAACACGTACACAGCCTCGCTCTTGGTTTGGTGCCACCTCTTTTGTATATACTCTTCCATCTGCAAAAGAATAGTAATACCACGTCGTATCACCTTTTGAAACAGCAGAACCAAAAGCAATAATATCTTGCAACGAATACCCCAACACTTCGAGAAAAGAAATGTAAAAATACTCCACACAGTGAACCAATAAAAGCGACCCGCTGTTGACAGCAGAAAGCCAATCAAAAAACAAAGCATATACTCGAACATCTTTTTCGCCAACCGCAAGTACGCGGCACATAGTCTGAGCAATATGCTGCGCACACAACAACGCATGCATGTCTTGTCGTAAAACAAAAAACACCTCAATCAAATGAACTGAGGTTGCATATTTACTCTCTTTACCTTGAATAGTGTGTATATCCACAACAGAACACGGCTCCAGTGCACCGCTATTTTTACTCGTAATCTTTTTTACACCCTTGGCAATATACACTTGCTTTCCGTATTCTTGTGTTAACACCGTAATACGCTGATCATATTCCCTATATGCTTCTCGTGCCAATACAATTGCTCGCATACTACATGCCTTGCTCATCTTTGTATGTGTGCAAAATGGCCATTGCCGCCTTTTCATCACGACTCGCTTCCCCACCCATATTATCTGCCTCAAAAGACGTTAACCGCTCATCGGTAAACACGACCAACACCCCAGATGCATCCGCAAGTTTTTTGGCAAATTCGCGCACGCGCTGGGTGTTTTGATTTTCACTTTTGTCTTCTAAGGTATATGGCAAACCGAGAACAATTTTGGTAATTTTTTCTGTTTTAATGCACTGCAACAACGCGTCTGGCACATCATTTTGTGAACCTCTTTCTACCACACCAAACGGAAGAACAATATCAAGACCGGTTTGCATCCACGCAAGACCAATACGTTTTGTACCAAAATCAACACCTAAAATATTCATATTACTTCTTTTCACCCGGTCTTCTGGTGGCAACAACCGGACCATTTTCTGTTACCACAATGGTGTGTTCAAAATGCCCACTCAATGACCGATCTTTACTCACAATAGTCCAATCATCATCAAGTACTTCAATCTCATGAGTACCCAATGTGATCATTGGTTCAATTGCCAATACTACCCCTGGTTCAATCTTCCATTCAGACAAACTTCTATCGTGATAATTTGGTACATACGGATCTTCGTGAACACCATGCCCAACACCATGCCCAGAGAGCTGTCGCACAATCCCATAGCCCTGAGGTGCCACATATCGCTCAATTTCTTTTCCAATATCCTCCACCGTATTACCAATCTGCATTTGCTCAATGCCAATTTCAAGTGATTTTTTTGTTACCGACAATAATTTCTCAGTTTTTGTGTCAATCTTACCTACCGGAACCGTTATGGCAGTGTCGGTAAAAAAACCATTCCCCTTCTCCCCTTTTCCACAATTCATTGGCCACTGCATCCCAATATCCATACTAAAAATATCACCTTCTTTTAAGATTTTATCTTTTGTTGCAACTCCATGAACAATCTCCTCATTCACAGAAGCGCAAATTGTTGAGGGAAATTTTGGATCTCGTTTACTTTGTCTATAGCCTTTAAACGCCGGTCTTCCGCCAGCGTCACGAATTAAACGCTCGGCAACCGCATCTATGTCAAACGCTGTTGCCCCAGGAACAGTCAATGTGGTGAGGTGTTCCAAGATCTCACCAAGTATTTTTCCTCCATCAAGGATATACTGTATTTCTTCTTGTGTTTTTATATAACTCATATATGCCTATAATACATGTCAAAAGGAAAAAAAGCAATACACACACCCACAATAGTATTGTATCAAAAAAACCACCTACAAGAAGTACGTGGCCACACAGAGTCGATAGCGTTGACTCGCATGTGTATGTACTGGTTTTAGGCCGGACCAGTAACCGGTTTTTTAGATGGTGTTCTCAGCAGCCTTGGCGCGGACCATAACTAACTCTGAGCCATACACGGCTCGGAGCACTGGGTAGCAAAACCCGGTGCCGAAGCTATGGTAGCTGCTCAACATTCTCTTAAGCCCGTACGGGACACCTTCGACACCGAACTCCTCCTGAAACCTCTTAAGGTCCCGAGGGTTCACTCGGCTCGAGCGGCTCACTACCTCAAACCAATGACCATCATCCCGAAGGATGTAATAGCGGCCTTCGATTTGCACCCAACCTTCTTTTTGACCAGTCCAGCTAAATCGCGCTAAACCTGGACTAAGGCTTGGGTTTGCACGAAGCACACCCTCACCGTCCACAAAAAAAGGTTGATAGATCTCCTGACCACCATGGGTGAGTAGCTCACCTTCAGCGATATCATCCACAACCCCACGGTAGTGAACGAAGTCTTCAATATGCTGAAGAATGTGCTCACCGACGGCTGACCCCACTCGTACATTCTTCCGAATAAACGAGTAGATCTCATTCCAAGAATACCCAATACGGTGGAGGAAAAGAGACTCCAATGGCTGGAGATACTCGTTTAATCGTAAATAACGAGCATCATGACCACTTGGGCGCATTCGAGAACGCAACAGCGAGTCGAAATTCTGGAACTCTGCGTCTCCGAGCACACCATCGACACCGAAGCGGTCAGGCGCACTCTCAAAACCACCACAGTACTCACAGAGCTCGTTGTCGTGAGCCGGAGCAAACTCCTTGCACTCACAGACAACGACCTCTTGGTCGACTGAACCACGGCGCGCATTGCGAAAGCGGCGTCGTTCACCCTTAATTGAGTAATTTACATTACTCGACCCAGGACGAGGTCGG
>JABJHO010000028.1 GCA_018661775.1 Candidatus Magasanikiibacteriota bacterium | reverse complement strand
TGTCTCAGATTGTACTTGGTGCAGATTGGGATAAAAAGCTTGCGTGGATTGAGCAGAACTTTACTGACATCTTAGAGCCACTTGGTTTTAGTCAATATCACACGAGCCAAATTATTAAAGGAAAAGGATGGAAAGAAAAAATGGAGTGGATTGAGAAATTCTTTCGTGACACCAAGCTCACCCCAAAAGAAGCGCAGAAAATCCTTGTGAAAAAGAACTGGAAAGAGGTTTTGGGCTATACTACTTAATACCCTTCTCTACTCTCTGTCGAACCAACACATTTTGTTGGTTTTTTTAATTATACAATAATCATCGAATCACCAAAGCTAAAAAATCTATAGACTTCTTTTACTGCTTCGTTATAACAATCTAACGTGTATTCTCTGTCACCAATAAACGCAGAAACCAACATAAGAAGTGTTGATTTTGGTAAATGAAAATTAGTAATAAGCCCATCAATAATGCGAAAAGAAAAGCCTGGAGTAATAAAGATATTAATATCTCCGGAAAATGCTGGTAAATTATTGTGATTATTGTTAAAAAGCGGCAGCGACGCAATACCTTCAAGAGTCCTAACCGATGTTGTGCCAACCGCAACAACTCGTCTCCCCTCTTTTTTTGCCAAATTTATAATATCGGCATTTTCTTTGGCAAGCTCTACCCATTCACTATGCATGGTGTGATCAACTATTTTTTCTGTTTTGACTGGCAAAAATGTTCCCAAACCAACATGCAATGTTACTTCGGCAAAAATAATACCTTTTTGTTGTAATTGTTCTATAAGAGTTGGAGTAAAATGAAACCCAGCAGTTGGCGCCGCAACCGACCCCTCTTCTTTTGCATATACTGTTTGGTAACTCTCTATTTGATGTGGCTCATCTTTTACATATGGTGGAATAGGAATGCTTCCAAAACGATTTGCCAAATTACGTACCACGTCTTCATCAAAAGGAAATTGTACCAAAATGGTGCCGCTATCTTCTTTTACCATCACGTCACAATAAAAATTTGCATCTTTATTAATCATAACTCGCGTACCGTGTTTTACATGTCTTCCTGGCTTTGCTAACACTTTCCACACACCTTTATTTTCCATTGGCCGAACCAAAAATAATTCTATATCGCGTCTATGATCCCACAAACCTTCATTATTTCGTGTTAACAGTTTTCCTGCTAAACGTGCCTTAAACACTTTTGAATTATTCCACACAAGCACATCTCCTTTTTTCAGGTGATCTATTATAGTAAAAAATTGTTTATGTTCAACCGTTTTATCTTTTTTGTTAATCACCATCATTTTTGCCTGGTCGCGCGGTTCTACCGAATGCTGCGCAATCTGGTCAACGGGCAAATGATAATCAAAATCTTTTGTATGAAGCGACATACATTATTAAAGAGAAATGGCTTGTGCAATTTTTGCACTAACTCCCGCGTCAAATGGACTTGGGATAATATATTCGGCATTCGGCTCTTGTACAGCACCCGCAAGTGCTTGTGCGGCAGACAATTTCATTTCTTGGGTTATTTTTACAATTCTTTTATCGAGCAATCCACGAAAAAATCCGGGAAATACCAATACATTATTAATTTGATTCGCAAAATCACTTCTGCCAGTTGCAACCACCGCGGCTCCTCCGGCTTTTGCATCGTGTGGTAAAATTTCTGGATCTGGATTTGCCATGGCAAAAACAATAGCGCCATCTGCCATGGTTTGTACCATGTCTTGTGTTAACGCACCACCACGACTGACACCGATGAATATATTTGCATCCACAATTATGTCTTGCAACGGTATCTTCACTTCTTCACCACGCGAAGCAACAGCAAATTCTTTTTTAGCACTATTTATATCACTTCTCCCATTATGGATTAGTCCTTTTGAATCAATCATATTAATTTGCCCAACACCAAATGCCGTCAGTAAACGTGCAATGGCAATGCCAGCTGCTCCAGCACCATTAATCACTACACGACAATCGGAAAGCGTGGTATTAACTACTTTTGCCGCATTAATTAGTCCTGCCAAAACCACAATTGCGGTACCATCTTGATCATCGTGAAATACCGGAATATCTAATTGCTCTTCGAGTGCTTTTAAAATGGTAAAACAATGTGGTGCGGCAATATCTTCTAAATTTATTCCACCAAACATTGGTGCAATACGAACAACTGTTTCTATAATTTCATCTGGATTTTGTGTTGCCAGTGCCAAAGGAAAGGCATCAACATCGGCAAATTGCTTAAACAAGGCACACTTTCCTTCCATAACCGGTAAGCTTGCTTCCGGGCCAATATTTCCCAAACCAAGCACGGCACTCCCGTCGGTTACGACAGCAACCATATTACTTTTTCTGGTATACTCATACACTTTAGACACATCTGCTGCAATTTCTTTGCATGGTTCGGCAACTCCCGGCGTATATGCCAATGATAAATCTTCTTTTGAATTAATCGTTGCCCGAGAAATAACTTCAATTTTTCCATGTAATTGTTTATGATATTCAATTGGGTTCATATGATTATAAGTAAGTAAATCTATTTGTATTATGCTCTTCAAGTGTTTTACCATAGTGAACGTTTCCTTCGAAATCTGTAAGAAAATACCAATGTGGGTTTGCTTTTGGATATACCACCGCCATAATACTTTCTATACTTGGAGTGGAAATTGGACCAGGCGGTAACCCAGGATATTTATACGTGTTCCAAAGAGAATCTACATCCCGCTCTGTTTTTTTTGTAAACACATCACCATTTCTACCACTTATATAATGCACGGTTGAGTCAGCTTGCAATGCCCACCCTTTTTCTAGTCTTCGCAAAAATAAATCTGCTACTTTTTCTCTGTCTTCTTTGCCACGTACTTCTCGCTCTACAATGCTTGCAAGCGTTATAATATCGTGCACTGAATATTTGGTCTTTTCTATATCTTCAAGAAGTTTGGGTGTAAATTCTTTTTCTCTTTCTATAAAAAGCCGCCGTAATATATCTTCTATCGTGTCACTTTCATAAAATCGAAATGTATCCGGGCGAACATATCCCTCAAAAGAAATATATTTTGGCCTATCTTTTAGTAGTATGTTTTTATCGATATGTTTTTTTAAACCTGGTCGCTGCTTTAGTTGTGCTGGGCTCCCAACAAGTACAAAAAATTCCTCTTTTGTGGCAACACCTTCTTGTGCAAAATACTCTGCCATATCTCGTAAATTCCATCCGGGAATAATAGTAATTTCTCGCTCTATTTTTGAGTCTGGATGAAGAAGTTGTGCAATAACTCGATCAAGTGTAACGGGCGCAAATACAGTATATGTCCCTACTTGAATTTTTGTATCAACATCTTTTAATGTCGTATATTTTTTAAACAGCCACGCGTAGTGAATGACACCCTCATCTTGCAGACGCTGTGCAAGAGAAGCGATAGATTCATCTTGTTTTACCTCAAACATAAGTCCACCTTCAGATTTTGTGCTTGCGGTATAAATATAATACCGAAACACAAAAAACCCAACAATGGCACATGTGATAGCAGAAAAACACAGTAACGGTATATATTTTTTCATACCAAAATTTCATTAAACTAAAAAAGAAAATTTAATATATGTTCAGCAACATGTAGCGCCAAAACACTCGCAAAGAGTGCGACGACAAAACCACCTAAAATATCTTTTGGATAATGCACTCCAACATATACTCTACCAAACGAAATACCCAAAGCGAGTAAAAAAAAGCTGACCACTACCCACACAGAAGCAAGTAAAAAAAACAAAGAGAATGCTATAACAAATGATACAGTGGTGTGGTCTGATGGAAATGTTTTCCATGTGCCAAGTGGTGTAATGAGCTGCTTTACTTTTTCTGGAAAATCAATGATTGGTCTAGGGTGCGGAAAAAGAAACCCAATGATCCAATTCAATCCCACCCCCAAGACACCGGCAAAAGCTAAAAATATAGTACCATACCAAAATTGTGCTATATTACCTTCCAAAAGAAAGCTGCCAAGCCACAACGCCACAAAAAAACAGGTAAGAAAAATCAGATAATGGCCAAAAAATACCATGACTTTGTCACGTGTTTTGTTTTTTCCGACTGTCGTGTTAATAGAGAAAAATAGTCTTTTACTCCAAGATAGCTTCATACATGTTGTATTATTTCGTAATATATTCAAGTGCAACAAGCCCGGCAAACGCACACCCCATATCTTTCATTTTTTTTGATGCAATGTTTGATTGTACCTCAGCCACACTACACAGCTCCACTTCTATAAATTCATCGTCTTCTAGTTTTTGACCCACCTCATAACACTCTTCTGCTAGATACGTGTATTGCCAAGCCGTGCTCCCTCCTGCACTTCTTGCACGTTTGTCAATGTGTTGCCATTTTTTGGATTTATACCCTGCCTCTTCTTCTAGTTCTTCTTTCGCACTTTGTAACGGAGTTACTCCTTTTTTTACACCGCCAGCAGGAAACCCAATGTCAATCATGTCTATTCCTTGGCGATATTGTTTTATACAAATCACCTCACCTTTTATAGTACGTGCAAAAATAATTAC
>JABJHO010000001.1 GCA_018661775.1 Candidatus Magasanikiibacteriota bacterium | reverse complement strand
GGAGAAGGAGAAGGAGAAGGAGAAGGAGAAGGAGAAGGAGAAGGAGAAGGAGAAGGAGAAGGAGAAGGAGAAGGAGAAGGAGAAGGAGAAGGAGAAGGAGAAGGAGAAGGAGAAGGAGCAGTATCGATAGGGGGAGGTGTGAAATTATTACCTTGGCCACCTTGCTGAAAACTTAGGGCGATACTTGGTAGTGTCAAAAAAAACACAAGCCCAATAAGGAAAATTGTGTTTTTTTGTTTCATATATCTTTTTAATTAAAGCAGTCCTTGTTTTTTTGCAAAATGCATTGCTGCGTTTAAGAGGGCAAGTTTGTTTCCGGTGTCAAAGTAGGTTCCTTCGTATTGATATGCCAAAAAGTCTTGTGTTTGTGCCAGTGCATTGGCTGCGTCTGCCACCCAAATCTCTCCACCTTTGCCTGCTTGTTGTGTTTCTAGGTGTGGCCAAATATCTTTGGTAAAAATATAACGCATTCCACCAACAATCAGTCCGTGTGGAGATACGTCAGCCACATCCGGCTTCTCTTTAAAGGTTTCTACTTTGTACAATCTGTTTTCATCTAGTTGTTTGCCGTAAATATTGCCATACTTTGTCATGTCTTCTTTACTATCTATTTTTTGCACACCAATAACTGGTTTGTGTTGTTCTGCAAAGACAGAGAGAAGTTGTCCAGTGACAGGTGTTTCTGAGTCAATAATACTATCACCATCTGAAAAGGCAAATGGATCGTCACCAATAAATCCTTTTGCACAAAGGAGTGCGTGCCCATTGCCAAGTGGCTCTGGTTGGCGTGTGTAGTAGAACTGCACTTTGTCGCACAAATCAATAAGCGGCTGTAAACGACCTAGCTTTCCTTTGCTTTCTAGGAATTGTTCAAAGTCTTTGTTTCTGTCAAAATGATCTTCGATTGCACGCTTTTGAGAGCTGGTAACAAACATGATTTCTTCTATACCACTTTCTACCATTTCTTCGACAATATATTGGACTACCGGTTTATCTAGTACCGGCAACATTTCTTTTGGCATGGCTTTTGTGGCAGGCAAAAAACGCGTGCCAAATCCTGCGACAACAATAATACCTTTTTTTACGGGAGAGTCTTTCATAGTACATCTGTATATAATAGTATAACAAAAATTCCAAATCTACACCAATATGTTCTTGGTATAATACGGGAGTATAACACTATTTTTTGGCTTTAGTCAACCTCTTCTAGTGTAAATCCTGCTCCAGTTTCTGTTGTTAAAAATCCTGGTGGTGGATTGTTTGTTATGTGCTCGTCGTAGGTAAAAGAAGAGTTCAGAAAACCGGAAATAAGATTTCCTTGACCTTGCATAAGAGGTAATGGTAGGTAGTATGCAATAAGAGATCCATACACATTAAGTTCGCTACGAAATGCATCTGCGTATTGTGTGCTGTACTGCCTTCTGTGTATAGAGTAGGTTGATGGACTCATAATAACCGCATCAATTTCCATAATATCCGGAACATTTTTTGGAATAAATATACTGGATCGACCAAAAATACCAAGAACATGGTCCCCTGATTTATCGAGATAAGTAATACTTCCGGGTATATATATAATTCTGTTTGAGTTTTGCCCTGCAAGAATCGATACACGTCCATTTACCACACCGCTAATGTATGTGTGGTCATTCACAATAATAACCCCATTTGGTGGAATGTTTCTGTTTTCAAAAAACACTTCCTCTGCAATGTCGTAACAATACTGATAACTGCATTCTAGGTCTCTACAATAACACCCTTTTTCTGTAACACGGTACAAGTCAAATGTGCCATCGGCTTGAAAATCAATGTGCCAACCATATCGCCCACCTTCCATGTTGGAGTGTGGAATAAGCATTCCGTCTGGCGCAGTCCCAAGGGCAACAAGTTTCGCTACCCCGTCATTTTTTAACCCAACAAAATCATATTCTGGAACGGGGTATTCCCAAAATGATTGCGGCCCTCCGGTACCGTAAACGCCACTGGCGGCTCGTCCTGCTGATATGGTGTTGTTTACCTGTGTATTACATAGCACTCTGTAGTTTGCATGTACTTTTCCTGAAACAGTCATTTCTGGATATAACCTGGCAGTTGCACGTACCGCTATTACATAAGGCATAACAAATGACCCTGATGATAGTGTGCCGCGTAATGTGATAGTTTGGTTTGGGTCACTATGAAGCCAGCCTGTTGAGGTAATAATAGTAGAACCCCCTCCTTCTGATGGTGGGGTGATGTCTAATGAATAGGAGCCAATAACATCACCTAACTTATCTTTATACTCGTGGACGTATGGTCCGGGAGTTTCTGGGGGATTACCATCCCAATAATCTCCAGGGTTATTTTGCAGCACCCACTTGTAATAGGTAATACCAGCCATAGCTATACTACGTGCTTCTGTTTTTTGAGAAATAATCTTGCTGTGTCGAAGAACTGTTGTACCATATACAGCTACACCGCTTGTTAGTATTGTCATGAGGAGTCCTCCAAAAACCAATATAAGTAATAATGAAGAGCCTCGTCGATTGATTTTTGACATGCATGGTGTAGTGTGGGTATTCATATGTTATATATTTAATACCACATGCATAGTATGCGTGAAGTGGTTTTCTGTGACAGTGTCTTGGGGTTGTATGATGAGCGTCATGGTTACGAGCCCTATATCTGTTGGTACGGCAGGTGTTTGGAGTGCGCTTGAGGTGTATACATGTTCTTGGCGACCATAAAATGAGAAAAGCGGGGTGTTTTCTGCTATGTTAACACAATCTTCTATTGCAGTAGTGGTGATGGTGTTTGCTGGGTCGTATGATGTTGTCACTTCGGAAAAAGGTGTAATACTTTTGTAGAGTGTGGTGTTGTCGAGCCAATAACGCACCTGCACAGTTTCTGAAAAAGTTGGGAGATTGGTAAAAAAAATCACTTCATTGTCATCAGCTAAAACAATAGGATACTCTCCGGCAGCACTTTGGGTATTTCTGTGCAGTTCTTGTTGTGTGTTGGCAACTATTTTTTTGCCATAATACGCTGCATCAAGATGTGCAGAGACGGTGGTGCTGTGCTTGAGTGTGCTAGAAAAAAACTGCACCACCAGAAGTGTAAGAACTGCAGAAATACTAATAGTAACAAGGAGTTCTATCAGAGTTACACCGCGTTTGTCAGGAAACATGTGTGCCATATCTATGATGGGATAAGTGTTATGTGATAATACGTGTCTTGTAAAATCGGGATATCAGTGGTAATTGGATCAAAATTTTCTGCTGTAACAGTCAGTGAATATGTGTCGTTTGAGAGGTCTCCAAAATATGCTTGGCCAGGTGCGCCACACACAGTTGAATGCTCTAAACCAATATGTGTAATATGCGGTGTCATGGTAGAAGATGGGGTAGAGAGGGTTATTTTATACCGTGCATATCTGTTTGATTGTGAAGGGGTAATAGCTTGTGTTGTGGTGTAATACGAATTTTGGGTGTCATCGGGCCCAAGATAATTCCATTGTGGTGTTGTAGTTGTAGAGTCTGTAGCAATTTGCACACGGACACTGTCGCTTCCTAGGCCTAGTTCTTGTATCGCAGGAGTAAGTATGATTCGAGATAGTGCAGTTTGCTGATTTCCTAAGTCAATAATAGAAGATTCTAACGTTCCTTGTGGTAAAAATTGCGTACCAGGTTGTTTGAGAGATATTGAGTCGACTATTTGTGTATTAATGCTACCAGTTTGAGACCAATACTCCGTGGGGTTGGTAAAAAGGAGTTGGTTTGGGCCACCAGACCAAGTGGTTTGGGTTATTGCCTGTCCGTGCGTGGTGCCATTATGTGTGGCTGCTCCAAGCGTTAGTGCGAGTTGTGCATTTGGTACACTCTCTCCTGTTTCTGCATCTACTATGGTTACAAGTAGTGAGTGATCTGTTGGGTCACCAAGAAACAGGGTAAGATGTTCGGTCATTCCTGCCGTTAAGGTATTTGGGATTGGAGGAATGGACCCAACTATATCGTGGGTGGTAATTTTGGTTGAGATGGTTTCTGGTAGTATCTGTGTAAGTGTGGCATTTCCCTGTGCATCAGACACAACATTCTCTGAAAACAATAATATGTCTGGTGTATTTCCTACAAGCTGTTCTCCGGTAAAGGTTACTTGTGCATTTGTCACAGGAGCGCATTGTGCATCTTTCAGGTGAGCGACTATGGTTGCCGGTTTGTCTATAACAAATGTTTTTTGTGTTGTTTGGTATTCAGCAATGGTTATGGGCGGGTCAACCGGGTTTGGGTTTTCTTGTGAAGAGGATAGTGTTTGGGTTGTTGTGTGTCCATTTTTTGTTATTGTAACACTATACTCTTCCACACCTGTGGGTAGTTGTAATATATGAAGCTCACCACTGCTATTGGTTGTGTCTGTAATGTGTACAGATGGGTTAATTGTAAGTGATTGTATCTCTACAGTCGCATTTGACAGCGGCTCTCCACGAGTATTGGCTACGTTTACGGCAAGCGAACCTGTTCCTTGCGCAGAGATGTCATTTTCTGCATACATATATATTCCTGCGGTTTCTATGAACTGTGTAGAGCATGTACTACATGTTGCTTCTACGATAATATGTTTGTAGTCAGCTGGGGCAAGGTCTTGTGGGTTGCCAGAAAGTGTCCCGTCAATTGGATCATCTACAAATCGGACTGTTCTGGTGAGTGTAATATCTGTATTGTCTATGGTAATAGTACGTGTTTTTTCAAGCACTCCACTAGGGATACTTTCAATAATACCAATATCTTCGTAGACAAGGTTTTGGATAGCTTGAAGATCATTTACTACTGCATGGTGGAGTGCTGTTTGTGTTTTTGATATACCAACAAGTTTCAGTAAAAGATGGAGTGTTGCAATAATACCAAATGAAAACACCAAGAAGACCGCAAGAGAGACAACAACATGCATAAGACTAAAGCCTTGTGTATTTTTTTTACGGTTCATGTAACCATATATTAGTCATCTTGTTCTATGTCGGTAATAAGCTGTAGAACAATGTGCCGCGCTTTTTCTTCACGGTCAGCTTCGGATAGTTCGGGTTCTGTGGTCTGTAGTTCTACTATCTCAGCTCGAATAAGCTCTTCTTTCATGGCCAAGAGCTCTTGTCTGTATTCGGCAATCCTTTGCTTTAGTTGATCAACTTTTTTTTTGTCTTGCTCGGTTGACTCAGTATCACCCTCATCGTGTTGTGACGCAAGTTTAAGTTGGGCTCGTATTTGTTTAATAAGAGACTTCACCTGCGATATATGAATAAGAATGTTCTTCATCATTGATTTACTGGTGCGTACTTCTTTTACCAAAAGCTCTGCCCGCTCTTTTGTGGCAGCAGCACGTTCTTCTGGTGTGAGCTCTGATTCTTTTGTTTCTTTTTTTTCTACTTGCGTCTCTCTAGATTCAAAAGGAGAGCGTGATTCAAGGGTTTCTGCCATATACGGTAATAAAAAATAACACAACATTGGTATGCTGTGGTATAGTATAACAAAAAAAGACGTGCATGCACATCTTTTTTTATTTGGTTTTATCGAGGAACAAATGGGATAAGTCCAGCAATTCGTGATTGTTTGATTGCTTTTGCGACTTTTCTTTGGTATTTTGCTGACAAACCGCTCCGTCTTCTTGGTCGAATTTTACCATACGAAGAAATAAATTTTCGGAGTAGGTCAATGTCTTTAAAATCAACAGACCCTATGTTGTTTGCCTTGAAAAAACATTTTTTTCTTTGTTTTTTTCTCATAATTTCTATTAAAATGGAATATCTTCTACTTTTATTTCATCAGAATCTGCCGGAGGTGGTGTTTGCTGTGGTTTGCTTTGTTGCGGTGCACTTGCCTGTCCTTGTGCATTATCACCACGCGGACCGTCTAACATGATAAGGTTTTCTGCCACTATTTCTGTGCGATATCGTTTTACCCCATCTTGACCATCCCAGCTTCTAGTTTCTATTCTTCCTTCTATATATACACGCCTTCCTTTATTAAGGTATTGTCCTGCAATGTCTGCAAGCTTTCCCCATAAGACGCAGTTATGGAATTCTGTTCTTTCTTGTTTGGTCCCGTTCTGGTCGGTCCAAATTCTTCCGGTTGCAACAGCAAACGATGCAACGCTTTTGCCATTTGGTGTTGAGCGAACTTCTGGGTCTCTTGTCAACCTACCAAGTATTGTGGCTCTATTTAAATCCATAACGTATAGAGATTAGGTAAATAGTGTAATATATTAAATATTTGCTATGTCGCCCCCATCAAGCATTTCATCTAGTTTTTTACTAATAGTCTCAACACTTGTCTCCTTTGCCACTTTGGTGGTTTTTGTTTTAGCTTTTGGAGAAGTTTCTTTTGGCTTTACTACCACCTCTTTTTTTTGTGACGGTTTTTCTGAGGCAGGCTCTTTTTCTGGTTCGACTTTTTTACTGTACCGAGCACTTCTTTTTTTCATGGCTGCTACGTTTTTGTCTCGGGTAGTGACCTCTTCTTCATCGTAAATATGGATGAGACTTCGTAAGAGTGATGGTTCAATGTCTAACTTTTTTTTGATAAGAGCAAGTTTTTCGGTATCTACCTTAAATGTTGTGCTGTAGAAATACCCATAGCGTATATGCTTTATTGGGTAAGCAAGTCGTGTTTTACCGATTTCTGTTGTTTTTATGTCAGAAACATCTTGTGTCTTGAGGATATCAAGTACTGCAGTACAGGATGTTGGAAGTTCTTCTTCAGAAAGCGTTCCTGGGAAGACATAAAATAGTTCGTAGTGTTTTGTCATACCTAGTATTAGTCTAATAAGATGTCTAAAATAATACTACTCATATTATAGAGGGTATCGGACATACTATATCAATGACCCTGTATTTTGTCAAGACATTATGCTTTTTTTATACCCAGGCTGTTTTTTTGCTTATATAGTGTGGTATACTTAATGTATAATATAAGTATTTAGATGTTTTGTTATGCGTTATAAGCTGTTGTCAAAAAAACTACATTTTTTTGTCTTACTTCTCCTACTTTGGTGTGTGGTACCAACACTGCAACTACAGTCTGCTATGGATGGTGGAGACTATGTGCTTTATGCGGATGATGTGGGCTTGATTACTTCAGGGCCAGGGACAGGAGGGTCTTTTGAACTCTTCTCTTCAGCTGGGGATTTTGGGGGTCAGAATATCGAAGGTGGTGCAGTTATGTTACGGGGAGGTTTTGAAGCAATGACACGCGGAACAGTAGCACTTTCTTTGAGTTCTACTACGTTGGCATTAGGAGAGCTTTCCTCAGCATCTGTTGCGACTGGAAGTATTGTTGCTACTATTACAAGTGAAGAAGGGTATGACATGTCAATTGCCGAAGATGGTGATTTGAGAGATGGGGCAAAGACCATTGATGATGTTG
>JABJHO010000017.1 GCA_018661775.1 Candidatus Magasanikiibacteriota bacterium | reverse complement strand
GTCATTATAAAAAATAGCAGGAAGTTGTTGGATTTGGAGGAGTCGACCCACCGCAGCAGTTTGGTGCATATAGTTGTCTGGGAGCTCGCTTTCAAGACAGGTGTTAAACCGCCCTTTTCTCAAACCAATATCTTTTGTAAGTGTTGCAAGAGATGCAGAGGAAAATGATCCACGCAATGCGTAGGCAGTTTGGGTAAATGGTATAAACTTTCTTTGTTGATTGGCACAGTAGGCAAGCCGGTGTGCATCAGTTTTTGGGAATGGGTCTGGGTTGTTTGTGAGTCCTTTCCAGATAACATTGAATTGTTTTGGGTGTTTTTCAAGAAGAATAGAAAATGTGTTGTGCAAACTTGCACATGGTGCGCACCCATAGTCACCAAACACCACAAGCGTCTTTTGCGCTTTTTTGTCGCCAAGTATTGGGTCTTCTGAAAGTATTGGAATGGTAAAATTGGCTAATTTTTTGTTATAGGCAGTTACCACCTCTTCGCTTGGGTGGAGCGGTGTATATTGCATAACTCGAACAAAAAGAAAGAAAAAGGTAATAAAAATCAGTGGCACAAACAGGGCAATCATTTTTTGTGTTTGACTCATAGTGGTGTGTTTATAATGCTACCGAGAATAATCCTTGTTCAAACACGTCGGTAAAAAATAGTGTATTGGTTTGCGCATCTACAAATACATTTTGTATTACATGATCGTTTCTGTCGAGTGGTATTTCTTCGTATCTGCCGGTTACCGTATCTATTTTATATAATCTATCGGGTGATTCATTGGCTATTTCTGGACCAAATCCAGCACCAACCGGCATGTCTGTTGGGACGCCGCAATACACAAATCGCTCATCACCAAACGTACATTTTGGGGCAAATGTGGTGACTTTGAGCGGTTTTCTTCCGGTTCCAATAGATCCTGGTGCACCACCAACAATCCAAAGTTCTGGCTTAAAGTCACTGTTTGGGTTAAATACGCTGTAGAGCAGTTTTTTACCAGACGGAGACCATTGTGTTTGTAGGCCACGACCTTCTACAATGGTAGAGCTAAAGTTTTCGTGGTTTTTTCCTACAAAGAGGAGTCGTTGCCTGTACCCTTCTGCGTCGGCTGTGGTTGCGAGTGCAAGAACTTGATTATTTGGAGACCAGTCCACAATAACTTTGTTTGCATTATCTCCCAATGCTTCTACTAGTTTCACTTCTGTGCCATCTGGATTAGCCGTCACGAGCCACCTGTTTTCTTCCGAAAATCCCATACTTTTTGCCGCAATCTTTGATCCATTTGTCGAGAAGTCAAAGTCTTCCCAATGTTTTGGCAGCGTGACCGCTTTTTCTTTTTCAAAATCATAGTAAATATTGGCGCCATCTGGGTATTCAAGAATTGCTTCGGTATTGTTTGGTGACCATGTGGTGTTTTCAACATTATAAAATACTTTACCGCTTAGTTCTCGGACAGCACCACTGTCTGTAATGGTGTAAAATTTTCCATCAGTATTGTTGTAATATCCCATTTTTCCGTCTGCAAGATTCAACCCTTTCATATCCGCATAAGACAGTTTTTCTACTGCCGGTTTTGTGGTTCTTGGTGGTGCAATCTCTCGGCGAGCGATTTCTTTTGCTGTGGGCAGCTCTTCTGGAGGCGTGACAACATCTCTTTCACCTCGTTGGTCTGAAGGTGGAAACACTTGATCAGCAACTCCTGGCTCTTCTGGTGCTAGTGGAGCCACCGGCGGTGGTGTGTAAAAAAATACACGATACAAGAGTAAACCAAGTCCAATGGTTACCAGAACAAACAGTGTTGCAAATATGAGTTGTTTTTTTTGCATATACGTAAATATACATTATAAATGAGAGTTGTGTTATTTTGTGGCTTTTCCAGTGATAAACCTTCTTATCCGTCAGTTCTCTAATTTCTTTAATTCTTTTTGGAGTTTTTTTAATTCAGATTCTTGTGCATAGCGTATTATGAAGAGAAAAATTTTTACTTTAAATATGAGCCATATAACAAGAGGTGCACCATTGACTATTGGAATAAGTTCTATAAATAATGCAGTAGCACCTTTTTTTACTATATATTTTCTCACCTCTCTTGTGATTTCCTTATCTTTTGTTGCTACTATACGTTTTATTAGCAGGAGTAGGATCAGTATAATAGGTATACCGAACAAAAACAGTGATATATAGTGTATCATTGCCCCTAATATATCTATAATAGGTATAATTTCTAAAAGAGCAGCCAAAAGACTCGAGATATCCAGAAGGTACGCAAAAAACATTGCATAAGTAAACTTGTTAAACTCTAGCGCAGCAATAAGTTCTTTTTTCTTTGCAATCTCTTTTTCTTTTTTCTTGATTTTACTTTTGTCTAATTTTTTTTCTGTGCCTTTTGGTTCTTCTTGTTGCACCCCTTTCTCGCCTTTTTCTCTTTTTCTTCTTCCGCTTTGTTTGTCGCGTGCAAGTGCAGCGGCTTGTGCTTTTTGTTTTTTTTCTCCTGCACCAGTTTCTTTTGGTGCGCCCTCTGCTTGATCTTCAGGAAGTTCTCCTCCTGGCACTTTTGGGCTTCCAGGTTTTCCTCCTCCCGCTCCTTTTCCTTCTTTTTCTCCATCTTTTTCATCACCATCTTCTCCATCTTTTTCATCACCATCTTCTCCATCTTTTTCATCACCATCTTCTCCATCTTTTTCATCACCATCTTCTCCATCTTTTTCATCACCATCTTCTCCTCCCGCTTCTTCTCCTCCCGCTTCTCCTCCTGCTTCTCCTCCTGCTTCTTTTTTTGCTTCTCCTCCTCCTGGTGTTGTTTGTGGTGTTGATGCTAGATCTGAGATAGGTGGTTTTTCGACAACTAGGGTTGTGGTGTTTTGCGGAACCAATGCCGCAATACTGAGAAGCGCTGCTGAAAGTGCAGAACTTGGTAGCGCTTTCTTAATATTTTTTATGGTATTTTCGAAAATTGGCGCCAATTTTTCTTTAAGTTGCTGCTGTAGATTATTATTTTCTCCAGCTATCTTTGCGACAACTTTTTCAAGTGCATCTTGTGTGTCGGGGGTTGTATTGTTTGGTGTATTTTCCGCCATACACAAGTAGACAAAAGTATTATACTAAGACGTATCCATTTTTTTCAGCACGTAAGGTGTATGCTTTTTTCTTTCCTCTTTTCTTTTTATTTATCAGGCTAATAACCTGCTCAGTTACAACAGTATTTATTACTTTTTCTATATGCCTTGCGCCTATATGAGTATTATACGCTTTTTTTGCCATTTTGGCGAGAGTGGGGGTGTTGGTGGTAATAGTAAAGCCGTGTTGTTGTTTGAGTGTATTGTTAATTTTGTGTAATTGTTTTTGTACAATACGTTCTACAGTGTCTTGCGCAAGAGGGGAGAAAAGACATAGCTTGTCGAGTCTTCCAACAAGAGAGGGGTTGAGTGTTTCTCTTATATGGGAGGTGATATATTTTTCTGTGTGTGCGTGTTTTTTTGTATTGTCTACCGTACCAAAACCTATTCCGGCAGAGGTGTAGAATTCTGACCCAAGATTGGTGGTAAGTATAACAACTGCGTGGGCAAATGACATTTTTTTTCCACTACTATCTGTTAATTCTCCTTCATCAAGAATTTGTAATAAGAGTTTTATAACATCTGGATGCGCTTTGTCTATTTCATCAAATAAAATAACTGCATGAGGTCTTTGTTTAAGTTGTTCGGTAAACCGGTTTCGTTCTTTGTGTCCCACGTATCCGGCAGGGGAACCAAGAAGTTTTGACACACTATGCCCTTCGGAAAATTCACTCATGTCGAACTTTATCAATGCTTTTTTGTTGTGGTAGAGTGCTTCGGCAAGGAGTTTTGCAAGTTGGGTTTTTCCTACACCGCTTGGGCCAGCAAAAAGAAATGACGCAAGTGGTCCGGCATGGTGTGGGCGAATGTGCGCTTGTTGGAGGGTTTGTACAATTTGTGCAACTACAGGTGTTTGTCCTAAAATCTGTTCGTTTAGTGTATCGCCGATTGTTTGAATTTGTGCCACACTGTGCAGTAGGAGTTGTGATTCAGGAATACCAAGCTTTTTTGCCAAAATATGGGCAACATGTTTTTCTTCTACTTTTGGTACAGTTGTTTTTTTTGTTGCCTGTATTTTTTTCTGCAGTGCATGGAGTTGCTTTTCTAGTTTTTGTTGCTTTTCTTTTAATACAATGGCACGTTTAAATTCTTCTGCATCTATTGCAAGTTCTTTCTTTTCTTCACATACGGCAATAGCCTCAATAAGTCGGTGCTCCTCTTTTGAGTGTTCGGTTACTGGTCGACTAATGTTGACATGTGCCGCTGCTTCGTCAAGGAGGTCTATGGCTTTGTCTGGGAGTTGATTATCGTGAATGTAGGCTGTGCTGAGTTGTATTGCTTTGGCAATAGCCTTTTGCGTAATAGTTACATGATGATAGCTGTTGTAATACTTTGCAATGCCTGCAAGAATAGCCGCTGTTTCTTCTTCGGTTGGTTCTTGTACATCAATAGACTGAAACCGTCTCTCAAGCGCAGGATCTGTGCTAATATATTTTTTATATTCGTCAATAGTTGTTGCGCCAATACACCGTAATTTTCCGCGTGCAAGTGCTGGTTTAAGAATATTTGCGGCGTCCATC
>JABJHO010000058.1 GCA_018661775.1 Candidatus Magasanikiibacteriota bacterium | reverse complement strand
TGCGGCAATAACTTCCGCATTTGTTTCGTTAGACAATTCAACCTCTGCTTCTTTTTTTCCGGCAAGTCTGGCAATGCGTAAACCAATTTGGTGAATAGATTCTTCGCCAGAAAAATATATGGTTTGTGGCACGTGTTGGGCAATTTGTGTAGAAAGCGTTGATTTTCCAATACCAGGTTCTCCGCCAAGCAAAATAAAACTTCCCGGAACTAGTCCGCCACCAAGCACATTGTCGAGCTCGGTGATTTTTGTACTTTTTCGAGCAGTGGGGGAGAAAGACGCGCCAACTTTGGTCGTTTTGGCAATTGGTGTGTTTTGTGCTTGTGTTTTTTTTGTTTCTGCCTCTTTTGAGGTTACCTCTTGTTCAATGGTGCCCCATTTTCCACATTCCAAACACCGCCCAATCCATTTTTGGAATTGCGCGGTGCAGTGGGAGCAGGTAAATAGGGTTATGGGTTTTTTCATAGTTATGGTATTACTGGAATGCTGTTTTTATTACCTTGTCAGCAAGTATTTGATGTCCGGCCGGATTAAGGTGTATTTTGTCTCGTGCGTAATTTGGATTTAATGTATCAGGTTTACCGCTTATGCCAAAATTGTCATATACATCTATAAAAACGCCTGACTGGTTTCTGATAAAACTATTTACCTCTTTTGTTTTTGTGAGTAGAGTGGTATTCCATTGTCCATAACCTTTCCAAGGGGTAACTGGTATTTTAACTAAACGTACGCCGGGAGTATTTTTTATTTTATTATAAATTTTTCCCAGATCTCTTTGTGCATTTGTAATACCATTTACACCAGACCAAACAATGACCGTGTTGTATTGGCTCAAATCTTTGTCTTTAATTTGATTATATGCCCAGGCTGCATTTTTTCCATGCACCGCTATCTTTTCAAACGTTATATCACCACATGCTTGTTGTAAATATTTTACATAAGAGTTTGCGTATTGTGTGTTTGAGTCTCCAAGAGCAAGAACGCTATGTCCGGTATATTTTGTACTGCAGAAAGAAGGTTTAAGGGCTCTTCTTTGTGTGGTTTTTGGACAACTACTTGATTTACTAGATTTAAGTTCGGTTTTGGCAGGGTTTTTTAATGTGATACCTGCGCTTTGGCCGTATGGCACCACTTTATTCCATCCATACTTGAATTTTTTTATTGCTTTTGTGACGGTAACTGTATTTTTTCCTCCTTTTGCGGGGTATATGTGTTGGAAACTTGCAAGAATAGAGGCTTTGTTGGAACAGTTTCCGCGGCCTAGTATGTTCTTTAGTGTACCTTCTCCGTGATTGTGCCCAACATACAAAAGTGCCAACGCTGCTTCAGCTGTAATTTGTTCACAGTCTTTTAATATCCAGTCTAAATTTCTGTTTATAAAATAGGCTGCCGCCGCTGTGTTTGTTTCTGGGTCAAGACGATTTTTGCATGTTAGTTTTAGTGTATCTGGATACTTTCCTTTTCTTAATCCAGATTTACAGTATGCTTCTGATTCTTGAAATAAACCTTGATACGTTCCTCCGGGCTTGGTCATAGCATAAGGCCTAAGTCCACTCTCCGCTTTTCCTATGGCAGTTAATACGTTTTTATTTAGACCATAACAACCAGCGTAGGCGGTAAAAAGTTTGTCTATTTCAACTGTTGTTACTATTGGCTTGTTTATGCCATAAGTGTCATCCCAACTTGAAGTTTTATTAAAAACAGAAAGGTCTATTTTTTCGACAACTTCAACCCGCAAATTCTTAAATTTTACCAGTTCTGGGTTTACGAGATAGAGTATGGTGTAGGAGCCAACGGCAATAGTGAGTCCAACAAGTGCTCCACCTATACGTTTTTTGGCTTGATTTGTGGTTTGTGTACTATCTCCTTCGCCAGAGGTGAGGAGGTTTCCTGGAAGCATCCACTGAATACCTGAAACAATAATCACAAGCACCGCCAGTGCCGAGGCAGCCACTACCGCGTAGCGATATATTGCAGTGATATATTCACCCAAAAATGGAAAAATCATATAGGTTCTTCCTCGGTCTACAACTGTTTTTGCTTCACTAAACTCGAGCCCGGGAATGGTTATTTTTGGTTGTGGTTTTTGTATTGTTCTTTGGATTTCGTCAAGTGTTACTTGTGGGTCAAGGAGTTTGTCTACAAAATCCGCCTCTCGTGGTGGTATGGCATACTCTACTATTGGTTTTTGGATATTTGGGCCAGTGCCAACGCAATAGTCTAGATCATAGGTTGCATGTGCGCCATCCCAACACTCCCACTTTGTAACCTCAGCATGTTCTGTTCCATAGGCCATATCACAATCATTATCATCATTACAGTCACAGAAATCATCGTTGTCTTCGACTTTTGAACTGTCTTCGCAGTCTCCTGATCTGCATTCACTATCTCCACCAATACTACTACTGCAAGACTCACCAATTTTTTTTGTTCCAGCCATTACCATTACCGGAGCAAATAGTGTGGCACACATGAATATAAGTAAGAGCAGTGCGGCTGGATATTTTTTTATGTTACCGGTAAACGTGTAAGTCATAAGGTGTATCAATTAGTTAAGCCCAAGAATAACTTCCCATTCTTCAATAGTTTCTGGTTGTTGTATTTGTTTGTCATTATAAAAAATAGCAGGAAGTTGTTGGATTTGGAGGAGTCGACCCACCGCAGCAGTTTGGTGCATATAGTTGTCTGGGAGCTCGCTTTCAAGACAGGTGTTAAACCGCCCTTTTCTCAAACCAATATCTTTTGTAAG
>JABJHO010000008.1 GCA_018661775.1 Candidatus Magasanikiibacteriota bacterium | reverse complement strand
TGATTTATTTTAGGCTTTAATAAAATATTCAGGAAACGTGGCAAAAAAGAGCATCAATGAGCCATTTGTTGTGCATGAGCGATATAAAGCACCCTCATGTTCACCAACTTTAATTCTTCGTAGTAGCTCTTTTACTGGGACATACTCCGCTTTGTAAATAAGTTCGCTGCTTTCGGGACTGTTTTGCCCAAGCGTCTCAAGATCTACTTCGATAAACACAATGTCTGACCATGTTGCAACAAATGATGGGTTTGGGTTGTGATAAGGGTGATCAGGTTTGGTAATTTTTTTGATTACCACACTACCGACCTCTTCTGTTAGTTCCCGGGTACCGGCGTCTTCTGTTGATTCAACAACGTTTTTACCAATAATCTTATCCATATACCCCATTGGGGTTTGACCAAAAGTGATCACTTCTTTTGCTTTTGGATCATTTGGATTGTCCGCGTGTGGGCGACCCTCATGGAGAACAGCAATACTAAGTTCATCACCTCTAAAGCCATATGCAATCACATGAACATTTGGAGATTCACGAAATTCTGGTTTCTCAAACTGTGGTTCTCCTTCTGCATTACAGACAACCACATTTGATATGCTGCCAAATTTTGACTCAATCTTCCACTCTGTTTTAGTAAACGTAAAACATGCACCATCCTTGTGTGTTACACTGAGAAGCCAGGGAACTTGTGTTGGGCGATCGGCAATAAACCCTGGTTTTTTCTGTTCTGCCTCAAATAATGAAATTGTTGCTGCCATTTTTCCTCCTTGTTTGTGTGATGGCATGTCAAAATGACGAGAGTAGCGTAACAGAAATATGTGTTTTTGTCAAGGTATTTTTTTTGGTATTTAAAATACCACAACAGGTGTTGTGGCGGGGCTTTTGTTTTGATTGCTCCAAGTGTTTTCCGGGCGCAGTAAGCTGTTAGCCTTTACCAAAATTAGATTTTGGATGCAGAACATGATTCCACATTTTTATCCAATCCACTTTTGGTATGCGAGCTACTATTTGCGGAACATCATTGAGATTGGGAAGAGGTTCTCTTGGGTAGAGTTCTTGCCACTTATCGTGTGGGATTTGAGCAAAATAGGCAATAAGCGTAATTGCACGTTTTCCCATACTATAGAATGGCCCTGGTTTGCATGTATACAAATACATAATATACCAGGTTTCTTCGGGAATATGACAAAGCTCACTTAGGTAACTATTCTTAATCATCCTTCTTGATGAGGTTGGCATGTTTCTTGTGGTAAGTAGTCTGGCAGCGTAGGTAAATTCACTATCTAGCACACATCCCACTCCTGCTTTTCCAAGGAAAAGCTCCCAAACCCTCTCCTCTGGTGTTTTATTTCGTCCTTTTGCCATTTTTTTCTCCTTGTTTTGTGTGATGGCATGTCGAAATGACTTTGGTAGAGTAATGGAAATGTGTGTTTTTGTCAAGGTCTGCTTTTAAAAACTTATTTTCTTTAACGCAACACCATATCCACCTTCTCCATGCTGAAGCCAGTGGGCGATCCTTGTCACGGTGGTGGTGCTCATGCCAGTTTTTTTTGCCACGTCCCGGTATGTGTACCCTTCCTCCAGGAGTTGGGCCGCAAAGAGTCTGTTTGCTATCTCTTTTAATTCTTCGATGGTGCAAATATCACGAAGAAGAGCTAGCATGTCTTGCTCATCGTGTATGCGTGCAAGCGCGGATCCAAGTGTTTTTATTTTTTTTGTTTTCCATGTTGGCATAGGATTTTTGTGTGTTATTACAATAATACAAGTATATCATATATTGTGTATTGTAAAGGATATGATAGGATTTGATCATTTTTTGGTTATAGCGCGTTTACAAGAGGTGTTTGGTGTGGTGAGGTAGAATTACTCACAATGCCAGACCGTTCCTTGACAAAAGTTATGTATTGTGGTAGTGTACTAGTAGTTCTTTATCACCAAAGAAAGGATAGAAGAATGATAGTATCTAAAACTATTTATGCGGGATCCACTCAAGACAAGAGTGGAGTAGAATTGCTACAACGTATTAACACCACCCATGTGTCGCATGTCTACCATGACGGAACACCTCAATCGGTGGATTGTGCAAGACAAGCTGTTTTACTACTTGGTTCAAGCACCCACTGCCTGTCTTTCCCCGGGTTACTTGATGAAGATGTGTACGAAGATTACTTTAGTAATCGGGAGTTATATCTCAAAGAGACGCGGAACGTAAAGAACATGACCGTTAGCGATGCTATTGCCCAGAGTCATGTTTTGGCAACAGCAAGACCGGTAATTACCCAAGCGCTCCTTGGTGTTGCAGATCGCCTTCCTGTGGCAGGTAGTGCAATTATCTTTGCAAAACCATATTATATGGAACTTGCGACTCCAATATCAAACCAAGAAGTCCTTGTGGGACTTGAGGGTATGCTTGGGGTGGAGTACCATGTTATGTGGAACAAGGTGTTCGCTGCAAAACGAATCATCGCATAATTTTTTTACATCGACACTACTGTGTCGATTTTTTAGTACAAGAATACACTGCCCATGCAGGAAGTAGCCAAAACAACATTGCCATATCATTTTTTATATATGGCGAATCTACAAGCCCCATGACAAGAAAGGTGGTAAGTACACAAAGAATATAGATGTGTGCCATGCTTTGTTTTTTTACAATATGTTGCAATGATACGCGCGCCAGCCACACACAAATCCAGACAAATGCAAACATCCCAAAAAATCCAATATTCATCCACATGGTGAGTATGGTGTTGTGTGGGTGGTGAAATACTTCTATCCACTTGTCTATTCTGTATGGCCAAATTTCTTTTTGATACGACATAAGGCCAGCCCCTGTTATTGGGTGCACGCGCAAATATTCTACGCTTTCGGCCCACATATCTTTGCGTATTTGTCCAGATCTGTCTTGTGCAAGCACTTCTTTTTTTATAGGATTTTCGGCCGGAAGAGAAAAAAAGAACATACCAGCAAGCACAATACACACGATGGTCCAGGTGCGAGTTTTCTTGTGCAACAAGAACCAGAGTCCAACTGCGGCAGCCACGCCAATAAGTGGGCCGGTTGATTTTGCATATATAATACTGAGCAGTGCAAGAGGAATACATATAATAGAAAGCCATAGTTGAGCATGGTCACGTACATGTTTTTTCGTCTTGGTTGCCGTTGTTGCAATAAGATATCCGGCAAAAGAAATAATTGGTGCAAGATAAATACCGACGCCATTTGGAAATCCGTACCATCCGGTAACGCGGTAGGTGTTTCGGTTTTCCCAAAAATCCCATGGCACCATCCATCCGGTAAAGTGTTGGTATATTGCCAAAACACTTGTGGCAAGTCCTGAGAGCACAATGCCAAAAAGTATATATTCTATATCTCGTTTTTTTTCTATAACATGAGCAAGGAGGTATGCAAATACTACTGGTTCAATAAAAAATGCTTTCCAGGCACCAATTGCTTTTGTTGTGTCGAGTGCCACACCTATTGCAATGGTGCTGCTTATACAAAAGAGTGTGGTTGCTAAAACAAGCGATGGGTGTTTTGCAAAAAAAGTTTTGTAATAGGAAAAGGTAAAAATGTGTTGCCTTGTATGCCATAATCCCTTTTTTGGGTGAAAGAGTATTGTGGCTGTGGTAATGAAAAAAAGCAACTCCAACAGTGTGGTTGGGAGAGTAAGAATAGTAAACCGAACAAGGTATGTTGGTAATAAAAAAAAGAACAACAGCAGGCCAATATTTCTGTTGTGATAAATAATATAGGTAAAACAGAGTAAAAAAACACTCGTAAAAAGTATCATAGATGTATAGTATAATACTTCATAGTATAATACTTCATAGTGTATACAATTTTGTGTATTTTTACAACTATAAAAACCCACCTGAGTGGGTTTTGGTTTAGTCTCTTGACTCAACAATCATTACCGTTCCTTGCAGAACACCAAAAGATGAATATTCTTTGAAGGTGTGTGTTTCTGGGCGCTCTGTTGAGCGCATGGGTCTGGTGAGCGTATACATGGAATCATTTTTCCACGTTGCTGACACAAGTTTTGTGTTAGTGGGAAGGGCAATTTCTTGTTTACCGCCAAAGCTTCTGGCACGCTGGTTTTCTGTACAAGAAAAAGCGGTAATGAGAAGAGAAAAGAATAGGGTAAAGAGCGTAAAACGTTGCATAAGCGTTCTCCTTTGTGTTTTGGTTTGCAACATATGATGTTACCATATATGTAAGGGTTTGTCAAGGTCTACGTCTGGGTGGCTGAATGATTTGTAAAATCATGGTATACTGTGTATATATGAGACACACACCTTTTGTTCTTGTTGTTGTTAGCCTATCACTTTTGGCTGGTTTTGTGTTTGTGCATTATCCAAAGACATCCACGTCCACACCTGTGCCATTTGTTATTGAGCATCCAGAAGTGTTTCAGGCGTTTTACGGAGAGCTTGTTGGGCAGCCAGCGTATTTTACGTTTGATTCAGCCAAGGATTTTTCGCTTTATGCTGGTCTGTTGGTCTTGGAGGCAAATCAACAAGATGCAGATGTATCGCTTCAGGTATATAGGATAGAAGAAGATGTGCCCAAAAATATTGCACGTATCGAGGCACAAGAAGAGCGGTTTACGGTGGTGCCACTTTTTACACTCGATGGACTGAGCCATAACTGGGAGATGGTGTATACCACAGAGGATGAAGAACATTTTTTACAAGGCCCTGAACTGTTTGGTGTGGGTAAAACTGACGTGGGAAGAAAAAAAGGTATTGACGCAGCACCCGGAAGATATATATTTCGTGTGCACAGCAGAGATAATATAGGGCCATATGTGCTTGTGGTGGGAGACAAGGAGTCTGTTTCTCAGGTTGAAAGAATACAAAAAGAATCTAGTACAACAACGCCACAGATACAAAAGGGTGGTGGCACAAGAGTACTCTTTGTTGTGTTAGTTGGCGCCACGCTTCTTGTGCTGTTTTGTGTGTGGGCTTTAGAAGTGTTGGTATTTCGCCACAAGAGAGCAGTGTTGCTGAAAAAGAAAAAAAGAAAAAAACTATTAAGAAAGAAGCGGAAATAGATAATAATACTATTATGAATGTTACGAATCAAAAAAAACTGTATATTGTGGATGTGTTGTTTGTTGTTGTGACAGGTCTGTTGTTTGGTTTGTTTAGACCAGACAGTGTAGTGATTGCTGTATACTTTCTGCTTTTTCCGTACATGTATTTCACAAAAAGAAAAGCATTGTTGGTGTATCTTGGTGTATCTTCGCTCTTGGCAATGGTGTGGGTGGTGGTTGCACAAGAGTATTATGGGTATAATATTGCCTTTCTCAATATATTTGGTGTAACCGTTTTTCCTTTTTTTGCGTGGGCAACTGGTCTTTTTTGGTTGTGGGTATTGTTTGGGCATGTGTTGCGGCATATGCAAAAAAAGAGCCTCTACAAAAGATTTATCATGTGTTCTTTTGTATACAGTATTGTACTTATTTCGGTTGAATATATTGCCTATCACTTTTTTCGTATTCAAAATGTAGCTACTTCAGAATATCCCGGATTACCATTTTGTGACTGTTGGCACGCACCAGTGTGGATGCAATGGTCGTATATTGGTTTGGGGCTTATGTTTTTTGCATTGAGTTTGCATATTGAAGCATATAAGAATAAGAAGGTTGTAGCAAAAAAAAAGCGACGCAAAAAGAAAGCATAAGTATACATACAGCGTAAAACCTGTATTTTTTTTGTATTTAAAAACCTGCAGCTGAGCTGCAGGGAAAGGGGTCAAAAGATCTGAGGAAGGAAGAGGGGGGTTACACCTCTGTGGGCGGTTCTTCCGCTGGTATCACCTCTTTTACCACCTCTTTTACCACCTCTTTTATCGCTATCTTGTG
>JABJHO010000002.1 GCA_018661775.1 Candidatus Magasanikiibacteriota bacterium | reverse complement strand
GCCCAACACGTGCCACAAACCATATATTTTTCTGGCGAAGAATCTATTCACCAAATTGGTTTACGCATTGCCAGACTTGCCGGAAAAAAAGAAGCAGAGGTTGAATTGTCTAACGAAACAAATGCGGAAGTTATTGCCGCAACCATTAAAAAAACCAAACCGCCACTCGTTATTGTTGATTCAATCCAAACCATACGGTCTTCTCAGGTAGAAAGTGAACCAGGAAACATATCGCAAGTTCGGGCGTGTGCCACAATACTCCTTGATGCCGCCAAAACAAGCGGTACCGCAATCATTTTAATCGGACACGTGACAAAAGACGGAAACGTGGCCGGACCACGCACACTCGAGCATTTGGTCGATACAGTATTATATTTAGAAGGCGACAGATACCAAAACTTGCGCATTCTTCGCGCGGTAAAAAATAGGTTTGGCTCAACCGACGAAATTGGCATGTTTGAAATGGATGAAGAAGGATTACGAGAAGTCCCAAACCCATCCGAACTCCTTCTTGCCGAACGAGGCGAACCAATCCCCGGCTCGGTCGTCACTTGCCTTATGGAAGGATCACGACCACTTTTGGTAGAAGTGCAAGCACTTGTAAATAAAACAGCATTTGGCTTTCCGGTACGCAAAGCCAGTGGTTTTGACATTAATCGCCTCCATGTTCTTATTGCCGTGCTCGAAAAACGCGCCGGACTGTCGCTTGGTCAATGCGATGTGCATATAAATATTGTTGGCGGCGTAAAAGCTGCAGAACCAGCCGCTGATTTGGCAATATGCCTCGCCATTGCCAGCGCCTGCAAAGATAAAACGCTTGGCAATGACGTGGTGGTATTTGGCGAAGTAGGGCTTGGTGGTGAAGTCCGCTCCATTCGGTTCCTCGACAAACGTATTCGAGAATGCGAACAACTCGGCATGAAACGCTGCATAACAAAAAACACCAGTAACAAAACATACAAAAAAATCAAGGTTGTTCCAGTAAAAACCCTCCGCGACCTTATTTCAATAAAATAATCAAAACAAAAGCAGCCCAAAAACCCCGAGCATTTGGGTAGTGTTGAAAGAATCTAAAAAAACTAATAAAAAACTTACACACAAAACACAAACTGAATAATGAGGTGTGGTGAAATGACACTTGTCTGAAGATTCCGAGCATTTGGGCAGTGTTGAAAGAATTTGGAGGCGAGGTAAAACGGTGCCGCAGGCACATACACCAACTGTTTGAGGGGCGAAGCGACGAGTTTTGGTGTATGAGTTTTACCAAGTCCCAAATTCTCTGAACGAACCATCGCTCGGCACTTTTTGCGCAACTTTTTGGTGCCAAAAAGTGGATGAAAGAGAAATCAATGCACTGAAACAGTCATTTCAAACTGAATATTAAAAACCAAAAAAAAACCACCTGATTGACAAAATCACATAATTAATGTACCATGGAAACACGTTCTTTAGACACAGAAAGGAGTGCACATGAACGCCAACAATCCAAAAAAGAGACTGGTTTGTTTTGATCTTGGTGGAGTGCTTATAAACATTCACCCATCACTTGAAGCGCTTTGCGCAAAATATCAGGTACCTGTATTGCCAGAGCTGTTTGCCCAAACAAAAGTATCCAGAAAAACACTCAAAACTGCATATCACAAAGGAGAGTGCAACCTTCGAACCTACAGCAAAAATCTAGGAGAAATTCTTGAGAACAGATACACGCCAGCGCAGATGCTTACACTACACAAGGCAGAAATTATTGGGGCTTTTGACGATACGAGTACCGCAAATTTGTTCGAGGAACTTACCAAAGCACAGTACACGGTCGCCATTTTATCCAACACCTGTGAAGCCCACTGGCAACAAATTATAACGCAGTACTGTTTTCCACAAAAAACAGACTACCTATTCCTCTCTTTTGAAATCAACGAAGCAAAGCCTGCACAGACATTCTACCAAATTGTAGAAGAAACAACCGGTTTTGAACCAGAGCATGTGATCTTTTTTGATGACAATGATGAGAATGTTATTGCCGCACAACAGCGTGGTTGGTATGCTCATCAAATTATTGGCGGAACCCCACCGCTTGACCAAATCCAGACAATCTTACGAAGATACGAAATGCTTGCGTAAGCCCAACCCCTTCTTGATGGAGGGTTTTTTGTTATTCAATCCCAGCAACACCCTCTCCTAACCGATTTTTCAGAGAGCCTCCTGTATGAAAGTGAAGTTTATTTTTTCCATCTTGATACCCAACCACAGTACCACTCTTTGCATAGACAACAGCAGTGTTTTCTTTACCATCACCACTAATATCTAAAACTTTTGTTTCACTTACATACACATGCCGCCCTTCTGGAAGTCGTATTTTGTTATATGACCTACCATCAGTAGTAGTAAATTCTGCAGTATTCAATGTGTTAGCTTTTACATGACCATGAAATTCATGTTCCAAAACTTCCTTAATTTCAGCAACAGACCCTGGGGCAACGTCAGGAGCTCCACCGGGATGACCTGGACCAAAATAGTCAATTGGAAAACCTGTGGGACTACTATTTAACTGTGTTGCTGTGAGATATATTCGTGTCAACCCTTCTGGCGCATTAGCGCCTTTTCGGAAAACAAAAAACTGTTTTTCGTGAGTATGATTACCATGAGAAAAATCTCCTTCTTGTTTGTAAAATTCAAATTGTGAAGCCGGAAGATTTGATTGAATAATAGAATCTCTTAAACCACTTATTTCAAATGATTTAGACAGATGACCGTTAATCTCTACAGCCTCGTGAGAGGGTTCGTGATCATGATCAGGGTGTTTCTCTAAATTAGTTTCTGTATTTTCTGAACGAACCCCCTCTTGACCATCGCCCTGAAGAACCGACCTACTCCCAGTTGGTTCTGTTGTAAGATCCCCTTCCTTGAACTTACCTAAAACAAGTTTAATCTGATCTTGTGTATAATCTGTGGATTGACCACCTTTAAACACTTCAACTTTACCATTTTGCAAAACCTTTATAGTATAATCAAGATACCTGTACTCCTCACCCACTTTATACTCATTATCTCCAAACTTAAGCACTGTAGGACTATCAACACTCTCTTCTTTAGTGACAGATAATATTGGTTCAGGTTCTGATGTTGGTTCTGGTGCTGGCTCTGGCTTTGTTTCAGTCGATGATTGAGATGAAAGAACTTCTTGTGATGGTCTACCTGCTATTTCATGATGAGTAAGCGCACCACTACCTTTTAAATAATCATACACATTACGCATCTCAGTATTTTCCCCTAAGTCAGCCAAGTTATTGTTTTTCAATACCAAGTCTAATGGGGTAACACCATTATTAGCTTGTGCATTAACGTTGGCACCATGATCTCTGATTAACCGCAGCACAGTGTCAGGTTTACCCTCCGAAACTGCGTGATGCAAAAGTGTTTTACCGCCAATATCTGAGCGTGCATTAACATCACCTCCACCATCTATAAATGCTTCTATACTTTGCATATTTCCTCTTTTTGCCGCACGTATCAAATCTCGAGATAAGACAGTCTGTTTAGTGTCAACCTCCAAACTGTCTTTATTGGTTCCAGCACTTCCCCCTTCCACACTGTCAGCCTTCAAAAAACTCATTTTATCTAATTCAGAACCAGAGAGCTGACCTCCACTAACCGCTCTACTTTCAATATTCAAACTACCCAAACCTCTGGTTTGTGTAATCCCTGTTATACCACCCTCTCTACCCATAACTACTTCACCAAGAGGAGTTCCGTTAATATCATATGCATTTTTGCCTAATACATAAAATGCCTTTCCTTCTGGAGTGGTTCCACCAAGTGTTAGAGTTGAGCCAGCATCGGTCTTCATTGTCATTGGAAGATGTTTAAATGTTTCAGATTGTGCAGGATTGCCCTGATAATTTTTTTCTATTACTCGACCACCTTCCTTCATTGTAGACTGCTCTCTCGCCACCGCATCAGCAGCAACCTCCGCCTCCGAACGGATTGTAACCTTTCCACCAAGACTCTCATCGGCAACCGTGAGCTCTCCTTTATTGTCTAACGTCAGCTCTCCAGGTTTGAGCGCATGCGCATAAGTCACGCTTCCGTCAGAATTTATCTGCTCCCCAAGTATACGCTGTGCAGCATCACGTTTAATAAGTCCGGTAAGATATTTATTTCTTGCTTCCAGCTTCGCATCATCACCCTTCTCAATACCTTGTTGTTCCACAAATGCATCAGCGGCCCGACTTTCTTCAGTATGGCCATCTGCCCATGTTTGTATATATGCTTTTCCTTGTTCAGTTGCCAAAAATTCACCAACCGCCTTATCAAGTGTGCCGCCTTCTGGGATTTTTATTGGTGTAAACTCTTTGGTTTCGTCTCCTGTCTCTTCTTTTGGTACAGGTTCTGTTTTTTTAGATACCACTCCTTCTTCCACCGATGCCTCAGCCTTCACCACCTCAACAACAGGCTTGCCATTCTCAATCTTAAAACCTATTGAATCCCCGGGTTTGAGTATAGGTGTTTTTTCACCAACCCAATTTCCTTTACTAAAATCAGCACCATAATTCTTTGCCTGCTCAACCCGCCACTTGTGCAAGGCTTGGTCTTGTTCAGCTTTGGGTGCACCATCCTCAACACCAAGAGCTTCTAAGATTTCATCTTTATGTGCTTTTTCAAAAGAATGTACCGCTTTCATAAATGACCCACCTTTTTCTATTGTGTAAGTACGGGTGTAGTTTGTTTGAGATTCTACTTCTTCAATTTTTACAGAATCCGCAGTATCTTGTGAGATTATCTTTGTTGATTCTGGTTGTACTGTGTTTTTTTCTTCTCTGGCTACTGACGATGTCGGTTTTTGTTCTTTTATATTATCAGTCTGCTCAATTTTTTCAGATGTAGCTCGTGTTCCAGGTTCTTTATCAGTGTTTGCACCAGACACCTCCTCACGAAGCCACGAAAACATTTCAAACCCAACAATACTCAACGCCCCACCAACAGTACCATACCACATCTCTTTTTTCCAACTTTTTTTCTCTCTCAACCTCTCAACCACTTCTTCCTGCACATCTTTAAGCTCATTATTCATACTTTTCAAGCCTACTAAAGCTTTATTAGCATCCAGGTTTGGGTTATCAAAAAACTCTCTATCATACTCACGAAGTGCTGCTTGAATACGACTTCTAAGCATAATATTTTCCTGAACCGGCTCTAAATGAACAATGGTTCTGAGACGGTCTATACTGGTTAAAAAATTTTTATCTGATAAATCACTACTATTCTCACTTTTAAGAAAATTCTCAACCCAAGACAAATCGTTATTTTTACCTTGTGTCAACTCTTCAACCAAAGATACCTCTGCCTCGTAAATATCTGCTTTCCGTCCAATATCTGCTCCGGTTAATCCTCCGGCAACACCTACAAATGCCTCCCGCGCAAGTGGATTTCCAGCCATCACGGCACCACCCAGTGCACCCATACCAACATATACCACAGCCGCAAGCCTTGTCTTTTCGCCCTCGTCTTGTACATTTTTTACCAACAATTCTCCAGACCTAAGATCAACAACTTTTCGTAACATACCAGCAAGGCCCGCATTTTTTTCTATCATTTGCATCATTTTGTTAGCTGGGTATTCACCGTACAACTGAGAAGTAAGTTCTGCTACAGCATGATCAAGAATTGCTTCTTTCTCTCCCTCATCTTTTTGCTCAAAAGAATCACCAGCCTCCATTTCTTCTTTAATCTGCTCACGTATTTTTGCTTGTATAAAAACAGTATTCGCTTTTTCTCCACCTTTACCCACATGCCGCATGGTTTGCGCAATCATGGCAGACATATTTTGTGACATGTTTTCTTGCAATCTTTTATGAACTTCTGACCCTTCGGTTTCTGTGTCTCTTTTTATTATCTCAGCTTTTATTTCTGCAAAAATTTCTTTGGCTTCAACCATGTCTTTTTGTATAGACATTTTCATGCGCTGTACATAGCGCGTAATAAACCTTCCGGCACCTAAGCCCACCCCGGCACCAATCGCACCACCCGTAAGACCACCCAATCCCGCAAGTGTCAAAACTGTTCCCATTGGTTTTCCAATCATTTTTGCACATGCTCCGACAAGCGCCTTTCTTCTTGGATTACCAGAAAACAGCATCTTCTTTGCTTTTTTCAACCATGGTTGAGTACTATACACACGCTGCGCCTCATAATTTACCCATTCTTGTATTTGCTCAGCAATTTTTGGCGCAACCTCTTGTACACAAAAAGATTTAAATGTATCAAAGTCTACACCCTTGATTCCCAGTGCGTTAAAGTTTTCTTCTGTAATACGATCAAATAAATTTAATGTAGCAGTATAAAAATCCACATCTTCTTCACTTGTAGCAGCTTTGACGGCAGCATCAAGAGCAAAAGGAATGTAGCTCTCAAAATTTTCACCCAAAAGCTCAATAACTTGTGCCGGAGAAAGGTCAATGTTGAGCTTGAGAGCTTCTTGTTCGTGTTCTTCATAATATCTATACGGCTCTTCATCATACTCATCATGCGGTTGAAACTCTTCAAAGTCTAAAGAATCATCCTGTGTTAATCTCTCATCACTTTCATATAATTCATCCGAATTTTTAAGATCTTGATAACTCCCCCCATCCTCAAGGTATTTCGATTCCAAAAATTTTTTGATCTCTTGACCTAATTTATCATTATAGTCCATGCGATAGTTTGTACCACTTCTAAAACCTTCCAACAATTTTTCTGTATATTCGTATCCTCCAAAAGCACTAGTAATACCTTCCACATCCAATTCATTTAATGACTTTTCTCTAATTCTTTCATAAGCAGCCGCTTGTTCTTCCGAGATTTTGAAACATCCATCAAAATCTGTGAATAAATCCTCTTGAACATTGTAGCCTGTATAAAACAATAAATCACCTCTTTTTTCTAATTTCACCAAAGCACCATATAACAAGACGAAAGAACCATCTCTCAAACCACTTTCTTTCTTTTTTCTTGCATAAACCTCTTTTGCTTTTTCTTTTAAAAGTTTACGGATTTCTTGATAATTCTTTAATTTTTCAAGAATTGCGACAGGGCTATCACCACCTATAGAAACGCCGGTGTATCCTTCCTGATCAAGCAGGAGGTAAGGTGTTATACTGCGATTTACCTCAGAAATTTCTGCCAAAACAGACTCTAAAGATTCTTTGCAAACATCTGTAGTTATATCTTCTTCTTTTTCCTCCCCACGTGCGCTCCAGTCCTTGAAAGTATATTTTGCACCATCAGGAATCTGTGAAGACCAATTATAGTCATCTTCTAGCATGTCTTCTAAGGTGTCCCCTCTGACAGTTTCTGTTTCTGTTGTGGTAGATTGAGGAGTGTGCTCTTCAGATACCTCCAACAACTCAAATAAAGCACTCAAATCTGGCTCATCTTCTTCTGGAAGATTTCTCGCAAGTTGGGGCGCTGCACGAAGCTCACCTGTAACACTTAAAACAGATGGACCAAAGTTTTTAAAGGATCTACTAAATTCTCCCAACTCCTCTTTCCCAAATTCACTGTCTATTGGTCGTATATTTAAATTATTTGGATCAATATTTGTATCAGTATGACCATAATGGTGCGCAATACCAAGTTTTGCCAAAAAGGTGCGATGTTCCATTTGTTGAACAAAGCGTTCATTGGATACTTCTGGACGATCCCACACAAATGATTTTATTGCATCAAATACAGCAATTGTTTCCTCAGACGTTTCTTTTTCTTCGTCTAATATCTCCCCCACCGCCCTGTCATGCATGTCATTTATTGCACGAATTATTTCTTTAATATTTCTAGTATTTACTTCTTTGCTGCAACCAGCCAACTTGGCCATATCCCCAAACATTAGTTGACCAATTGGTGCATGTGTGTAAATATCTGTAATATTACCAGACTCATCTTCACTATAATCTATGAGTTTTACATTACTAAAATGATCTTTTATTAACTCTTTTATACTTTTTTCATTTTCATCTGTTTGATACTCAAACCCACTAGCCCCAAAAAATTCAAGCCCAGACTGGAATTGTCCAACAACGTACATACCCCGAAATGTGTAATATTCCGGTAGCAATGCACTTTGGTCCTCTTCTTTTTTTTCAACCGCTAAACACTTTGCTAAGACACCCATATCATGATTTGAATTGAGAATAACAAGATTTTCTTTCCCTATTTTTTCTCGTAGTTTTGCCAAAAGTTCAAATGTCACCCTGTCACTCAAACCCCTGTCCATAATAACATCACCAATAAGTCGAAATTTTCTACCTTCGACTTTTCTAAATTCTATTTCTCCAACCATCCCTATTAACCTCTTTAATTTACTTTCATCTCTTTTGGCAATAAAGTCTTGAACCCCTTCTTTCACACCAGCCAAAGAAGGGGTAACTTCTTCACACATTTCTTTGTACAAATCAAAAAAACCTGATGGCATACTTTTTACAAAACCAGCAGAAACTAATCCGTGCAAGATTTTTAATGCACTTCCGTGTGCATCGCCCAATGTTACCTCTTTTGCCTCTCTAAGCACTTTGCACTCGTTATCTACACTTCGCTCCCCTAATTGATTAACAACTTCTGAGTCTGGAAATTTTTTCAAAAAGTCTTTGACTTCTTGTGATTCATTTTCTAGTGTTAAGACTTCTATTTTTTCTTTTTCCTGGTCAGTTTCTACGAGTGATTCAATCTCCACATCCCGACCAGATATTTCACCCTCATTCTCCACTTGCCTCTTTAGGGCTTCAATCTTTTCTACCACTTCCGCAACATGTGTTTTATATTCTTCAATACCTTGAGAAGTAGCTTCTGAGTGTAGTGTTTGAATTTCTTGAAGAAGGGTTTTTGCATCTCCTGTCACGTCAACCACCTTTTTCTCCAATGCTCTCACCTCAGCGTCTACTACAGTATTAAATCTTTCTCTCACCTCTTGAAGACTAGACTGCTGCCCTTCTTTTTGCTCAACCAAACCTTTAATCTCAGTATGAGCTTCTTGTAATAATTGTGAATTTCCCTCCTCACCACTCATATATAATAAAAATTAATCAGAGATTTCCTCAAGTGCTTTGAGATGCTCCCTTATAGCCATTTTGTCTTTATACGCCTGAATATCAGTGCGTATATGTTTTGATTCTTGTATTAATACTGCCACTTCTTTTTCTAACGTTGTAATCGTGGCTGCGATTTTTTTTTGTTCTTCTGTAAGCAATGCTTCTTGATCTTTCGGGATATTCATACACTATCGTTATTTTTGTAAAATCTGTTCTACGGTTTTTGCAAATTTTTGCATCACGTCTTTTACGTCTTGTTCAAACGTTGGCAATGCGTCTTGCCAAAAATCATGCACCTCTTGTGGTGACACACTGTCACGATCCAAAAGATCGGCAAATTCACCTTGTTTCTCTTCGGATAGTTTTGGTAAAAGTTCCAAACCAATACGCTGCTCGAGCTGTTCGACAAATTGCGGAATATAAAAATCCTTTTGGTCAGACGAAAGTGTCATATTTTGATTATCAAGAATGCCCGAAACAAATTGTGTTAATGGGTCCTGACTTAGCGTTGCTTCTGCCATAAAAATTAATAGTTATATATAATACAGTATACCATATTTTACCCACTATTCTAAATGCACTTGCCGTTCCCATTCTTCTACTTTTTGTATTCTCAACTCTTCCTTTGGTAGGAAAAAATACACACCTACACAACAAAGTAAAAAAATCTTATGTCAACTCAGCGTGTTTGCTGCGAAACTTTTTTATAGCATCAACAAACATGTGATCATAAGACCTGTGTCCTGTATCATAATCAGTAACATGGGTGCTCGAAGAGGTTCCATCTTTTTTATACAAAAAACCACGATCATTCATTTTTTGCTCGTGCTTTTGCCAAATAAAATCACCACCTTCATTAAAAAACTCTACAAGCCGCGCAAGAGCAACCTCATGTTTAATCTGTTCAAATTCTTGCGATAACACACGGTCTTCTTTAATATGTGTTTCATAAAATGACTGGGTATCTGCAAAAACAGCATCAAAAGTATCCAACTCCCTTGACAAACCTTCCGACGCACCTTCTGCTGTTTGTTGGCTCAAAATCTCACCAACCTTCTTGTCAAGACCATAGTCCCACGAAACACCAAGACGAAAAGCAATAAAAGCATCGTCTTCATCTGAAAACAGTGGGTTTGCTCTAGTTGCTGCAAACTTTTTTTCAGCATTCCGAATCGAATCTTCCTGATATTTTAATTCAGGGAAATCATCGGGAGAAACACTACCAAGAAACGTAATCAGTTCTTGCAACGTATTTGCACTGCTAACGAACTGTGTAATCTCTTTCTTTTTTTTCTCAATTCTTTGCTCTCTTTCTTGCACCACCACATCTAATTGCTTTTTTTCTTCAGTAGCCTGCTCAGCTGTTTGAGGATAAATGTCATGATAAAAAGCCAAAAATTGTGTTCTCTCAGTGCTATCCAACCGAGCCAGAGTTTGAAACCACACCTCATCACTATTACTCTCATCTTTTTGGTACCCAACAAAACCAAAAACATGGTCAAGCGCAACCAGTTTTGCTGCCGCCACTCTATGCGAACCATCTTCTACAAAATAGATTGGCCCACGAGGTCCTTCAATTTTTTCTAGGTTGACACCGTGATGACGATCCTTTTTGTAAATTTCATCAATAATGCGTTTATCAAAATGACCTTCCTGTGTTGTTTGAGTATTTCCCGCTACCAAGCTTTCCTGATACAATCGTGCCATTTTCTTACCAATCTCAACAACCGCATTTGGCTCATCTGGGTTACGGGGATCGTGGTATGAGTGAGACCAATCTCTCATACTTGGTGCGCGCACGATTAATTCAGTCGGCACCTCTTCAAACCTGGCACCTTCCACCCGACTTGACACCTGCTCAACCCCAAGATCTTTCATCGCCCGATACCTTGCAGACCCAAAAGACATGTACAGATCTTTTTCACCTTCATATTCTCGCAAATACGGTAATTCACGTAATTCCCGATGATGCCCTAACCACTCTTCAGAGGTCCAAGAAGAAGCAGTTCGCAGTGTGTCATAGTTTGGCACACTTTCTACCTGTCCGACACTTTCAGGAATATACCCCGGCCCTCTTTCCCTCATATAATTACTGATTACTTCTTCAGATTACAGATGATGTAATTGAATAATATATGGTTCATTATACCATATTTTACCCATTATTCTAAATGCACTTCCCGTTCCCATTCTTCTACTTTTTGTGTTATTGTGTTGTGTGTGTTAAAATCAATTCCTTTTGCCTCTTTCCTTCGTTAGTTATATCTACACTATCTCCTTTCTATAGCTTTCTTAATTAAAGTTATACGCGAATCCTTTTTTAATTTTTCTACCAACTCAGCTTCTGTTGAATCCTCATAACGCCCCCCTTCTGTATAAGATATAACTATTTTACCTGCTTTTACTTGTCCTAAATTTTTTAAAATAAATTCTAAACTTATAGAGTCCAGGTGCAAAACTTTGTAATTAAGAAATAAGTGGTTATAGTTTTCGAAAAGGGGGGTATTTTTAAAATATGCCTCCACACCACTCATATCAACCATTTCAGGTTTTTTCCCAAGCTCTTCGCCCAACGAATCACTGACGTCAAAGTTTATAACAACTCCCATTTCTTTGATTCTTTCCATGTCTTTTGTTTCTTGCAAAGAACCGGCAATATGAAGTATTGTTCCTGGGTCAGGATTAAAACGCTTAAACCGTTCAAGATTTTCTAAATTAATACGGTAAGCAACAGTAGGATCTTCAGGTTGGTTCGGTAAAGGGTTAAAATATTCTAACTCATCTATGTAAACTGTTGATGTTGTATTTGGGTTAATACCGGCGAGTGTATTTGGATAAAGATGAAAATCATTATCCGACATTTCTGTAACATACTCGTTTTCGTAAATATTGTCCGTATTCACTGAAAAAAAATCAAACCCATCAGACAGCACTCTCAAAGCATTTATTGCTTGTAAAGACTCTTTCACCTGTTCTACATCCAACTTTTTTATAGGTTCGGAAAGAGACGGTCTTTTGGTTACACCAAAAACTTCTTGGATCACCCACTTTCTTAAACCTCTTGTTTTTTTACTAATAAACCTGCCCATTTGATCTTGTGGAACGAATTGCGCATGTTTATATATATTTAACGCTTTTTGTTTATACAAAGAATATTCCAACTCTTTTATCTTCTCCAATCTTTCTTTTAGGATATAACCTACCCCTTCAAAATTACTTTCACCAAGACTTTCCTTTTGATTTACTCCAACCTCGCCAGAATCTTGCACCTCACTCCTTTCCCGACCAATCTTTCCAGTTGGAGAATACCCATTATACCTCTCAGTTTTGTTAGAATCTGAGTTATCACCAACTCTCTCAGCACTTTGTTTAGCACCCTTAGACATTTGTAACAAACTCTTATACAGTTCACCGCCGTGAATAAACTGAGGATTTTCCACCATTTCCACCCTGTTTGGATTTATAACATAACTATTGACTGTCGGGGAAATATGACCAGTACCATTTAACACAGAAATCTCTGCACCAACCTTCAAATACAATTTTGGGTCCACATGAAGCGCAAGCTTAGTCGCCATATGAAACTTTCCAACACAGTTCACTCCTTCGCTAAAGTAAAGTGGATTCGGGTTTTTATCCTGGTGCTCCACCTGTGACATAAAACTCGCCAAATAGTCAAAAACCTCTGTCTCCGTCTTTAGTGTTGCGACATGCTCTTTGTGTGGCTTGAGAAATGTTTGAAGTTCTTTGTGTTTTTCTTCTGCTTCACTAAAAAAAACATCAACATCATAGTCTTGTGCTTTCACTTTATGCTGAGCCTCTTCCCATGCAACATACTGATATATAAGTAACCGCTTCTGAAAATCCAAAAATGTATCTCTAACAATAGATTGGTTTTCAAACTCCGAAGAAAATTCATCAATAAGTTCTTGTTTATATTTCTTAAAAGTTTCTTGTGCAATTCTTTCTAATTGCTGCTTCTCTTGAAATTTTTCTTTTTCTTTCCCTCTTAATTCAT
>JABJHO010000040.1 GCA_018661775.1 Candidatus Magasanikiibacteriota bacterium | reverse complement strand
TCAATACAATGTTACTCATCCTACAACTGAAATGGTTGGGGAGATAGACATTAACGGTGACGGAAATAAAGAAGCAGTAACACTCATGTCTGAAACAGAAGCGCGGAGTGGTGATGGTGAGTCTCGCATGCTTACACGACTGGTAAAAGCACACAACTTGTTTGAGGGTGACGAAGCCAAAATTCATCAATGGAAAGCCGAGCAACTTGAGCGACTTGGGATTCGTTACGAAGCAGAAACGCTTCCAAGTGGCGAGACAAGTACAAAAGTAATTCGCTCAACGGTTATTCATACTGGATTAAAAATGCAATTATTTGTTGATGGATCAGGAAACCCTCATGTGCAATATGCAACTGGCGGAAACGACAGCCTTATTACCGTATCAAAACACCAACATGAATATGGTGTGCGAGATGGAAAATATGTCGATTTGGCGCAGCATGCAAAAGCAGAGGTTGCTGAGTACAACAAAGACGTGGCAGAGCAACAGGCTGTTATTGAAAAAACTAATGCCGCACTAAAGAGTGTTCAAGAATATGGTCGGCGTGAAATAACAGGTATGCAAGTAAAGCCAGAGGCGTTTGAAGCGTTCATAAACAAAAACGTTATTCCTGCACTTGCTGATCCTGAAGCGAGCTACAAACTTAATACGAATGACGGTGAAGATGTTAAAACAGCAATAGATAGAGAGGTGCGGCGGTATAAAGACATGCTATCTTTTTCAAAAACAGTGAATGTGAATTCGATGGAAGTTAAAAGTGGACAGATTTCAGGTCTTACCAAATATCTTTCTGATCTTGATACGTCACCGGCAAAAGATATTCCGATTTCAACTACGGAAGGCCAGTTTGCTGACTTTAAAGAGAGGGTGGGAGAGGTTTCGCAGCAGGACGCTTCAGCACAAGATAAGGATACTCCAATTAATGAACCAGAGGTTCAAGACACAAAAGATCAAATACCTCAACAAGAAACTGCAAATTCTACTCAACAAAGCGCTCAAGAATTAATTAGGTCATTTTTTACTTCACAAGAGAATGCTCCAAAAGTTGTAGGTGGAGGTGCTGAAAAGTATATTAATCCTGGTACTTTAGGTTTTGCTGAAAATAATCCAGCAAAAATTCAGGCATATGAATTTGATGGCGTACCAAGAACTAGTGGAGAATTTATTATTTCAAAAGACGGAAGCGCGGTTCGTGTGCTGATTGATGGTGAGCAAAAGATTATTGTTGAAAAAAATGTAGTATTCTCAAAAAACATAGACAATGCATTAACTATGGATGTGGGCTCTGGTCAGACTTTAGTTATAGATGGACTGTCGGTTGATGATAGTGGGGTGGTTACTTACGGTCCATCAAATTCTAGTACTAGTGGAAGATCGGCAGCACCTTTTACCTCAGATCAGTTATCTCAGTTAAATCCTGCTTCTTCGACATAATTACTGATACTTTACTATAATTACACAAAAAAACACTCATATTGAGTGTTTTTTTGGTAGAAATAGGCATATATTTTAGTAAGTATATAATATACTTGACAATATGGTGTATGTGTGGTAAAGTGAGAGAACTTTGAGAGGTTAAGAATGTGTTTTGGATTATAAGAGATAAGGCAATACATGACACCAAAATATAATCGATATAGCGCACAAAAAAGTGCTTGACAAGTGGGGGTGTATATGATATAGTGATTTGTTATATTGCTTCTATCGTTTCGTGAGACAAAGAAAGTGCTGAAAAAACAACATTTTCTTGGTGTCATGAATACTCATGTCCCATGCTCCTTACATTTGAATTAATACGCTTCCGTTCAACAATTTAGGAGAGCAGACACTCTGTTAAATTGTTGGACGGAAGTATTTACTACAACCGTCATTTGGGCGTTTTGCCCGTTACTTTTTTGGTATGCACTGTGCTACCAACATTCTAAGAAGGAAGAAAACATGAATAGAGCACAATTGGATGTAGCGAAAGTTGACAAGGAAGCACGCATATCTGAAATTCACAATGGGATCACTCAGAATGCGGCGCATGAGAGCAAACTTTGCACTTTGTTGGAAGAACTTGACAAAACATCTGAGAATTATAATACCCGAGCACAAGAGTTACAAACTGCGATTGGTCATACACATTCAGACGGTCAGGATCTTCTTCTTCAGTTCGAACAAGAAAAAAGTGAGCTTAAAGAAGTGTGTGAAAGACTTGCTGGTTTGGATAGACAAGAACAGCTTACGGACTCGGATTTGTTAGATTTGTCAGAAGTCGCGAGACCGGAGTCTTCACAAGAAATGTCGCAGAATGATGCGCTCGGAGACTTGTTGTCTGTTCAGAATAATCAACAGCCACAAGTTTTTCTACAGGATCCCATTTCTGGTGATCAAGGCCAAGATGTGTCACCAACCCGTCATGATAATGATCAGCCATATGCAGTTCATTTAGATCCAATCCTTTCACCAGTTCCAAGAGATACGAAATCTTTCAATAGACAACCAGAAGAACAACCTGAAAATTCAGGAGAAAGCAGAGAAGAATTTATGTCTACTCAAAAACATGATCGTGAACAGGTACTAAGTGCCGACCAATCTCAGGTACGTCAGTCTGGCGATGCACCGCCTCATGAGAACGAAGGCGCCACTCAGGTGTTCGACACGAAGAAACAACTGTCAAAACCTTCTTGGTTTTCTTTGGCAAATGCATTTATTGTTGTCATTATCACTGTTTTTGCTCTTGCAATCCTAAACCTGTACATGGACTTTGACGGTGTCAAAACAAGTGCAGAAAAAGCAGAGGCAAAAACTCAAAAACTCAGCCAAAGAGTTGAGGGGTATTGCAAAAAACCTCGTGACACTAAAGGGAATTGTCCTCAGGGTGCCTGGGTTAAAGGGCGTTTGGATGGTGTTGAAGGTGATCTAGCAATTCATAATAAAATTCTTGCTTACCAAGAGAAACGTCTATCGAGTGTAGAGTACTCACGAACACGTTTTTTCGAAACTTTGTATGGTACATGCTTGGAATGGCAGGTAAGTGCTAATCCAACAGAGAATCCCATCAATAAAAACGATCCTGCTAATTGTACCAGGTGGGAAGCAAGAGGTGTGGCTCATAAAGTTGAAAATCTTAGAGGGGAGCATAATAGCCTTGTTGGAAACTTTACCAAGCTCAATGGTACAGTAAAAGATCATGATAAACGCATAAGGAAGTATCATGGTGTTGCAAAAAACAATGCAAGAGTTCGTAAAGATCAGTATATTAGTGGGTGTATGAGTGCTGAGAAGACTCGTCCAGAATGTAGCAAGGCTTATGAAGCAATGATGAGTAGAGCGAAAACTCCCCCTACTTCTTCAACCTCCAAAAACCCTTCTGCTGGTGCTGGATCTCCAAGAAAGCAGGTCGCTACTCAATCTAAAGTTGTGGAGCAAAGAGAAGACGGTGTGTTAAAGGTTCGTAGTAAGCCTAGTGAGTAATTATAGGTTTGTAGTATTAATTCAATCTCCTAAGATAGTGAGTGTATGTTAACACATAGACACACTATTTTGGGACATGCTTTATCTATCTTGTGTGTCAGGGTGTATAAAGCATGTGCATGTACGTTTAGTGCTTATGCAAATATGTTTGCTCATTTCATAAAAAAGAAAGAAAGGTCTGTCCAATGAGACTTGTATTTTATATCCTACTTCTTCTTGTGCCGTCCATTGTGGCGGCCACACCAATACGTGTTCAAGAAAACTTTTCCGCTTTGTGTCCAAATGGAACCACCCGCATAGTACAGTGTGGTATTGCGAAAGGTGGTAAGCCTTGTACAAAAGAAATTGACATTGTACTTGGAAGTGGGCCAACCCATAGTTGGCGCTGTAAAAATGATACCAAGAAGCCATGTCCGTTAAAGCTACTTCTTTGTGAAGATGTACGCCAGAAGTTTGTGCTTCTGTATCAGTTGAGTAAGGTCGCAGCAGACAAACCCAAAGCCAAACCCAAAGCCAAAGCCAAAGCGAAAGCCAAAGCCAAAGCGAAAGCTAAACCCAAAGCTAAAGCCAAAGCTAAAGCCAAAGCCGCAGCCCAGAAAGGTTTAAAGGTTATAACGGTTGAAGATGTGTTACCAACATGTCAAACACCTAGTATAACGGAGGCGGAATGTGGCCAGGGAAACAATGTGAGAGTCTGTGAATATAAAGTCAATATTGATTTGGGGGAAGGTGCTCGATGGAGTTGTGATGGTGATACGGAAAACATGTGCCCAGTTGCTCTGCGGCTGTGTTCGGAGAGCAATACTAAGTTTACCTTATATACCCTAAAGCAGCTCCAGAAAAAAAAGACCCCACCACCTAAAGTAATTCTCACCAAGCCAAAGCCGAAACCATTTAGATTTGGCCTAGCATATGATCAGGTTCGGATTCCAAAAAAGGATAATGACAATATCTTTGGCAAGTTCGTATTCCCAATCATCAACACCGATCGTGGATTGTTTGGTCTTGACTTAGGTCTTGGTCATTCACTAGAGAGAAATCTTTATACCAGAGTTGGTCTCGTCTATGATTATACTTTGGTTTCATGGTTTGAGGTTGGTGGTGCTGTGGACGTAACATTTATTCCGGGCGGAAGTCAGGATGAGAGTAATGTCTATTTCTGGTCAGCAGGTGCACGACTTCGTGCAGCGCTTGTTATTCCAAAGACTGTGCTTGCGTTCCGACCAAGTTTGGGGGTATCTTTTGGGTATTCCTATGGTCATTGGGAAGCAATCAAAAACGAGCAGGTCCCAGGTGCGCAGTGTGCTCTCCTTGATACGTGTAAAACAGTAGAGCAGGTCTTTGTGCACCAAGGTGGCGTCTTTTCCATCAGCCCAACACTAGATATTCAGGTTTCTTTTTAACGAAAGGTAGAAAAATGAAAAAAGCATTATTGATTCTCTTACTTGGTGTTGGTTGTACCGATATCGTGAAATCAACACATGATCGCGACAATGACCGGATTCCGAATGATTATGATCATTGCCCAGATGACCCAGCGTCTCCATCGAGTTTTATCTCTCTGGGGATTGAGTGTCAAGAAGACCCTGATTGCTTTATGCTGGACGGTGAGACTCTTGTCCTAAATAACGAGGAGCGAACTCAGTGGACCGGGCGAGAGGGTCAGAGTCAATGGATCTTTTGCAGGAATAATGTATGTGTTCATCAAGACACAACACTTTCTTGCAACATGAAGGGAAACACCTCCACCGCCGGTGACCTGTCGGTTGATTCTGCAGACACCATGGTGGATACTGATAGTGGAACATCTGACTCTGACCCTGCAACACTGCCAACAGGACCATCATTTGATATGTCACTTGATATGTCACTTGACATGTCATTGCCTACGGGTGATGAAGGAGTGTCTGACCCGCCTTGCGGTGATGGTACGGTTTGGGATGAGGATCAAGGGTTATGTGTTCCGGAGATTGAATGCACTGTTGAAGGGTTAGGTGATTGTGTCCGGCCAGCAGATAATGAGCCTGTGCAGCATTTTCGCTGTGCGTCAGGTGTGTGGGTCCTTTTGGACACATGCGAAGCAGAAGAGCTGTGTCAGGAGGACATAGGGTGTACGTAATTCGTCACCCTTAAAGATCTTTAAATATTTTTGTTCCCGAATTAAGAGGATTCGGGGTTTTATACGTCTGTATCACAATCGTGTGGTATGGATGTAGAAACTTACAATTTATAATCGGGCATTTCTGCCCATTTTATTGCGCGAGGGCGCAATCAGGAGAGTGCTATGCATTATCGCATACTTTTTCTTTTTCTTGTCACAGTTCTGTTTACAGGCTGTGATTCCTCTAACCCAGAAGATGACACAACACTGTCTTTGGAGGGGAGTTTCTCATGTTACCAACAGAGTAACGGTGGACTCTCTGATGGAGTTAATCAGTGTGCTGCCAATTCGGTATGCCATGCTGACACAGGGTGTAGTAGAGTCGAATCGCTGATAGGTGGTTTAGGGACGCAACAATATGCGCTTCTACCTATCGACGTTTCAGTTGGGCCACAACAAGCATGTCGTGGACCGTTTTTACCACTTGGTGCAACGTACTCAAGAGATGATAGCAGTGTTGTGTATACTAATGATCAGGGCGAGGAAACTCCGTACCATGATCGCTATCGCTCACTAGCTGTTGAGGCTGCAGACGGATCTTGTTCTGCTCGTGTAGTTGCCGACCCATGTCCAGAAGGTACTGTCGTAGAGAACTCTGGTCCATTCCCAACACTAGCTATTTGTGTACCTATTGTAACCTGCGATGAGCTTACCCCTTGTCCAGCCACTGCAGACCAGTGTACAGAAAATCAGTGTCTAGGTGGTGAATGTATCGAGGTTTCACGGGTGAATCTAGACTGTGATGACGGTGACGCATGTACACAGAATGATATCTGTGATGCATTCAATGAGTGTATTGGAGAAGCTATTGTTTGTGCGGGTCAATTGGCTTGTGCAAATGAAGTGTGCCAAGATGGTGCGTGTGTGCTTACAGAGGAAGAGCCTGAGGGTACTTTATGTGAAGACGGAGACCCATGCACAACACGTTCGGAGTGTGACGCAGCAAGTACATGTGCCACAGTAAACCTTCTCGATTGTAATGATGGAGAAGTGTGTACTGATGATTCATGTGACTCAGCTATCTTAGAAGGTTCGCCTTGTGTGAATGCTGCACTTGCCGACGCAACCCCCTGCGATGACGAAAGTCTTTGTAGTGAGAATGACGCGTGTGTTGGTGGGATTTGCTCCGGAGACGAAGTGGTGTGTGCTGAACCAGGACCATGTCAAGTTGGATCTTGCGACCCTCTTTTGGGTTGTGTAAGTGAACTACTTGCTAATGGACTCGCATGTCCTACAGGTGTGTGTATTGATGGGGCATGTATGGATCAGGTGTTCGTCTGTAATGATGTTGCTCCGGAATTTTGTGACACTATTAATGGAAGCTACGGTTTCTATCGTTGCAATATTTCTGAAGGCCAATCCTTGGGTGCTGTAGAACTTGTTGAGAGTTGCGGTGCGCTTGCCTTGTGTCAGATTGATACAGACCCGCATTGCACTGCTCCACAAGCATGTGCAGATGATACTGATTGTGGTCCACTCGAAACCTGTGTAAACAGTGTGTGTGTCCAGGCTGACTCAGATGGCGATGGCACTATTGATGCATTGGATAATTGTCCAGCAGATCCAAACGTAGGCCAAGAAGATCGTGATGGTGATGGAGTTGGTGATGGTTGCGATAACTGTCCAGATGATGCAAATGCGGACCAGCTGGATACTGATGATGACGGTCAAGGTGACGCATGCGAAATTATTATTCCTGATGAAATCTGTGACAATGGTCTAGATGATGATGGCGACACTAATGTTGACTGCGATGACACCGATTGTCTTGGTATTGGGAATTGCCCAGACGAGACAGGAAACATTGTTGGCGGTGAGCTGATCTGTGACAACGCGAACGATGATGATAGTGACGGGTTCACTGACTGTACAGACCCTGACTGTGTTGACGCACCAAACTGTGCAGCCAATCCTGGTGATGTCTTTTATGAAGATATCGCACCAGTGCTTAATGTCTGTGTTGGATGTCATCATGAGAATGCAAATCCGTCTGCTGGACTAAACCTTTCTGACGCCGCCGCCGTGCGTGCTACGATTGGTACCGCGTCCAGTCAAGGTATGAACTATATCACAGCCGGAGACTCATCTCTCTCATATCTATGGCATAAGGTAGATGGCACTGCTGGTGTTATCAACGGTGGTCAAATGCCACAAGGTGGACCACCACTTTCAGCTGAGGACATTTCTCTTATTGCCACATGGATTGATCAAGGTGCCCTGTTTGGTCCCGAGACGGACTGCAGTGATACGATTGACAATGACGGTGATGGTGATGCAGATTGTGCTGATGCTGACTGCTCAGCCGATCCACTTTGCGACCCAGCGGGCGGAAATGGTGGCTGTGTAGATAACACCACTTGTGCGGAAGGCGAAGTGTGTGTTGCAAGCGCCTGTCGTCCGGCAAATGGCGATTGCACAACATTTGCTGTTGAGGTTGCAGTGGCACAAGGCACTGCGCTTATCGAGTGGTGGCCAGCAGTTGATGGCCCTCGTAGACAAAATGTACCAACCGGTACATACGAGTCACAGGCTGAATGTTCTGCTACCGTCTTTGGTCATGATGCGTGTACTTGTCACATTAGCGATGGGGTAAACTATCCGTGCACTTTCTTAAACGGTGTTGATGGTCCGGTTGGGTGCACTCACAATGGCTCCAACAACAACTAGTCTATATTTCTGTCAATAGTAGGGTAGTCGCTCTTTATTTTTTCTTGTGTGGACGGTCTGACAAACCGTACCGCACTTCTCCATGTATTCATCAATATATTTGGTGGGTAGATGCAGAAGACGACACAATACATACGCCACTGCAATAGTGGTTTTTTTGTACCTTGTTGCAAAGAATAAAGATGTGTGTTGAATCTATGCACATATCTTGTATAATAGATTATTCACTATGTTTGATGTATTCCTCTTATTTGTGCCAAAAATAGTTGCCATATACGCACTTCTTGGTCTTTTTGGTATTACATCATACTTCTTCTTGGACCACTACAAAAAAACACAATGGATATTGTACGCATTGCTCGTGTGGCTCCCTTTGGAGAGTGTTGTGCTAATGCACGCACCACCCGAGTATTATACATATATAAAATACGTTCCAGAAATGATACTGTATGGCTATTTTTTTGCCACGTGGATGAGGTTTATACAAAAAACAGGCACACTCATACCAAGAACCCCGCTTACACCATGGATTTGTGGCAGTATTGTATTGGCGAGTATTACACTGTTGATACAGTGGTATAGTCCGGTAACGTGGCTTTTTGGTATGCGGCAGATTATGCGCTTTGTGGTGATATTCTTTATCCTATGGTTTGGCGCGTATACCGAGCAACATATTCGCCGTATTGTCGCATTATGTTTTGGCATGCTCTTATTTGAGACCGGCGCTGGATTGGTACAATATCTTGCTGGTGGACGGTTAGACGCATATCTTTTTTCTTCTGCTGGAGTGCAGGTAAGCTCTTGGGCAACGCTTGGGGCAATTGAGCAGTTTTGGACCGCAGGAACACGTATTTTTGGGACACTTGGAAGATACGACAGGTTGGGGAGTTTTTTGGCTTTTGGGCTTATATATCTCTTTGCCTGTGTCTATTATATTCGATCAAAAACACAACAATATTGGTTTTGGGCGCTATTTGCAACTATTGCTGCGGCGCTATTATTGACATATTCTCGGGCAAGTTGGATTGCGGCTGCGGTAGGGATAGGTGTGATTGGTGTAGGTGTATATGCTGACAGGCGACTAAAAAAGGTCATGGTTGTGGGAGCCAGCATCTTTTTCTTATATATTGGTGCAGTATTGTTTTTTACCCAAAGTGCACAACACATAGTCGAGTCGCCAACAATGTCATTATCCGAACGTGTACTTGAGGCAACCAGTATACGCGCCTGGCGAGAAAGTTATGATGGTGCTGGAAGAATATTTTTTATTATTAATACCCCGCGTATTGTTATTCCGCATGCACCGCTATTTGGCGTAGGTCCCGGAAGGTATGGTGGGGGAGTTGCGTCGGCGCTTGACAATAGAGAAGTATATGAGAAACTTCATTTGCCGTTTGGTGTACAAAATGTGTATGGACAAATAGATAATAATTGGTTGAGCATTTGGGGAGAGCTTGGTACACTTGGGCTTATTGTATATGCAGGCATGTTTGTGGCGCTGATACGCATGAGCTATGCGCTTTTAAAAATGCATACCGTAGATCAATTTCCCAAAATACTTGCAGCCGGGTGTGTTGGAAGTGTAGCGGCTATTGCTGTCTTAGGGTGTTTTGGGCCATATGCAGAATTTAGAACACTTATGTGTTATTTTTGGACCGGTGCGGGTATTGTGGGATATTATTATCAGAAATATAATGCAGAAATATGAAACAGAAAAAAAACCAACAACCTATAGATTGTGTTTTGGGAATTACCTATAATTGTAACTCTCGGTGCAAAATGTGTTTTATATGGAAGATAAAAGATTTTCCACAAATTGCACCAGCAGAATATGCAAAACTCCCAACAACACTTAAAGATATCAACATTTCTGGTGGTGAGCCTTTTTTGCGTAATGATATTATTGAGATTGTTCAAACTGTGGTAGATCGTTGCCCACGCGCAAGAATAGTGATTTCTACCAATGGATTTATGCCAGTACTTATTGAGCGGCAAATGAAAAAAATTCTTGCGATAAAACCAGATATTGGCGTAGCTATTTCAATAGATGGGTATAAAGAGATGCATGAGCAAATGCGCTGTATTCCAGATGCGTGGAACAAGTGTATAGACACACTCGAACGACTTCAGGCGCTAGGGATGACCAATCTTCGGCTTGCCTTTACGGTAACACCAGAAAATATTGGAGACTTTACCAAAGTGTATGACGAAACAGTAAAAAGGGGTGTGCAATTTACCCACGCATTTGCACAAAGCTCGGAACATTTTTTTGGTGGTATTCAGATAGAAAACAACCCAAACAGCAAGACACTTGCAGAGGCCTATCGCTATGTTATAGAAAAAGAACTTGCCTCATGGTCTGTAAAGCGGTGGCTTCGTGCTTATTTTACACGGAGTATGTATATTTTTTATACACAAAAAGAGCAGGCATTGAGCAATGATCCGGGAGTACGATTTTTTTACCTTGATCCACGTGGTGACATATACCCATCGGTTGTGCACAATGTTATTCTTGGAAATATTACTACGGACGCCGAGTTTGATACTGTGTGGAAGGGAAAAAAAGCACAAGAAGGGAGACATGTGCTACAAGAAAAAAAGCAACCTGCGTGGATGATTTGTACCGCAAGAAGTGCAATGAAAAAGCATATTTTTTCTGTTGGGTGGTGGATTATGCGACATAAATTTTTTTCTGGTACAGTAATCTAACAGATAGTATGAAGATTTTACTTGTCAACAAATATTGGTATGCTCGTGGTGGTACAGAACGGGTGGTCTTTTTGACTAAACGTGTATTAGAAGACGCAGGCCATACGGTGGAAGTATTTGGCATGAAACAGGAAACAAATACTCTGGAAAATGAATATTTCATAGACACTATTGACTATGCAACAGGCTCGTGGATGGCTCGTGTTATGTATGGGATAAAAAGTATATATAATGTTGACGCAAAAAAACGGTTTGCCAAGTTGGTTGATGATTTTGCACCAGACGTGATTCATTTTCATAATATCTATCATCAGTTATCCTATGCATTGCTGGACGTGGTACGTGCAAAGAATATTCCAAGTGTTATGACATTGCATGATTACAAAATGCTTTCTCCAAACTATACGCTGTTTCATCACAATACTATTGATACATCTATGTTGGGTGGCAAGTATTATCGCTGTTTTTTGCACAATGCAATGGGGTCTTGGACACGGTCATTTTTTGCCATGTGTGAAGCCTATTTTCGTTCTTGGAAAAAATGGAGCACTGTGGTGGATTGGTATATTGCGCCGAGTGCATGTATGAAAACACTCTGTAAAAAGTCGGGTATTCCTATGGGCAATATACAAGTTGTACAAAACCCAATTGAAGAAGATACTGTTTCATTGCCTGGAAATACGGTGGTGTATGTTGGTAGGCTTGCAAAAGAAAAAGGTATTTTGACCTTGCTTGGGGCGGCAAAACAAACGCCAGATATTTCGTATAAGATTGTTGGAGATGGTCCAGAAAAATCTCTTTTGGAACAGTATTGCATAACACATCACATAAAAAATGTGGAGTTTTGTGGTTGGCTTGAGGGAGAAACATTAGACCAGACAATAACAGCAGCAAAGTTTGTGGTGGTACCGTCGGAGTGGTATGAAAACTGTCCATATAGTGTGCTTGAGGTTATGGCAAAAGGAAAAGTGGTTATTGCAAGTGCTATTGGGGGGATGCCTGAGTTGCTACCCAAAGCATGTCTTTTTGAACCAGGCGATGTAGACGGGCTTGCACAGATAATACAGCAGTGGTATACTGCGCCGTTATCTCTTTTGGTACACAATGGAGCGGTGTTGCAGAATAAGGTTCGGTCTGAAATGTCTGTTGCTGTGTATAGCAAGAAACTACAGGAGATATATACTACTATTACTACACGTATTGTATGAAGATAGCCATGATAGGACAAAAAGGGATTCCAGCCGGATTTGGCGGAGTCGAAAGACATGTGCATGATATTTCAGAGCACCTTGTTTTGCGTGGCAAAGATATTACGGTGTATAGTCGGTTGTGGTATACAAAAACACGTATCTCTATTTATAAAGGTGTACGTGTAGTGTATGTGCCAAGCGCACACACAAAACATTTAGACACCATTACGTATGCATTCTTTGCGACACTTCATGCTATGGCAAGTGGTGTAGACACGATACATTATCACGGTGTTGGTCCGGCACTGTGTTCTTGGATACCGCGCATATTTGCACCACGTATACGTGTTATTACCACCTTCCACTCAATCGACAGATTGCACAAAAAATGGGGATGGTTTGCACGGCTTGCGCTTCGTACGGGTGAATGGATGGCATGTAATGTCCCACACAATACTATTGTTGTTTCTCGGGCATTGCAACGGTACGTGGCCGAAACATATGGATGCGCGGCAGAATATATTCCCAATGCGGTGCCAAAAATACATAAAAATACTGGGACAAAACTTATACAAGAACTTGGCATACAAAAAGAGAAATACGTTCTTGTGGTGTCACGCTTTGTACCGCACAAAGAAATACATACTATTATTGCCGCATGGAAGCGCGGGGTACAGACGGGTCTGTTTGCCGGACTTCATTTGGTGATTGTGGGTGATGGGTATTATACCGATGAATACACTACAAGATTACGAGATATGGCAGCAGGGGAGTCATCTATTATCTTTACCGGATTTGTAGTTGGCCCATTGCTTGAGCAACTCTATTCACATGCACGATGTTTTGTGCATGCCTCTTCTGAAGAAGGATTACCGTATTCGGTAATAGAGGCTATGGCATATGCAAACCTTGTATTGGTTTCAGACATACCGCAGCACAAAGAGTTGGTGTCAGACCATGTGTACAGATTTCCTGTGCACAACACTGTTGCACTTATGCATCGGGTTGCACGTATGTGTACACTGAATCAAGAGGAAAGAAAACAGATTGGAAAGGTATTTCGTCGAAACATTCGTCAACAATATAGTCTTTCCCGTACCGTTGAATCACTGGTTCATGAATATGACAGACAAGAGCCACAAGAATTTGCACTCATAGCAAAGAAATAATACATTACTCTATAAAAAAACACCCAGCTATATGTGGGTGTTTTTTTGCGGATGAGCTTATGAGGTTGATGGTATGCGCCATTTGGCAACAAATTGCCCTATACCATTCCCATTCATTTTGTTTTTTACGGTAATCTTACTTTGAGACCAGGTAACTAAGCTAGCAAAATCAATTTTATATCTATTACCAATAACAATAAAAGATATTGCATTATTTTTTAGTGCACGACGAACGGTCTGTTGGCTAATACCAAAAAGTCTAGCTGCTTCAGACACTGATACACGAATTATAGTTTGTTCTGGTACTGTTGTTGGTGGATTCATAGGTAAATTAAGGGTATACTTGTATATACAACACTATACAACATATCATGTATATGGCATTTTGTCAAGGTGTTTTTATGTGTTTTTGGTAGACTAGGCTGTGTATGGTATAAACATATTGACAAAAACACAAAATTTTGCTAAAATAAGGACAATTATTATACATATCACTGGCATGTTGCATAAGCCAGTGTATACACTTTCTTTAGGGTTGTAACACTTTCTTCCAAGTTACGTCTACTATTATGACAAACAAAACACATTCTATGGTATCTGAAAAAAAGCTTCTGTACCGTGTACAAGCACACAAAGACGCAGAAGCATTTGGTAGACTGTACGATACATATATAGAAAAAATTTATCGATTTGTTTACGTAAAATTAAGCAATCACACAGATGCTGAGGATATTACTCATGACGTGTTTCTGAAAGTGTGGCAATATCTCACACAAAATCCACAAAAACGCATTGCAAGTGTGAGTGGTCTTTTTTACACCACCGCAAGGAATACCATTGTAGATGTCTATCGAAAACGAGCAAAACAGCAGGTAGTTCCTATTGAAGAAGGGCACGGTGTTCCTGAAGAGTGTAGAATGCAAAAAATAGACACAAAGATGGAAGTGGAAACAATCCTTGTGCACGTAAAAAAGCTGAAAGAAGAATACCAAGATATTATTTTGCTGAGATATATAGAGGGATATTCTTTAAAAGAAGCAGCACAAATATTAGATAAAAAATATACCCATACTCGTGTGCTTTTGCACCGGGCTATGAAAAAATTACAAGAAATTATTAATGTATAGATGGTATACGTTATGACACCACGCGAACTACAACAACAACTCAAAGCATTGCGAAAAACACACAGCCCAATCAATCCTGATGTGTCTTTTGTTGCGCAATCAAAAAAGACGTTGCTTGCGCGTATTTCATCTACAAAAGAACATACCGCACCAGCATATTCTTTGGGAGAAAGACTCTATATTATTGGACGAATGTTTATTTCTCAAAAAACCGCATGTAGAGTGCGTGCCGGATCACTTATGTGTATGGTTATCATTACAACGATTGCGGGGTGGACCGTTGGAGTAAGCGCATCATCACAAAGCATGCCTGGGGATGTATTATATTCCGTAAAATTAGCAGCAGAAAAAACACAGATTATGGTGGCGAGCGCGACAGGAGATAAAGAAGCAGAAACACAATTACACCTTGAATCAGCAAAAAGACGAACAGCTGAATTGCATCAAATGGACAAGGAGCCAAAAAAAGTGAAAAAAGTCGTTGCGCGGCTCAAAAAATCAGTTGCGTCAGTTGGTGAAACATTTAAAGAATTAAAAGAACAGGATTCAGAAAAAGCAAAATATGCAGCAAAAGAAGTAACACAAAAAACAGAAAATATCTCTAACTCATTACGGGAAGTTGCTAATGAGGCGGCCAAAGGGGCGGTAAAGATAGAAAACACTACAGAAAAGAAACAAGAAGAGTTGGTCTTGACCAAGGAAGTGGTAGAAATTAGACACGACATAGATATGGCTGAACTCGCTGCAATTGCAGTTCTTGATTCAGAAGATGCTAAAGATATCATAGAAGATAAGGTCGAAGAAATGATAGAAGATGCACAAGAGTTTACAGAAGCACTTGCGGCGGTAACAGAACAAGCAACAAGCACGCCTACTATTGTAGTATCTAGTACTGTAGGTATAACAGAAGAAGATGTGCAAACACAAGAGGCAGCAACAACGTCGACTCCGATCAATGTAAGCGCCATTGAAGAAGAATCTCTAGAAGATACAGAACAAGAAGAGGTGGTAGAAAATATTGACGAGTCAATAGAGCGCATGCAAGAAATAGCAGGAGAAGTACAACAACTTCTCGAAGCAGGATCAATAGACGAGGCAATAGAAAAAACCAAGGATGTACAAGAAATTACTCAAAAAACAGATGATAGGGCGTTGGAAGTGCAAGGACAAATTATAGAAGAAGAACAAAAAGAACAGCGTGAAGATGCACAAGAGGGAGAAAGTGAACCGGTAGCAGCACAAGAAGGCGTAGAAGAAGTGGAACAGTCTCAAGAAAATACTGTAGATGAGCAGAAAGTTCCAGATGAGAATCAAGACAGAGAACACAGCGACACGGATCCTATCGAAATAGAAGGTGATGTAGAACCTGTTGTAGAGGTAGTGTCTCTTGAACCAGAAAGAGAAGAAATATAACAATAAAAACCCTGAGTTACTGTGCGGCTCCGTTCCCTTTGCGCGGCAAAGGGCACATAAGCCATACGGTAATGGTATCGTTATAGCCTCGGTTATAACAACAGGGGATTTGTTTCGTTCTTTCCTACTTATTTAGGAAAGAGCACCACGCACATGCGTGGCCCACACAACTTGAAAGGTCGGTCCCAGAGAGCTGGGAGGTTGCGTGGTAATTATTAAATTCTTATTTTAGTGACTAGAACATATTCTAGCGCCCTAGAGTAAGACAAGGAATTATTTTATGACAGACGTTATTACATTAAGTAAAAAAGCGTTCACATGGTCTGTTGTAGTAGTTACTGTAATGTGGAGTATGGGTGCAGCTGCACTTATGCCACTTGTAGTAAATGCTGACAACCACTGCGGTGATTTAGAACCAGGTGATACGTTTATGGTAGAAGGAAACAACGGAGTATACATGGTCACAGAAGACCTAGAATACATGAGTTTCCCAAGCGCAGCTATCTATAAGAGTTGGTTTATGACTGACGATTATGAAGCTGACTGGTCTGGGTATGCCACCCTTACTGCCGAATGTGCAGGAAATTATGACCAACGAAGGGATGATCCAAATTATGTTGGATTTTTTCCTGGTTCACTTATCCAAGACACACAAAGTTTTAGTGGTAAAGTATACGTTGTAGGAAATGATCATACTATTGCTCATATCCCAGACGAAGCTAGTGCTGCTAAATGGTTTGGTGACAATTGGGCAAGTAAAATCAATGGTGTAACAAACCCACAGGCACTTGATTACACATTGGTAGATTCAAACTTTCCAATAGCTGGAATGCGTGCTATGAATGGCGACAACTACTATGTATACACTACAGGTGGATGGAGCATGGTAGATGATGCATCAGCAAATGTACGATACTGGTCTACTGAAATTTCAATGGATCTTCTTAACGAAGACATGGCTTCAGGATCAACTGCAGGAAGCAGTCTTACAGAAAACGTTCTTCAAATCCCAGCTACCGAAGGTGGTGAAGGAGAAGGCGAAGGAGAAGGTGAAGGAGAAGGTGAAGGAGAAGGAGAAGTAGTACCAGCAGGTGCTTTGACTGTTTCTCTTGCTTCAGATACTCCAGGAGAAGGTCTTTATGTGTTCGAAGGTTCAACACATAATGAATTCACAAAAGTATCTATTGAAAACACAAGCGATGCCGACGTAACCATTAATAGTATGGCCGTAGAGCGAGCTGGTGGTCCTGCAAGTGATGATGCGTTCTCAGGTGTAAATGTTATGCTTGCTGACAGTTCTTTGCTTAGCAGCAGTTACAAAACACTAAACTCATCACACCAAGCAACATTTACCGAAGACGTAACTGTTCCTGCAAATAGTACAGTCGAGCTTTCAATTGTTGGAAAAATGGTTGCAAGTACAGATAACTATGCAGGTGAAAAACCAGTATTAAAACTTGCTTCAATTGACACAGACGCATCTGTTTCAGGTATGGAAAATGGTATTACTGGTAATGCTATCGAGGTAAACTCAACAGTAACAATCGGTGTGGCTACTGTTACAGAAAGCCCAGATCGTGGTAATGTTACCGAAGAGGTTGGAACAGAAGGTTTTGACTTCTTGAGTGTAAAAATTGCCAATGACAGTGGAAACGATATTGATCTTGCAGTTGAGTCTATGAGATTTAACAATGCAGGTTCTGCTGATGGTGCTGATGTTGCAAACCTTTCTCTTGTTGTAGACGGAAATGTTATTGCAACAGCAGAAATGATGAACAATTATGTTACTTTTGATCTTTCTGGCGTAGACGCAGGAATGATTGAAAATGGTAGAAATGAAACTTTTGTTCTTAGAGGTGATATTGTAGGTGGTTCAGGAAGAACACTTGATTTTGATATCAAAAAAGTTGACGATATCATGGTAAGAGACTTGCTTAACGAGACATACCCAACACCTAATGCTGCAGTTGATGGTAACCGTGTAGTAACTATTTCACGTGGTACATTAAATGTAAGCAAAACAAACACTGTTTCTGCTGGAAAAATCGCAGAAGACTCAGACGATCTAAAATTGGGTTCTTGGAACTTTAGGGTTCAAGGTGAGCCAATTGATATTAGAAGTATCAAATTAGATATTGAGGTAGGTGCTTCTGCTACTCTTCAGGCAGCAGATTTTACAAAGCTAAAACTTGTAAATGCTGCTGGTCAAGCTCTTACTGGAGCCACAGATGGTAGTGGTGCTGGAAGTGGTAGTGTAACTTTTAGTGACTCTTTCACTCTTCCAATCGGAAACAATGAAATCCATCTTATGGGTAATCTAAATGCAGATGGTACCGAAGATGATACAGTGCAGTTTGCTGTAGACTTTACTGTTGAAGCAAACCTGGATGCTGTGGGTGAGACCACTGGAGATTCGATTACTATTGTGACAAGTCCTGCATATGCATTCCCAAATGCGGAGTCTGATGCAAATCTTTTGACTATTAGCAGTTTGTCACTTTCTGTATTAACTCTTTCTCAGCCAGCTGCACAGACAATAGCTCAGGGTTCATCAAACCACTTGTACTCAACTATTCGATTTGATGCATCTGATTCAGCTGAAGACGTACAGGTTACTGATTTTGAATTTAGTATTAGACCAAGTGCTACTGCTAAATCCAATGAAATACAAAACATTCGTTTTGTTGTGGATGGAACAGAGCTTTCTGTAACAAAAGATGGAAGTGATACTGATGTGCAAGATGATGAAGAAATAACTGTTTCTTTGTCTGGTGATGACCAATTTGTGGTACCAAAAGGAGGAGCAGTTAACATGTTGGTATATGCTGACCTAACTGCCGGTGCAACCGCAGGAGGAGCACACACCATTGATTTAAGAAGTACTGCGGATGATGAAGGTGCTACAAATGCGGTTACTGCACAGGGGGCTACTTCTGGTAGTGATATAACAGAAACATATAGCACAGCCAGTGCTAGTGCAATGACTGTTGGTGCTGCTGGAGGTACTATGGAGGTAAGTTTAGCATCGGACAATACGAATGCAACTCTTTTCTCTGCTGGTACTGATGTAGAACTTGCAGCATTTAGATTCTATGCAACAACTACTGAGGATGTTGAACTTGAATACCTATACCTAACTCAGGTTGTCACTGATACAAGCTCTTCTTCATACAAAGATTATGATGAAATTTGGTTTGTTGATGAAAGTGGAACTGAGGTAGCTGGTACAAGAATGGCTCCAACAAGCACTAAACCAAAAATTAATTTCTCTGATGATGCATTTGTTGTAAGCAAAGATGACAACAACGGGGCAACATTGTATCTAATGGCAGACTTGGCAGACATCTCTAATAGTGCAAATGGTGTTTCTGATCACTTTTTGGGCTACAAGATCAATGTAAAAGCAGATGTTACAGCAGTGGGAGCGTTAACTGGAACAGGTACAGGAGAATTCTTGTCAAGCACTGATGCACCAACTGGAAACACACATTATGTGTACAGAGGTGTTCCTAAAGTTGAGATCTTGCCGATAGTCGGAGAAGTTAGTGAAAGCGCAACTCAGCCAGCTCTAGGAAATGGTGCTAATGACCTCTTTAGATTTAGAGTTACTGCATTGAACAATGACATTGCTTTATCTAGCTTTATCTTTGACATTACCACTACCGGTGCTAATGTAACTGATCTATACATTTACAATGTAACGACAGATACAGAAGAAGTGCTTAATGATACTATTGGTACTCCGGATGCTGACATATATACATGGGAGACGTCGGGAGCTGACTGGACAACTGCAGAGGCTTCTGGGCAAGTTAAGGTTCCAACAAGCATTCCACAGACTTTCTTAGTTCGTGGTACCGTAACTGGTGCGTCATCTGGTGACTCTGTAAGAGTAAGAATGGCGGGCGATGCTGCACATGTGGCAGGAACAGATACGCTCATGCACACAAGTCTTGAGGTTTCTACTGATGCCAATGATGACTTTATCTGGTCTGACTTGTCAGCTGGATCTCACTCAGTATCGACAGACGATTGGACAAATGGTTACTTAGTGAAAGGGTTGAACAGTATTTCATCTACTGCAACCACAGTTTCTCTTTAGTAGCTTAATACCCGTTTTTTATAACGAGTATCCAATAAGAAAAGACCCATTTCGGGTCTTTTCTTATTTGTGTGTGTATGGTATAGTAGTTTTAATAAAATTATATTATGAAAAAGAAAAACTTTGTGTTAATACTATTGTCCATAGCCTCTTTGTTGACTCTATGTTTTTGGATTTTTTTTACTCACCAAAAGGTAGAAGATGTAAAAGATTGGAAGGAGTATAAAAATATTTTTGCAATAGCGGTGCCACAAGATTTCAATGCAACGAAAAAAGAGCGGTTACAGGAGAAGATAAAGAGGGCTCAGGGGCTTTTTGAGAACAAGGAAGATGTTGCGCCATTTTGGCGTGCTATGGGAGATATATACCAGTATGTGGGGGACTATGACCGAGCTATTTTAGTCTATAAGGAGTCTATAAGTATTGTTAAGTATGATTTATCATCTACGCTAAATTTAGCAACGATTTACGAGAAACATATGGAGGATTTTTCTATAGCAGAAGAGTATTACAAAAAGGCTATTTCCATACACGATGAAAACCCACCCGTATATAATAAATTTGCACAATTTTATGAACAAAAGATGAAAGATATTAGTAGTGCAGAGTCCGTATATCTAGAAGGTTTAAAGAATACTGGGAATGATCAGTATATGTTAACAAAAACTATTTTATTTTATTTGCGTATAGAAAAAGAGAGTGAGGCTAAAAAGTATGCAAAAATTCTTTTTGAAAAGTATCCAAATGATACACGTTATCAAAGAGATTTTGGGTACTTATTAGACTAGATTGTAGTTAACATCTATGCAGAATTTGCAAAATAAACTATATTTTTCTTGGTTTTTTCGGTGTGGACTTATATCAGTTGCTTTAATACCCATGTTAATTGGGGATTCTTTAATTTTTCCGTTAATTACCACAAAAGCATTTTTCTTTTATATACTCGTTGACATCCTTTTGGTTTGCTACCTTTTACATATAAAAAGTACGCCAAAATATCCAAAATATAGTACATCGTTATTTTTTTATCTTGGACTACACTTGTTTTGGCTTTTTGCTGATTTGGTGGGTGGTATTAATTTTTTCCACAGCTTTTGGGGAAACTACGAGAGAATGGTTGGATTGTTTAATAATATCCACCTCATTGTTTTTTTGTGGATTTTACTATCAGAGTTTACGGACTTAAAAGATTTTCGCAAGTTGTTGTGGGCCAGTGTATGTGTGAGTTTTTTTGTGTGTGTTTATGGTATTTTACAAAAACTTGGTGTAGTCTTTCCTGGAATTCTTGCGGTTAGTGATATTCGTATGCAGTCCACCATTGGTAATGCAGCATTTTTGGCCTGTTTTAATTTAATACATTTATTTTATTGCGTGTACTTATTCCGTGATACACGCAAATTATGGCAAAAAATCTTATTGGTATCACTTTTTTTACTTAATGTAGTGGTACTGTATTATACAGGAACCAGGGGGGCTTTTGTTGCGTTAGGTGTTTCTGTTTTGGTAATGATTTGTTTTGTGTTGTGGGGCGCCAAAAGTAAGAAAATGAAACCGTATCTTAGTATATTTCTTGTAGCTGGCGTTTTAGCAACCTCCCTACTTTTTGTATATAAAGATTCATCCTTTGTCTCTTCTTCTGTAATGTTTTCTAGGTTAACAAGTATCAACCTAAGCAATCCAGCCAAAAATTCTAGGTTATTGTTGTGGCGTATGGCGTATAATGCTGCAAAAGAACGACCGCTGCTTGGGTATGGGACAAACAATATGAGAATACCCTTAGACAAGAATCATGACTATAGACTAACTGAGCATTGGTTTGATAGTTCGCATAATATCTTTTTTGATGAACTTTTGGCTCACGGCTATATTGGTCTTGTATTATTTTGCTTGCTGTTTGTATTAATTTTTTGGGAAATTTTTAAACTTAAATCTAAGGATTTTTTTGTGTCAACAGTCTTGCTCGGTTTATTTGTTGCGTATGTGGTACAAGGGTTTTTTATCTTTGACTCATTTATTATATCTGTTTTTTTTGTACTCTCTTTTGGGGTTTTGATTGCTGCTACACAGAAAAATACACGTATGTGTTCGACAAAAACATTACCACCATATTTGGTTTATGTCATTTGTATTGTTTTAATGTTAGTACTCCCTATTATTTATGTGAGAAGTATTACTCCCGCTAAAGATATCATAACCGCTTATAGGTTGGTAGAAAAAGATCTGGAACAGGCTGTTAAAATTATTAATAAGGTTGATAACCAGATTCTTTATGGGTATGATATTATAGCTCCAGCAATGGCAGAGACGGCGCTAGTGCTTTTTGCAAAACCAGAAAAACATGATCAACAAGATTTACAAGATTTTTCTGATGCATTAGTTACTATATACAAAAAAGCAATTACTGAAACAGGAGACTATTCTAAGTTCTATGTAAACTTGGCAAAGCTCTATCAAAGAATGCATCCTGTTTTAGGTGGTGGTATGATGGAAGAATCTTTTGTACTTCTTGAGCAGGCCCATGCGTACTCACCAAATAGGATTGATGCGTACTATGCAAAGGCACAAGGGTATTATAATATCGGAGAAACTGAGATGGCAGTAGAAATATTACAAGAGTCTTTAACATTTGGAGTTCAGCAACATAAGATTTATTTAAAGTTGGCGGATATCTTTGTAAGAAAAGGGTCGGTTACAGACTTTTTAGATTCAATACACGTTGTGGCTGAAATAAAACCAGGTGACTTGTCCGATCAAAAATTAGAGGAATATGCGAGAATTTTGGTTGGAAGGGAGAAGTGGGTGGGGGCTCTTGAAGTTTTTCTTATGCTTTCTAAGCAGAGAAGTAACGACATAGACACATACTATAACATAGCTTTGGTCTATAAAAAGTTAGATGAAAAAGAAAAAGCACAGGAGTGGGCTCAAAAAATAATAGATTTAAATCCTTACAAAGCCGATGATATGCATTCTTTTATATTAAGTCTCTAATTGTATGAAAAGAAAAATGTTCAAAACAGTGCTATACTCTTGTACCGTCTTGGTGTTCTTTGCTCCTTTGGTACTTTTAACAAGTAAATTTATTTTCCCGTTTATTGTGCCTAAGGTAATCTTTTTAAGAACAGCCATACTTTTGCTCTTTGGATGGTATGTATTCTTAATTTTATCAAAAAAAGAGGCATGCTTGCCAAAAAAAACACCACTTCTTTATACGGTTCTATTCTTTTTTTGCTGTCTCGGTATCTCAACATTTTTAGGGATTGATTGGTATAAAAGTTTTTGGGATAATCACGAAAGAATGCTTGGGTTTTTTACTTTGGTGCATTATGGCGTATTTTTTCTTGTGCTGTCTTCAGTGTTTAAGACAGCGGCAGAGTGGAAAATACTCTTTCGGTGGTTTTTGGGTGCCGGATCAGTTGTTATGCTTCTTGGGTTTTGGCAATATTTTGTTGATACACATTTTCTTCTTAATGGCGGTAGTGCTCGTGTATCAGCAACACTGGGTAATGCAATTTATTACAGCGGGTATGGCCTGTTTTTATTTTTTGCAGGGCTTATGTTGGTTGTACAAGAAAAGCATGTATATTGGAAAACGTATGCCGCCCTTGGGAGTGTGTTAGGTTTTGTGGGTATATTTTTAGGAGGAACAAGAGGAACCATACTTGGGCTTGCAGCTGGGTTGGTGTGTCTTTTAGTATTATATGTATGGAAAAATAGGGTCGATAAAAACATGCGAATTGCTTCAATAGCCTTGGGAATAGTATTGTGTGGTACTTTGGTTGGGTGTATTGTCTTTAAAGATAGTAAATTTATTAGGTCTATTCCCGGTGTTGGTCGGTTGGTAAATATTTCTATTGATAAGCCTGGCGCAAATAACCGTATCATGGCTTGGGGTGTTGCGGTTGAGGCGTGGAAAGAACGGCCGATATTTGGATGGGGACCAAACAACTTTGTGTATGCATTTAATCAGTACTACAGGCCGGAATTCTTAAATCACGGATATGGTGAGACATGGTTTGACAATGCACATAGTATGATATTTAATACCCTTGCCACATTGGGTGCAGTGGGTTTGCTGAGCTATTGTGCGCTATTTTTGGTTGCTTTTTGGCTGCTTTACCGGTTAGTACAAAAAAATCCGGAACGTTTTTGGGTGTATGGGGTATTAGGGTGTTTCTTTGTAGCTCATTTTGTGCACAATGCATTTGCCTTTGAAAATCCAACGTCATATATATACTTTTTCTTTCTATTGGCGTTTTTGCAGGTTGAGTATGTGGGAACTTTTTTAGAGAGGGGTAGTGATCAAGAAGAGGGGCACATAAACCATTCGTCAATTATTACCACTGTTATTATTGTTGGTGTAGTTTTGTGTGTATATACAACAAATACTCTTCCTGCTCGGGCAAATATGGCTACGCTTAAGGCGTTGCGAGAGTTGGGGATGAACAATCGTATAGAGTTTGCAGAAAAGGCGCTGCGTATTCCCTCACCACATATTGATGATATACGTACAGATATTGCAAGAATTGCATTACAAAAACTAAGACAGCCAATTCACAAAGAAAATATAGGAATAGCCAGAGAAATACTCAATTTTACTTCTTCGGAGATGGAGAAAAGTATTGTGTTGCACCCAAAAGATGTGCGTTTGTTGATTACAAAATTTCAACTATTGAACATGTCTGCTGCTGTGAATAATGATGTGGCATATTTTGTTCAAGCAGAGGCGGTGTTGCAAGATGCAATAACATATTCACCAAAACGTCAGCAATTGTATTTTATGCTTGCTGAATTATACCTAAAGACAAACAAATCAGACAAAGCTGTTACACTACTAGAAAAAGTAGTAGAAGATGGTCCTACAGTAAGAGAGTCTTGGTGGAAATTAATCACACTGTATAAAATACTAGGAAAAAAAGAGGAAATGCTAAATGCTGTTGAGCGAGCAAAAATTAATGAAATACAATTTTTAGAAGATCAGGTAAATCAAATTCAGGAAATGATTAAATAAAGTAAGCATAGATATATTTCCTACACAATTCTTTTTATGGTATAATTAGGTATAATAATTCTAAAAGCTTTACTTTGTTATTAACTAATCTTATTTTACAACTATGAATAAATCATATTTTTGTAGGATTGCCTTGTTTTCTTTGTTTGCATTTTTGATACCTAAACCTACATTGATGCAACAGGGTATGTAAGTACTACAGATATATATGCAAATAATGATGTTAAACTAAACTCAGATGGTGCAGTTCTTAGTCTAGGTGCTGGCAATGACTTTACTATCACTCATGACGGGATTACAGGGGC
>JABJHO010000003.1 GCA_018661775.1 Candidatus Magasanikiibacteriota bacterium | reverse complement strand
GGTAAAACTATTGATTTTGCTATAAAAGTAAAAGAGGTATATGAAAGAAAGCTTCCGGAACTAAACGAGGACTTTGCAAAAAAACTTGGGCAAGACTCTATAGAAAAACTTGTGGCCCTTGTAGCAGAAAACATGCAAAAAGAAGAAGAGAAAAAAGCAGAACAAAAACGTGAAATTGCGATACTTGATGCACTGATAGAAAAAAGCACCTTTGCTGACCTTCCAGAAGTGCTTATTGACTCTGAAAAAGAAAAAATATTTCATGAATTACAACGAGATTTGCAAAAAAATGGTGTGTCTATTGATCAATACCTTCAAGATATTAAAAAAACTGAAGATGATCTAAGAAAAGGGTTTGCCGAGCAAGCAGAAAAAAGGGCAAAAGCCGCGCTTATTTCACGACTTGTGGCAAAAGAGAATAATATTGCAATAAGTGAAGAAGATATCACCAAAGAAATCGAGCTCATGAAAAAATCGTACGAACATAACAAAGAAGCACAAGAAAATCTTACCAGACCAGAAGTTCGAGACTCAATTGCCATTATGATTCAAAATAAACGAGTCATGGAGTTTTTAAAAGGGCAAATTAAGGAAGAGCAAAAAAAAGATGAGAAAAAGGAGAGCACCAAAGAATCAAAATAGGCATATATCATCTTGCAAAAAAAACCACTCGCACTATTGAGTGGTTTTTTGTTATACTTATACTTACTATGGATAAAATAATAGAAATAAAAGTATTACCAAAATCGAGCAAAAACTCTGTTGTGTTTGACGCGGAAAAAAATATATATAAAATAAAAATTACCGAGGTTCCAGAAAAAGGAAAAGCAAATAAAAAAGTTATAGAACTGTTAAGTAAATATTTACACACACCAAAAACATCTATCACGATTATTCGAGGTAAAACTTCAAAAAATAAAGTGGTTAGAATTACATCTTTTACATAAAGTCATTTCGAACAACATGTAAGAAATCTGTAATGAGTTAATGTTTGCCTGAAAAACCCGAGCATTTGGTAAGAGAAGAAAGAATTTGAAAAAAACTAACCAAAAACTTACACACAAAACACAAACTAAGTAATTAGGTGTAGCACGTGGGGGTTTGGGGGGCACCCGCCAAAACTTTTTGTTACTTTTTGGTTACAAAGAGTAAGGAGAGTCTGATGTAATAGGAACAGTGGATGAAAGAAAATTCAATGTATTACTGACATTGCCATCTCGAGCAGGATGTGAGAAACCTAAAACTAAATAAAAAAATCACCGCACAAACGGTGATTTTTTTATATATTTAGTTTACGGCACATCCACTCCACCACAATTCCAAGGATTACACCGTGCTATCCTTTTCATTGCGCGTAACCCTCCTTTTATTACACCATACTTTTTAATTGCACAATACGTGTATTGCGAACAAGAAGGAAAGAATTTACAATATCCATTTGGAAAAAAACACCGCCAAAAACTGTGGTCTGGTGACAATGTTTTTTGATATAATTTTATCACCAAAAGCACTGCGTAGCGCGGTACTTCTACTATACTCTTCCACATAAGACATGTTTTTTATTCACTTTTTGTGAATACTTTTAGACAAAATATTTGTTTTTGTTAAGACTCTCATTACATCTTTTTCTATCTTATCATACGTTACATCTTCTGGCAAAGGTTGTACCATGCATACGACAAAAAAACCATTCTTCATCGCACGTTCTTTAGCCAATAACCTAAAAACTTCACGGACCTGTCTTTTAATTCTATTTCTTTTTACCGCACTTTTGTATACTTTTTTTCCAACAACAACACCTACTTTTAAGTCCTCAGCGGAAAAACCTCTTTTAGGAAAAGCTTCAGGATCAACCTTCCACACCTTTATTGTAATATATGTTCCACGAAAAAAACGCCCATTTTTATAGGTAATATCAAAATCTCTTTTTCTTTTTAGTCTATTTTTTTGTAACAACATATATTGCAAAACACCTCTCTTTATTATAACAAAAAAACCCCTTTTTAGAAGGGGCTCCCATGCTATCGTGTTTTTCGTGTTCGTTTTCCTTTCTTCTCATCACTCACCGTCAGTTTTTTTCTTCCTTTTAATCGCCTTCTTTTAAGGACGTTTCTTCCTGTTGGTGTTTGCATTCTCTCACGAAATCCATGAGTTTTGGAACGTTTTCTTTTTTTTGGCTGATAAGTTCTTTTTGGCATATCACGATTTTTACGTTAGAGCTATATTCTAATACTGAGGAGTATTATACAACAAAACAAAAGAAACGTCAACACCGAAACACAAGTTAACAAAATTAGCAAATTAAGTTTTTTTGCTAAATTGAGTATATTTATCCACACTATCCACAGGTTATCCACACTTTACTCACTTCTTACCTAATTTAAGCGATGTTTAATTCAAAAATTCTATGCTACAATGGAGTAAAACTCATCAGATACACTTAGCTACTCTACTATTACATTGCCTCTTATCTTTAAACACTATCTATGACTAACTACGAGATCTGGCAAGCTGTTCTTGCTGAATTCGAACTCACACTGTCCAAAGCTAATTTTACTACCTGGTTTCGTAACACAGGCATAAGTTCTTATGATCAAGGGAGGATTCTTGTATGTGTGCCAAATACATTTACCAAAAGCTGGTTAGAGAAAAAATATCACACAGATTTGGTAAAGACCATAGAACGAGTAACTGGAAAACCGGTAAAGCGGGTTGAATATCGTGTTGAAAATATAAAAAATGTAACCGAAAAAGAGTGTATCACTGAAAACACCCCTGCAGTGTTTACCCAAAAGCAGCCTGCACCCAGGTCAACTGGGCCAAAAAATAGCCTTCTTTTGCAGTTTGGTCTAAATCCAAAATATACCTTTTCAAGTTTTATTGTAGGAAAAGAGAACGAACTTGCTCATGCAGCAGCACAGGCAGTGGCTAGTAAACCCGGGGACACCTATAATCCATTATTTATTTATGGTGATGTTGGGTTAGGTAAAACACACCTCCTTCAGGCTATCGGACAAGCAATGCTTGCTAAAAACCCTCAAACCAAAATTTTATACGTGAGTTCTGAAAAATTTACTAACGAATTTGTTACCGCCGTAAAAGAGGGGAAAGCAAAAGAGTTTAAGCACCGCTACAGAACAGTAGACCTACTTCTTATTGACGACATACAGTTTATTGGCGGAAAAGAACAAACACAAGAGGAGTTTTTTCACACCTTCAACGAACTACATCAACAAGGAAGGCAGGTGGTTATGACAAGTGACAGGAAACCAAAAGCTATCCCCGCCCTTGAGGCACGCCTAAGAAGTAGGTTTGAGTGGGGAATGATTGCTGACATCTCAGTACCAAACATGGAAACGAGAAGCGCCATTCTTCAGGCAAAATGCCAAGAAAAAGGGTTTTCTCTTTCTGAGAATTTAATTAATATTATTGCTGTAAGTATCGAAAGTAATGTGCGAGAACTCGAAGGTGCGCTAAACAAAATTATAGCAATACACCAACTAAAGAATACCCCTACTACAGAAGAGAGTGTTAGAGAGATACTTGTCGGGTTCGCAGCACAACATGCAAAGCCAAAGGCTACACCATCAAAGATCCTAGATGCAGCAGCAAAATATTTTGAACTATCAAAAGAAGACCTATTGGGTAAAAGTAGGGAGAAAAAGATTTCATACCCTAGGCAGGTGGTCATGTATTTATTACGAAAAGAGTTAAGCCTTTCTTTTCCAGCCATAGGCCAGGAACTCGGTGGAAGAGACCATACGACAGCCATACATGCATACAAGAAAATTGTGGAATCTATTGAAAAAAATGAGAAAATTCAACAAGACATAGAGAGGGTAACTCAAGAACTTTATGCCGTATAATACATTATGATTTATCCACAGGTGATAAAAAGTTATACACAATTGTGGATAAAAAATATCCACAAAAAGTACTATCGACACTTTGGTTCTTTTCTAAAAATTATCCACATGTTTTACCCATTAACCAGAAGCTTTTATACACAGAAAAAAAGTATTCACATCACCTGTGCAAACACCAAGGTAAGCATGTGGATAATTTTCTACTTTTCCACAGGGTAAAAAAGTTGTACAGTATTACACATAATTAGTTCACAGGATTGACCCAATGTTGTGCACGGGTTATCCAGAGAAAACATGGTTTAATCTTGGCTTAGTTGTGCATTTTTCTCTGATTGTCCACACTATCCACAGCCCCTACTATGTACTACTATAAATAATATATAATATATCCTAATAATCATTCATAATTTTCCACAACGATATGAAGTTCACATGTACAAAAGAAAATCTTCTAAAAGGTCTACAGTTAGTAATAGGAATTACAACAAAGCCGGGAAATTTGCCAATACTTTCTAATATAAACATAGAAGCAGAGGAGTCCGGTGTAAGACTTATCTCAACCAATCTCGAAATTGGTATTACCGCATATGTGCGAGCAAAGGTAAGCGAGCCTGGTTCATTTACTGTCCCTGCAAAGACAATGGGAGATTTTGTGGGATTGATTCGACAAGAGCATATAGACATATCACTAATTAAAAATCAACTCCTTATAGCCTCGGGGACCTCGAGTACTAAAATTAAGGGGGTTTCTTCTGAGGAGTTTCCTGTTATTCCAGATATTGAAGAGGGTGATGCGTATACTATTGACGCAGAGACATTTAGGCAAGGTATGAGTGATATCGTTTTTGCGGCGGCAAAAAATGAAATTAGGCCGGAGCTTTCTGGTGTGTATTTTGGGTTTTTTACTGAGTCGAGACCAGGTCTTACTCTTGCTGCCACAGACTCATATCGTCTTGCAGAAAAAACAATTACTGTTTCGCAAGGGGACACATCATGTGTTTGTATAGTTCCAGCAAAAACAATTGCAGAGTTTATTCGACTTATTGGACTACATCCGCCAAGTGGGCAAAAAGAGACACAGGTGCGGCTGTGGGTGAGTGAGAATCAGGTGGCAATACGGTATAACGAGTGTGAAATTACCTCCCGTGTCATAGAGGGGACTTATCCAGATTATACACAGATTATCCCCACAAAGTTTACCACTGTTGCCACTGTTCCGTGTGATCTTTTGCAAAATGGCATAAAGGCGGCGAGTTTGTTTACAAACACAGGTGTCAATGCTGTTTCTTTGGTTATTAATCCGGACTCTTCAAAGGTTAATATTTCTTCGTTGAGCGCACAAACCGGGGAGCACACAACAGAGATTGAAGCATCGGTGGTTGGTGAAGCAAGTAATATACTACTTAATCATAAATATGTTTTGGACGGACTGAGTCATCTTGGTGGGGATATAGAATTCCAAATGAATGGCCCAGAATCACCAAGTGTTTTAAGAAAGAGTGGAGAAGGTGACTATGTCTATATAGTCATGCCTATTCGACAATAAGAACGTGTCTTGACCTTACGTGGTGTGTGTGGTATTGTTACCCAGTAACCTGCGACTGAAAGGAGGCCGTATGCCAAGAAAGCGAGTAGACATCTTTTCTGGTGTCCCTGGGAGTGGTAAAACGTATCACGTGAAAGAGGTTTCTGTGGACACAACAGTAGTATGTAGTGCTGACCATTTTTTTTTGAATGAAAGTGGGAAGTATATATATGACCAAAATCTTTTATCTTGGGTGCATCAGCAATGCAGAAAAAAGTTTTTAGATGCATTAAAACAAGGAAAGAACCATGTTGTTGTTGATAACACAAACTTAGAAGCTGTTCATGTAACACGGTACATAAACTGGGCACAAGAATTTGGCTATGCCATAAGAATTTTTTCTGTAACATGTAACATGGATGATGCGCTTAAGCGACAAAAACATGGAGTTCCGGTGCAGCAACACAGACTAATGCGAAGAAAATTTACTCAAATACAGTCTTATTTTCTTGATGGACACGCGAAGGGGTTGTGGCAATATATAGTCGTAGAAAACTAACACCGCTCTTTTATTATTTTTTAAAAAACCCAATACACTGTATTGGGTTTCTTTGTTTGTATTATGGTGATTCAGTCTCTATGCTTTCTTCTGGTTTTTCCTGTTCTTCTGTTTCAGGTATTGATTCATTTTCTAGGTTTGCCGTGTTACGTAAAAACGTAAACGGAATATCTTTTTCTACCACATTACCTATGTCGTCTTCGATTGAGATAGTGAGGATATGGTCACCTTCGGTGAGCCAAGTAATGTTTTTATCTAAATTGAAAGGATGCTCTTTAATGAGTCCAATATATTTTCCGTCTAGACGGTATTTTGCTCTTCGTACACCACGTGGTGCGCTTGCTCTAATGTCTGTGGTTATGGTTGGTGAGGTAATAGTGGTGCTTGGGGTTGGGAATATAACTTCTAGACTTGGTATAAGTTCGAGTGAGTATAGGTCGTCTTCTTTTGCCGGCGGCTCTTCAAAACTAATGTCCCATTCTGGGTCTTCTGCCTTTTTTCTCTCTACCCAAGAGATAATAGCATCTTCCCAGATTTGATATTGCGGGTCTTCTGTTGGTTCTTTTGGTGCAGACCCTTGTGGGTCGTCTTTTTTTACATAATGGAGAATACTGTGCTGCTGGGTGTATGTACGTTCGGTGATAAGATTGCTTGGTGTAGAGGAGTTGGCAAGGTTGCCTGTTACTTTGTTTATTTGAAGTGTAATGCCACCACCCTGTGATCCTTGTAATGCAGGTTTGTTCGTGGTGTTTTCTGGTGGCTCAGGAAAGTTTTCTACTGGCGCTTCTTTCAGTGCTTCTGTCATAAATTGTTTCCATATTGGGCCAGCCACTTTACTTCCTCCGTACCCTCTTGCCATTGGTGTGTTGTCGGTGTTTCCTGCCCACACTCCTGCAACAAGGCTTGGGGTGTATCCAATCGTCCAGCCATCTATATATTTATTAGTGGTTCCTGTTTTGGCGGCCACTGGCCTTCCTGGTAGTGTGAGTGTACCGCCTGTACCAAATGCATATGCTCGCGCCCCATCATCACTTAATACATGTGAAATAGTAGCGGCTACTTCATTGTTCAGTACTCGTTTTCCTGCGGTTTGTTTCCATTCATCTAGTGTGTTTCCGTTTGAGTCACGCACCTGCAAGATTGCGGTTGGGTTGTGTTTTCTTCCTCCGTTTGCAAACACACTATATGCACCCACATGGTCAAGAAGATGTACTTCTCCACCACCAAGTACCAGAGAGAGACCAAAATTTCCTTTTGATAGTGTTGAGTACCCAAGTCGTTCTGCAAAATCCACTCCATCTTTTGCGCCAACAAGGTGGAGTGTTTTTACTGCTGGGATATTGAGCGATCCCTGTAGCGCTTGCCGCATAGTAACCGGACCATGTTCTTGGAGATCGTAATTTAGTGGAGTGTATGGTCTTCCTGAAGCAGCAAAATTGGTTTTAACATCAAAGAGTACTGTTTCTGGTGTGTACCCTTTCTCAAAAGCAGCTGTATAGATAATAGGCTTAAATGATGATCCCGGTTGTCGTTTTCCAAGTGTGGCTACATTAAACTGCCCGTGAATTGTTTCATCATAAAAATCTCGTGAACCAACCATTGAAAGGATGTGACCAGTGCTTGGGTCTATGGCAACCAACGCGGTATTATTGGCACGGGCTTTTTCAAATGTCTTTTCTGATTGTTCTTTGACAGCTTTTTCTGCGATCTGCTGCTTTTCCCAATCAAGGCTTGTGATCACACTGAGTCCCCCGGTATCTACGAGTTGTTCTCCGTATTTTTCTACCAATTGTTCTTTTACAAAGAGCACAAAGTGAGGGGCTTTCATGCTGTCAAACTGTTTTTTGAGCTCAAGGGGCTGGGATTGAGCCGACTCTTTTTCTTCTTTTGTTATAAACCCTTCTTCGTACATTCTTCGTAACACAAAGTTTCTTCGTGTTTTTAGCGCCTCGGTGTTGTTAAGATATCGTGTCGGTGCTTTTGGGATTCCTGCAAGGGTGGCAGATTCTGCAAGAGTCAGTTCTTGTACTGGTTTACCAAAGTAATTTTCTGAGGCAGATTGTATACCATAGTTTGTTGAGCCGTATGGAATCTCGTTAAAATAAATTTGTAGGATTTGATTTTTTTCATACTTTTGTTCAAGTCGTACAGAAAGAACAATCTCCTTTATTTTTCTGGTGATAGTTCTTTCGTTGGTTAGAATAGCATTTTTTACGAGCTGTTGAGTGAGTGTTGACGCTCCTCCACCAAGTCGACTTTTACCAAGTACGCCATACACGAGGGATCGTAATATACTGAGTGGGCGTATACCTTTGTGCTCATAAAACGCGGCATCTTCTGTGGCTATAACACCATTCTTAAGTTCTTCTGGTATGTCTTCTAGTGCAACAAGTGTGCGTTTTTGTTCAGAAAAAATTTCGTATAACAAATGCTCTCCGGTTTTGTCATATATTTTTGTACTTTGCGCAACAATTCTGTCGGTCAACTTGTCTGGGTCTGGCAGGTCTTTGCTGACAAACACAACGATTGAGGATAGACCTATTACGCCTAGAATTCCAACGGTAATACCAATTTTTATTAGACTACCAAAGGAATGTTTTTTTGGGATAAGTAGTTTGGTTATTTTCACTACTATGTGTAGTATTTGTCGAATAAGAGAAAACAAAAAAGTAAAAACTATACCAAAAAGCACAACAAGCTTAGATGCTGATCGTTTTTTTTCCCGCGATTTTTTGATTATCTTTTTTTCAAAATGTGGTGTTTTTTTCGAAACACTTTTTTTTGGTATATGACCGTATGTTCTCCTAGGCTTATTCTGCATAAATTTAGCTTATTATAGACAAAAAGCACCCCTTCGTTCGTAAAAAAACATTGACTAAAAGGTACTTGTATGGTATACTATGTGACGTAAAAAATCAAGACCATTTACTGGTTTTTGAGACCATCTCAAAAAATGGGGGAAACATATGTTTACTATGTATCATCAAAAAAACACAAAAAGAAATATCTCACACCAGAGGTATGCTTTTGCGGTTATTACATTTATGGTGGCGGTTGTCGTGTTTTTTCCTCATATAGCAACTACAAATGGGTTTGATGCAGCTCTATTATCGCAAGCTCAAAAACAGGAAGAGCTTATAGAGGTAGATGATGGCGCTCCCCGTAGACAGTTTCCGGTAAGTGCAGACATGGCACCTCGGAGAGTATTAACGGTAGTAGCGACCGCATATTCAAGTGATACGTGGCAGACAGATGGTGATCCGTTTGTTCCAGCTGACGGAAGTGACTATAAAGAAGAGTTTGAAGAAAAAGGCTTTGTTCGGGCCATTGCAAGTAATGACTATCCACTTGGCACAAAGGTGCGATTTCCTGAAGTGTATGGAAACCAAGTATTTGTTGTTCGGGATCGTATGAATAGACGATATACAGGTAAGTATCGTGTTGATGTATATCATATAGAAGGAAATGAACATAATGAAATTGATCAAAAAAAATCAAGAGAGCAGGCAAAAGATTTTGGTGTTCAGTGGGTAAAAATGGAAATATTATAAAAAATAGCAAACACCCTCCAAAAATGGAGGGTGTTTTTTTTGAGGTACCGGTGGGAATCGAACCCACGATAGAGGTTTTGCAGACCCCTGCCTTACCACTTGGCTACGGTACCGTATTATCGAGTATTGTAGCATGGTTGTTGGGATATTTCAAGTATGCAGGTTTTTTCGGTTTTAATTTTACTTGTGTTGTGAGCATGGTACAATATGTAGACTATGACATATAAAAATACTTTCGTAATAATTGACGGGAACGCCATCATTCATCGTGCGTATCATGCGCTTCCACCACTGACAGCAAAAGATGGCACTATTGTTAATGCAGTGTTTGGTTTTTCTTCTATGCTCCTTAAGGCGTTGAATGATTTTACCCCAACACATATAGCGGTGTGCTTTGACTTGGCTGAAAAAACATTTCGAGATGAACTCTATGCCGACTATAAGGCGACACGCGAAAAAAGTGACCAAGAGTTATACGACCAAATACCACTGGTTCACAATGTGGTAGAAACGTTTAATATTCCGATACACACTAAAGCAGGTTTTGAGGCTGATGATGTTATTGGTACTATCGCACATACACAAAAAAAGTCTGCAAAAAAAGATACAAAAATAATTATTATTACTGGTGATAAAGATTTGTTACAGCTGGTGGATGGTAATCAGGTAGAGGTATATTTATTGAGAAAAGGTATGTCTGATTTTGTGCTATATGATGAGGAAAAAGTGCAAGAAACATATGGTTTTGCGCCAGACTATATGGCTGACTACAAGGCATTAATGGGGGACCCCTCTGACAACATTCCGGGAGTAAGGGGCGTGGGTAAAAAAACTGCAGCGAGGTTGATTCAGCAATTTGAGACTACGGAGTCATTGTATCGTTCGATAAAAAACAATAGAGAGGAGTTTGAAAAAACATACAAAAAAGGCATAACACAAAAGTTGGTTGATGGGAAAAAAGATGCAGCCCTGAGTAAAGAGCTTGCAACTATAGTCGTGGATGTTCCTGGGGTAGCTTTTTCTCTTTCAGATTGTGTAACTCATGAGTTTGATCCAGAAAAAGTAAAAAAACTATTTCAAACATTTGAATTTTTTTCACTAATCAAAAGGATTCCTGGAGTAACACTCGCACCAAAGAAAGAAAAAGCCCCAAAGAAAAAAGAAAAAAAACAACAATACCGTGTGGTAAAAACAAAGGAAGAGTTTGCGTTGTTTTTTTCGGATATACAAAATGAAACAGCATTTGTGTGTAAGGAAATACTCGATGGGACAGATGTGTTTACCGCCACTTTACTTGGGTTTGTGTTTGCTACAACAGAACAGGTATATTTTGTCGACATGTTGGCGCGTTCACAAAAAGAACAAACGCAGGTGCATAGTATTTTTTTGGACACAAAAAAAACACTTATAGGACATGACACAAAACAGTGCATAAAAGCCTGTATTGTTGCGGGGATAGAAATAAAAAATACACTTTTTGATACCATGATTGCGTCATATGTTATTAATGAAAGTACGCGGTCACATGATATAAAAAGTATTGTCTTTCGTGAACTTGGGGTTGAGTTGCCAACTGGGTCTGACCAGCAAACACTCTTTGGGGTTGATCCAAAAATTATTGCCAAGGAGGTGGCACATAACAGTGCGCTGCATAAAACATATGCCAAGGAATTAAAAAAACAAAAATTAGAACAGCTTTTTTATGATATAGAAATGCCACTTATCCCGGTGCTTGCGCAAATGGAATGTGCGGGGGTTGCGGTGGACACAAAAAAACTAGGTATATTGTCAAAAGAGGTGCATGCAAAAATAAAAACACTCACTAAAAAAATACACACATTATCTGGAGTTGAATTTAATATTGCATCGTCTGTGCAATTGCGAGAGGTGTTATTTGATACACTTGGTCTACCAACAAAAGGAATAAAAAAAGGGAAAACAGGGTATTCAACCGCTGCCAGTGAGCTGGAAAAATTACACGGTACACACAAGGTTATTCCTTTTATCGAAGAGTATCGCGAAGTGGTAAAGTTACAAAATACATATATAGATGTGCTACCAACGTTGGTGCGCAAAGATACTGGAAGGATTCATACAACATTTAACCAAGCAGTAACAGCAACAGGAAGGTTATCTAGTTCTGACCCAAACTTACAAAATATTCCTATTCGGACAGACATGGGAAAGAGAATTCGTGATGCTTTTGTAGCGAAAAGAGGTTATACACTCATCGCCGCAGATTATTCTCAATTTGAATTACGCATTGTAGCATCACTTGCAAAAGACAAAAATCTTATAGATATTTTTACCAAAGGTGAAGATGTGCACAAAGCAACAGCTGCAGCAATTAATGGTGTGCCGCTTAAAGATGTGACAAAAGAGATGCGCCGCGCAGCAAAGGAAGTAAATTTTGGTGTATTGTATGGTATGGGATCATATGGTCTTTCGTCTCGTGCAGGAATTCCGGTGTGGCAAGCAAAAGCATTTATTGATTCATACTTTTCTTCTTTTAATGGTGTAAAAAAGTGGATAGACAAGACGATAGGTTTTGCGCGCGAACATGGATATGTTGAGACTATGTTTGGGAGAAGGCGGCAAGTCCCAGAACTGCTTTCTGGTAACATGCAGCTCAAAAATGCCGGAGAACGTGTGGCGGTGAATATGCCGATTCAAGGAACGCAGGCAGATATTATTAAACTAGCTATGAAATGTGTACAGGATAAGTTTGCTGGTGATCCAAATATTACTATGATTTTGCAAGTACATGATGAGCTTGTGTTTGAGGTGAAGGCTGACGTGGCAAAGAAATATACAAAACAGATTCAACAATGTATGGAAGAGGTGGTTGATCTTTTAGTGCCAGTAGTGGTTGACGTAGGTATAAGTAACACATGGGGTGGAGTAAAATAAAACAAGTGTGGTATACTACTACTACATTTCCACAGTGCAGTGGATTATTCTGCATAGTTTAATTCATGAAAGGAGATACACAAAAACGTAACGTAATTACGCTATTTTGGCCAATGGTAATTTTTGGTTTTTTTGTGTTTTCTCTTGCCTCTTTTCTCTTGCCATTTTCTCAAAGTACTACTGCAGCTGACGTGCCATATATTATTACGTATCAGGGAAAACTTATAGAAAGCAGTGAGTCGGTAACCACCACAAAATCGATGGGATTTTTGCTTTTTGATCAGCATGACACGCTCGTGTATACCGCCTCTGGAACTATTGCTTCCACATCCACTCTCTCAGTTACCCCGTCTTCTGGGGTGTTTGCGGTGAATTTGGGAGACACCGGAACAAACAGTCTTTCGCCGGGAATATTTGCCTCAAGTTCAGAGCTGTATTTAGAAGTACATGTTGGGAGTCAAAAACTTCTCCCAAGAAAACGACTGACGTCTGTACCGTATGCACTTAATGCGCGGTATTTGATGGGTGTGACGGCCGAAACCACATCTTCTTCAACCTATATCCCAATGTCTGATAGTCAGGGGCAATTTACTTTTGCTACCACCACGTTTACGGCTGACGTTACGGTAAATAGCATGTTAGATGTACCAGGAAACGTGTCTGGGCCTGTAGCAAAAGGGAGTCTGACAGACAATACGAATTTTGCCAATCCATCCGAAATGAAAGTAATTGGAGATTATGCGTATATTGCAGGGCGTAGCGGAAATAGTTATGAGGCAACAGGTAATACATCTTATTTTTCTATTGTTGATGTGTCAGATAAGGTCAATCCAATAGTTAAAACAACAAAATCCTTTTCCAATGACGATATTCGTGGTTTTGCCATACAAAATAATTTCGCATACATCTTAAATGATGATCATTCAAATGGAGAAGTGTCGTTGACTGTTTTAGATGTTGCCAATAAATCAAGTATTCAGACGGTGACAACTACCGTGCTTACTAGCTCAAAGATAAGAGCTAACAGTATTCGAATTAGCGGTGATTATGCTATGCTAACAACTAGTGAGACTGATACTGGGAGCGGTCCGGAACGAGGAGCTTTGGTGATTGTGGACATTTCAGATCCTTCTGCACCGTCTCAGGTTTCTATGCTTCAGTCCAGAACAGTGGGTAGTGGGATACAGACAAGTGTAGCGGACGGTGTAGCGCATTTGGGGTATTTTTATCAAGCCGAGAGCCTGGGTTTTGATATGGATCAAAGCGCTGTTGGGGTGTACAGTGTTTCCGAACCTAATAATCCATACTTTGTTGGAGCAGTGCGTAGCACAAACTATACTCGTGGTATTCGTTTGGAGGTGAAAAAAAATAAACTGTTTTTACTAAAAGGTGACGTTGGGGATAAATATAAGCCACCTATGATCCTACTGTCTAATGACGCAACAGCCGGTGACTTATTTATTTTTGACATCTCAAATGCTACAACTCCTACACAGGTTGGGAGAATATCTTCTACCACTGCAGCAATTGCCGGAGCTACTGACCTTTTTGTTGCAGATAGATATGCGTATATTACCGCCTCTTCTTCTGATGCACTGAGTATTATAGATATTTCCAGCTCAACAGCACCGGTACAAACCGCAAGCATTACTAGTGCAACACTTTCTAACTTTGATGCTCCATCGGAGGTTGAGGTGGTAGGGAATTATGCATATGTGCTTGCGTCTCACTCAAAGACACTCCACATTATTGACGTGACTGGTGCAAAAATAAGCAATGCTGAAATTGGCAATGCACAAATCGGCAATTTGGCGGTAGATGGACCAGCACAGTTTGGTGGTACTGTCTCTGTCGATAATGGGCTGTCAATTGGGAATAATGGTCTTGTGGTTGGAGGAGATTTTGGTATGTTTTCTCCATCGTCAACGCAACCAACCACGAATACATTGCGGTTTTCTACTTCCACCTTGTTTCGTTCAAACGCCCAAAGTACCAATGTCTTTACATTTGACGCGATAAACAGTGATTTGGGCTCTTCTTCTTCGACATACTTATTTTCTGTACGGCGTAATGGTACATCGCAGTTTTCGGTTTCTTCCAATGGTATGGTACATGCTAAGGGCACAATCTATGGTGACTCAATTAATGTTGCCACACCTGGGGCGCCTGGTGACCTTGCCGAAACAGTTGACGTGAATCCAAGTGAAGCGGTTATGCCTGGTGATGTTATGATTGTGGATATAGAAAGTTTGGATAGATATACAAAAAGTAAAGAGGTGTATGAGCAGTCTGTTGCTGGAGTAATTTCTACAAAACCAACTATTGTAGTAGGAAGTGGAACAACTACTTCAACTGCCACTATGGCGCTTATTGGTCGTGTGCCAGTAAATGTGTCAACCGAAAATGGACCGATAGAAACTGGTGATTTACTTGTTACTGCGTCACTTCCGGGCCATGCCATGCGTTACGACCCAACAAAAGATGATGGAGGAAAGATTATTTCGATTGTGGGTATTGCGCTTGAATCTACCGAAGAGCCGACAGATCAAATTATGGTACTCCTAAAAAGTGGGTGGGTAAACAATAGACAGCAAACGATTGCAAAAATTCAACAAGATTTGCTTCAGGTTGCCCAGTCTGAAGGGGTTGTGCTCGACAATAATCCAGCAGACTTAACGGTTGAGGCAAATCTTCAGGGAGATATTCTACCTATTGGTCAAAATCTTAATATGAGTGGATTTTCTATTGTAAATATCGCAAGTCTTCATGGTTCTTCTGGAAAATGGGCAATAGATAGTAATGGAAGATTTATTACTCGTGTGCAAACATCAGCCGGGGCAACAAATATGTATGCAATGCAATCTCAAAAGAGCGAGTTTGTTTTTTCTGGGTCGGGTCAGTTGGTGCAAGGTGTTGCGCAGGTTGTTTTTGACCAACAGACACAAGAGCTGATTGACGCAACAGAACCAATGAAGGTGAATATTACACTGACTGCAGAGGCGGGCGGTGTGTTTGTGCATGAAAAAAGCGCGACTGGTTTTACGGTAAAAGAACTTGGTGCCGGGTTGAGTAATGCCACATTTGATTGGGTGGTTATAGCAACACGGAGCATTGAGGCTGCGACGGTCCCGTATGTTGCCGAAGAGACCGATACTAGCTCAGTAGGGCAGTGGAGTAGTGCACCACCGCCTTCAGGTGGAGAAGCCAGCACAAACATCATCAGCGAGTCTACAAATAGTGTTGAGCAAGCAGTGGAGACCGTGACAACGGAAGTGGATAATACGAATGACATCCCTCAAGAAAATCTCGAAGTGACAGAAGAAAGTGGCACATCTTTGACACCAGAGGAAGAGGTGGCTATTGAAGAAAGTACACTTGAGACATCAGAAGAAACTGCTTCAGAGCCTCAGCAGCTTATTAATGTGACACAAGACACAGAACAGCAAGCAGAAACTATTGAACAAATTATTTCGCAAGATCCTGTTACCGAAACCGTGACAGAAGCAGAGCCTGCGCCAGACCCAACGCCAGAACCTGTGACTGAATCAGAACCAGAACCTGCGCCAGCACCCGAGCCTGAGCCTACGCCAGCGCCCGAGCCAGAACCTACGCCTGAACCTACGCCAGAACCTGCTCCAACACCTGCGCCAGCCACGGAGCCACCGCCAGCAACCGAACCAGAACCCGCTCCGGCACCTGAGTCAGGTGGAGAATAATATTAATTGCCTAATTTATTTATGATATTATAGCCTATGTATATGTTTGTTTATACGGACCTCATAATTGAGTTTTTTGGGAGAATTATTCAATATGTTGGACTGTTTATTGTTATTGGTGCAGTGATTGTATCTTTGTATAATGTTTTGACACCAAAATATACCATGGAACAGGTAAGACACACACTTGCGCGGCAAATCATTTTTGGTTTAGAGTTTGTGATTGCTGCAGATATTTTACTCGCAACCGTTGCGACAGATTTTTTTCAAATTGGAAGACTTGGAGGGATTGTACTGATTCGAGTTGTGCTTGGGTATGCGCTGCGTAAAGAGGCGGAGTTTAAATAGAAACTAAAAAATAAATAAACCACTCTTGAATTTTCTTCAAGAGTGGTTTATTATATATCTGTTACACGGGCCCATAGCTCAGCTGGTTAGAGCGCTTGCATGGCATGCAAGAGGTCAGGAGTTCGAATCTCCTTGGGTCCACAATTATGGCACATTATTTCTTTCTATGAACATATTTATTATTGGTCCAGGAGGTGTTGGTAAATCAACATGTGGTCCAATTGTGGCGAGTGTGCTTGGGTATAGGTTTATAGATTTAGACCAAGAGTTTCATGCACGTATTGGGCATATTGGAAACTATATTAAAGATAGCGGGTATAGGAGTTATTGTTTTGAAAATTCCAAAGTATTTTATGATATCGTGCAGCAAGGTTTGAGCAATGCTGTTTTCACACTGTCTTCTGGTTTTTTGGTGTATGAACATTTGGAGCACCTTACTACAAAACATAAACAATCACTAAAAGAGCTGGGAACTTCTGTTGTGCTTCTTCCTTCGCGGTGTATAGATATGAGCACAGACATTGTTGTAAAAAGGCAACTGAAAAGAGGTTTTGGTTTGCAAGAAGATAAGGAAAGAGAAACGTTTATGCGGCGTTTTTTTTTGTATCAACTGTGTGGTGATATACATATATTTTCGCATGACCAACCAAAAAAAATAGCGAAGCATATTACACACGAATTACTTAAGAATACAAAAAAATAGCACAAAGTACGCTGAGTGTAAGGACTATTGACTATTTCTCAATTTCTGGTATTATACGTCTTATTGCGGTGAGTACATTAACTATTTTATGAAACACACACAACTAACTATTATTGCCGTATGATGCATAATCACCAAACAAAAACATGGTCTGGTTTTGTGTATATTTCTTCTATTTTCCTGACATAGTGGGTAGGTTTTAATTGTAAAACCTTAAAATCTGCCCCGCTGTGGCAGGTTTTTGTTTTTTGTAAAAAAAGAGAGGAAAAATCATGTACCAATCTGTAGCAAATCGAGTTGCGGTTGATATACACGCTTTACAACTACCTATCTCAGATGAAGAGGTGTTGGGTATACTTATCAAAAAAGGATTTCGTTGTATTGATGTAGACATTATTCAAGAAGCACAAAAGTGTATTGGTTATGCACAGTACGTTTTGCGTGCAAAAATGAGCCAAGCACCAAATATAGTAGACTGCTCAAGTTTTGTTAAATATCTTTTTGGAAAAAAGGGTATGTGGTTGCCAAGAATTTCTATTCAACAGCGTGAATGTGGTGAAGTGATTGATATCCAAAATATTTTGCAAGGAGACCTTATTTTTTCTACTGGAAAATATAATTGGTTTGACACCGATCCTGCCGACAATGTTGGCCATGTGTGTATTGTTGCAAGTCGTGAAACGGTTATACATGCAAGTTGTCTTAAGGGTGGTGTGGAAGAAGTTTCACTGCTTAAGTATATTCAACCAAACCGATTTCGTGGTGCAAGACGACTTGTCCCAAACAGCACCCAACTTCTTACCTTTGAAATTCCACCTAGCATGGAGGTGGAAACCTCTGATGATTTGCGTTGGATTATTCTTTCTGAGGTTGCGAAGATAGAGAGGGTGGTTGAGCGGATATTCTCTTGTTCTTTGTAGGGTTTGTAAGGAAATTTTCCTAAACCACCATAATGGTGGTTTTTTTTGCATAATAAAACAGCCATGTTTTGGCTGTTTGGGGTTATGTGTTTGATTTCCTACCTTTGCT
>JABJHO010000004.1 GCA_018661775.1 Candidatus Magasanikiibacteriota bacterium | reverse complement strand
CGGAATATAAAAATCCTTTTGGTCAGACGAAAGTGTCATATTTTGATTATCAAGAATGCCCGAAACAAATTGTGTTAATGGGTCCTGACTTAGCGTTGCTTCTGCCATAAAAATTAATAGTTATATATAATACATTATACCATATTTTACTCACTATTCTAAATGCACTTGCCGTTCCCATTCTTCTACTTTTTGTGTTATTGTGTTGTGTATGTTAAAATCAATTCCTTTTGCCATGTTTCTGGCCATTTGGATAAGTTCTTTGTCCGATAGTGACGCAAAACGAAATTGTTTTATACCACTTTGTTGTTTTCCATATACTTCGCCAGGTCCACGCTGTTCTAAGTCATATTCGGCAAGCGCAAAGCCATCGGTATTTTTTTCAAAAAACCCAAGCCGCTCTTTTGCTTTTTGAGAATTACTTTCCGAAAATAACATACAATACGACTGCACATCGCTACGTCCAACTCGTCCACGAAATTGATGTAATTGCGCCAAACCAAACCGTTCAGCACCTTCTATCATCATAACGGTGGCATTGGGAATATTTACTCCAACTTCAACCACAGACGTAGAAACCAAAATATCTAACTCCCCTTCTGCAAACTGACTCATTACCGCATCTTTTTCTTTTACTTTCAATTTTCCGTGAACAAACCCAACTCGAAGATTGGGAAACACCTCTTCGGAAAGTTTTTTATATTCTTCCAAAACGGTTTTCTTTTCGTCTGACGCCATTGCGGATGGCGTTTTTTCATCATCTTCTTTTTCTTCAATAAGTGGACAAATCACAAACACTTGTTTCCCTTTTTGCACCTGCTCTTCAATAAACCCATATGCCGTTGCACGTCTTTCTTGTGGTACCACTCGGGTGATTACCGGCTTTCTTCCTGGTGGCATGCTTTTTATTATAGAAATATCCAAATCACCATATATAGTAAGCGCAAATGATCGTGGAATTGGCGTGGCTGTCATACTTAAAAAATGTGGTGTTGTTTCTGTATTACCAGATCTGGACTTTATCTTTTTTCTTTGTTTCACCCCAAATCTATGTTGCTCGTCTACAATCACAAGTCCAAGATTATTGCATTCCACCTTTTCACCAAGCAATGCATGCGTACCAATGATAATATCTATGTCTTTGTTTGTAATAGCCTCAAGTACAGCTCGTTTTTTTGCTGCTTTTGATGGTTTTTTACCCAAATTAAGTTCTGGTGTTGTTTCTGCTTTTGTTCTGGAATATAATCCAATATTCGTATTGCTATTTTTAAAAATATCCACAAATGATGCATAATGTTGCGTGGCCAAAATATCTGTTGGCGCCATAATAAGCACTTGAAATCCTTGGGTTACAGCATTATGTGCAACAAGCGCCGCAACAATAGTTTTTCCAGATCCAACATCCCCTTCCAAAAGTCTGTTCATTGGACTATGCTTTTCTATATCTTGTAAGATTTCCCACGCCGCTATTTTTTGATCTTTTGTTAACGTAAATGGCAATGCTTCTACAAAGTCTTGTACAATTGTTTTATTAAATGGAATTGATTGCGCATGCGATGTTTGCAATGATTGCCGAACCATTTCGGCGCGAAGCTGCAAGACAAATAATTCATCAAATTTCATTCGGTGTGTTGCATAATGCAAACTTTCTGCGTCTGGCGGATTATGCAAAATTGCAATAGCTTCTGCAAGTGGCATAATGTCTACACTGTCGCGAATAGACTGCGGAATCCAGTCTGAAAACGTAGCAATGATATCTGTAAGTTGAGAAAACAAAAAACGAACCTGCTTTTGTGTTAACCCGCGCGTTAATGGATACATGGGTACAATTTTTGCTGTATGTGTTGTATCTGCATCTTTGCGAATCTTCTCATATGCCGGACTCACCATTTGCAACCCAAACATATCGTGCTTAATTTTTCCAGAAAGCGATACCTCGTCTCCAGCTTTGAGGTTTTTACTAATATACGCCTGTCCAAACCACACCACACGTAATTGCCCGGTTCCGTCGGTAATAATTGCTTCGGTAATTAATGTATGTCGCCGCGGACTTCTTTTGGTATTAATAAGCGCAATTTTTCCCTGCACTGTTCCTTCCATTCCATCGACAAGTGAATCAATAGAAAGTATTTGACTTAAATCTTCGTAACGAAAGGGAAAGTGAAAAAGCAAGTCTTTTACCGTGTGAATACCAAGACTATTCAAGCGCTTTGCCATGGTTTTTCCCACACGATTAAGTTGAGTAATTTCTGTATCTAATTTCATATATATCTATTGTAACACAGGTTTTGTAAAAAAGTAGTGTCATTTCTAACTGAAAGTGAGAAATCTGTAATAAATTAGTATTTGCCTGTAAACCCCGAGCATTTGGCGAATGAAGAAAGAATTTGGAGACGAGGTAAAACGGTGCCAAAGGCACATACGCCAACTGTTTGAGGAACGAAGTGACGAGTTTTGGCTTATGAGTTTTACCGAGTCCCAAATTCTCTGAATGAGCCATCCGCTCGGCACTTTTTGCGCAACTTTTTGGTGCCAAAAAGTGGATTAACAAAAGTTCAATGCATTGAATGTAATGTCATTTTGAATAATATGTGAGAAATCTGTAATAAAAAACACACGGAATACAAAAAACACTCATTTAACGAGTGTTTTTTGCCCTAAACCGTTTCTATGCAGAACATAAAAACGGTAATTGGTGGTCACGCAATACAGAGAAAGAATTTTCTTGTATATTGTGACAATTAAAGAACTAGACTAACTAACTAACTAACTAACTAACTAACTAACTAGCGAGGTGACGTTGCACTACCTGAACCGCAGACAAAAACTCTTTTTTATCCTTACACTTCACAAACTGTCTAGACCCGTGTACCGGCCCAGAGAGTGGGCGATCTTGTTCATCGACATCAGCAGACCAATAAAAGTCTTCAAGCCCAAGAGAAGGTAGGTAGGTGCCAACAAAATATATATCATACTCTTCGGCATATACTGTGCCAAATTGATGACCAGTCAGGTAAGCACCCTGGATGCAGCCATCAACGACCCCATGTGGAAATCCGTAGGTACCTGTCTCAAAGGTGGACTGCATTACACTCAACTCTTTGCGTGCTGCCTCAACTCGAGATTCTGGGTTCAAGCTCAATAGCTTAAATTCCTCGATCTGTGCCAAAAATCCTTCCCGATCTACCGCTCCTTCGAAGCAAACACTACATGCCGCAAGCCACCAAGTGGTCTCGGAGTCTGGGTCCATAGTTTCAGAATCCTTAAGCACCCGGGTAACCGCCTCGGGTGTGTATGCGGCGTGCAAGGTTGCAGCCAACTCCTGCTTACCGCGCGGAATCAAACCCAACGCACACGCAAGTCCTGCATCGAATCCTGGGCCCTTAGTTCCTGAACCAGGAATTCGAGATAACAGTGACTCTGCCGGAATGTACGGAGGCCAGTTTCCTAACATGGCAACCCGACCTGCATTTTCACGAACAGTATTTTGAATTTCAGCAAAGCTCATAATTAACCTCCAAAGAGAGAGAAAAAGTAAACCACAAACCCTGAGCAAATAAGGAAAGTGGCAAAATTGTACATGAAAGCCGACTGGCGATCATACGTACACCTTACTACACTTTTGTACATTTGTCAAGTGTTGAGTGTTATTTTGACTTATATACAAAAAACACTCATTTAAGGAGTGTTTTTTGCCCTAAACCGTTTCTATGCAAAACATAAAAACGGTAATTGGTGGTCACGCAATACAGAAAAGAATATTCTTGTATATTGTGACGGTTAAAGAACTAAACTATACTAAACTAGTTGCGCTAGTATACCATACCAGCTCTTAGATTTGAGCAAGTGCGGCACGAACGAATCGGTTGGCAGCCCTGAGATTCTTCCCAGTCTCTTTTGAGAGCTTGCCAACAGTGGTCATATCCTCGATGATCTGGTGTAACACCTCATCAGCAAGATCAATGCCACTTAGCGCAGAACGGACCTGATCAGCAGAAAAAGCCATCAACTTACATACCTTCAAAATACGGCCATATACCTGATCGGCCGTTTCATCCGAGAACGCGATATCTGACTTTCTCAACTTATCCAACTCCTTGGATAATACGTGTTGATCAAGACTATTTGTAGCTGCAAGTCGGCTAGCAACATCTTTGAAAGAAACACATGCTTGGTACGACTTACACATATAGATGAACGTTGAAAGGTCAACGGCACCCCCCTCCCTATGAGACGCCATAAGGTCAGCATAATTTGCCGCAAAGACGAATCCTACGGCGACATTATCACAACCTTCAAACATTTGATGAGCCTTGCCAATATCGACCCACTCAAATGTTTTGCTCAGCTCATGATCACGAATTGCCCGAATAACTAGCGGACTAATATCCTCACGACTCTCAAACCGAGTTGCGGTGCAAGCACCGTGTTTACCCGGAAACCCATCTGTTGGCGACTGATGGTAATAGGAGATTTGAACTATGCCATTTTCTTGGCAAAAATCATCCAACTCTTCTCCAGTTTCCCCATTAAACATAGCGGTCCACTGACTCCAACTCACCTGAAGCATTTCCCCTTTCTTACCACCTTCAGTACGAAGTGGACTATCTGAAGAAAGCTTAAGACTGAGGCGGTTTGCCTTGTCGAAATCATGCAATAAAATATACTGCCAACAAGTCTCTATACCAATTCGTCTTACAGCCTCTACCATAAGCGTAGCGACTGTTGCAGGTACTTTAGAATCAACCTCACCACGACCAAGGGCCTCAAGTGTTTCAAGAGCCAGATGAAGATGAGAATCCATAAATGGCCCCTCACAGTGATACGGACCAAATTGAGGAACACGACGTGATTCTTGCGCACCTTGTTGAAGATCCTTAGGAAGTAAAGAAATTGCAGATTGTAATGAATGTAATGATGTACTCATCAGAGAGACTCCTCAAAAAAAGAGAAAAAGTAAACCACAAAACCTGAGTAAAGGTTGGTGGTAGAAATTATACATGAAAGCCGGATGGCATTCATGCACAAACCTTACCATAAAAAACCACTTTTGTCAAGGGGAAAAGCAATGCGTATCACAACAGCACGGCTTATGCCTCCAGCACGTTTTTGGTGCCAAAAAGTGGATTAAAGAACATTCAATGTATTGAAGCTGTCATGTTAAACTACACATAAGAAATAGGTAATAAAAATAAAAACCCCGCATCAATTGCGGGGGGCCAAAAAAAAGATTATGGTACACATTATCGGTAGGATCGCAACAGCGCCAAAAGACGTTTCTCTGTTACATCTCCATCTAAATACTCAATGTCTGCACCTCCAGAAAAGAGAATAAACGTTGGGAATGATAATAAGATAAAGCGATCCACAAGATCATTACTTTCTCTTCCGTCAACCCGCAAAAACATGATATTGGGACATTCTTCTGCGATATCACAAATTATCGGATCAATAACACGAACACAGTGCTCGCAAAGAGGGTTCCAAAAATATACAAGAATTGGGAGGTCGGAGCTTTGTATCTCTCGGTCAAATTCTGTCTGACCACAAATGGTGGACATGTTCACAACACACCTACAACTAACGG
>JABJHO010000005.1 GCA_018661775.1 Candidatus Magasanikiibacteriota bacterium | reverse complement strand
TGGCTCATTCAGAGAATTTGGGGCTCGGTAAAACTCATAAGCCAAAACTCGTCACTTTGTTCCTCAAGCAGATGGCTTATGTGCATTCGGCACCGGTTTCCCTCGCCTCCAGATTCTTTCCTCACGTACCAAATGCTCGGGGTTTCCAAACAAAACAAAAAACCACCCATGTACTGAGTGGTTTTTTTATATAAAACTCTTTACTCTTCAGTCCGCATTGGCCCTTCTATTGATTCTACTTCTATTTGTCTTTCGCCTTGTGTAATGCGTACCACGTCTTTGTCTATTTTCCCCAACTCTTTGTATGCAGCATTGTAGTGATTAGTGGTGGTTTGCATACTGTTTCCCAGTTTTTGCATGTATGCTTCATATGCTTTTATATGTTTTTGTAACATCTCTACGTTTTTACGAATACTTTTTGCACTCTCTTCTATTTTAAGCGCGCGTAGGCCTTGCAAAACGGTTTGTAAATAGGCGGCAAACGTTGTTGGTGACACAATGATCACTTTTCTTTCTTGAAACGCGTATTCGATTAAATTTCGCGTATTCACTTTTACCGCGCCGACTTCGTTTACGAGTAAATCATAATAAATAGCTTCGGCCGGAATAAACATAAATGCAAATTCCATGGTTCCTGCTTGCGGTTTAATGTATTTTGCTGTCTCATCGATGCGTTTTTTTAAATCATTTTTAAATGCTTTCTCCAAGGCTGCGCGCCGTTCTTTGTTGTCTTCATTAACGAGCTTGTTGTAGTTTTCTAGGGGAAACTTTGCGTCAACTGGAATAATACCATCTTTGGTAAACACGGCTGCATCAACCGTATCACCGTCTTCAAATTCGTATTGTAAAGCAAAGGCTCCGGGTGGTAATATGTTTTCTAATACAAGCTGCAATCCCGCTTCGCCCAAATTTCCACGCTGTTTTTGGCTGGTAAGCACTTTTTCCAAATTCGTTAGTTGCGCAGAAAATCCAATAACTTGTTGATTGGTTTTATCTAAACTAGTAAGCTTTTCGGTAATTTCTCCTATCATTTTTGTGCTTTGCCCAGAAATACCCTGGATAAGTCTCGTGTTTTGTGAAAATTGTTCTTGTAGTGTGGTGTGCAGGTGCTGTTGTGACGTGTTCATTGACTTTGTAGACTCTGCAATTTTTTGATCGAGTGTTTTTGTGAGGTCCTGCACGCTCCGTGCTTGTTCTTGGATTTGGTTTTGAATCATAATAAAAAGGTTTTCATCACCTTCTTTTGGTTTTTGCAAATCTGTCAGTTTTTGTTGCATGGAGTATAGAAAAAAGACTGATATAAGCACAATAATGATAAGGACAATAAAAAGAATGGTTTCCATAGTGGAGTATTAATTATTTTTTTAAACAGCTGTAATAGTATAACATGGTTTTGTGGATTTGTACGTGAACTGATTTGTTTCTTGAATAAAGTGTGCTACAATATGGCACAGCTATGTCCCTGTAGTTTAATGGATAGAACACTCCCCTCCTAAGGGAGAAATCCACGTTCGATTCGTGGTGGGGACACAAACAAAAAACACTGCAAAAATCAGTGTTTTTTTATTGTGTGTAGTTAAAGAAAACAGTGTAATTTTTTGTATAATATAGTGTATACAAAAGCAACAAAAAAACTTTGTACTAAAACAAATTTATGTTCAAACATACGTAACAAATAATCTTTTGCGACACCAATAATTTATACAGACTGCATGAATGTTTCACGTGAAACATTGTGTACCTGACCGCTTTTTTTAACCAAAAAACAGTAAGTGTATGTGTATAATTTTCTGTACTAGATTGCTTTGGTTCTTGGTCTGTAGTTGTGTCTACAATGGCCCGGCTACTTCTTTTTACTAAGACCACTACTCTGTTGTTTATTTTAAAAATATAATAAAACCAAATTGTTTTTTGGTATGTTTCATAAAGTGTTTCACGTGAAACAAATATATGTACTGTGGATAGTTCTGGGGATAAACAGTGGCTTCTGTGGATAAACGACACTACAAAATTAACATACATGCATAAATATTGTATTGTTTCACGTGAAACAATCGTATATATATACAAAAATACCTAATAATGCACAAAACAGACCTAAAAACACCTGTTTGTTGTTTTTTCATCATGTTTCACAATATGTTTCACGTGAAACACAACAAAACATTGTTTCACGTGAAACAAATGTAAACATACTTAAATATATCCAATATTGTATAAAATAGGATAAAATACACCAGAAAACATCTATTTGTTGTGTTTTCATCATGTTTCACGGATTGTTTCACGTGAAACAATCCAACACAATGTTTCACGTGAAACAATCGTAAGAAACTATCATAATTATACTAACTGCCATAAATTACACTAATATTTCAAAAAGACTTCATTTGTTCAAGATTTACAATGTTTCACAATATGTTTCACGTGAAACACCCTAAAACATTGTTTCACGTGAAACAATCGTAAGAACACTTTAGAATTATTATTATGAATTACATTGTTAGTTTAAGTAATAATATTAAGTCTACAAAAATCTTAAGTGTTTATATGTTTCATGCAATGTTTCACGTGAAACATTAGAAACGAAGAAAAGATACTTTTCTAGGGTAGGTGATAATTTTTTGTACTTTATAACAATACATTGAACCGAAATAAAGTGCGTTGTTTCACGTGAAACAATTTTAGTCTGGGATAGTATTAGAGGGTAACTAAAAAATAGACTTTATATAAAAATATAGGAGTACGTGAATATTATTTTGCATAGTCGTTAAATAAAATATTGTACACCCAAGTGGTGTGGTGCTATACTACATATCTATTTACTATTGAATAATATATATTCTATGGAAGGATTTCTTCTTTTTGTGTTGTTTGTTTGTGCGATAGTTATAATTATTAGCATTCGCCAGGTAAACGAGTATGAGCGTGGGGTTAAATTTACGCTTGGACGCTTTACTCGTGTAGTGCATCCTGGGTGGCGAATTATTTTGCCCGTGTTTCAGAGTATAATGAAGGTAGATATGCGTGTAAAAGCCGTAGATGTGCCATTTCAAGAGGCGATTACAAAAGATAATATTTCGGCAAAAATTAATGCGGTTATCTATTATAAAGTTTCAGACGCGTCAAAGGCAGTTTTGGAGGTCGAAAACTTTTGGTTTGCGGTAAGTCAGCTTGCACAAACCACAATGAGAAATGTGGTGGGTGAAATGGAGTTAGATGAACTTCTTGCAAACAGAGAAGCGGCAGCAACAAAAATTAAAGAGATTGTAGATACGGCAACTGACCCTTGGGGTATAAGTGTTGATAGTGTAGAGTTAAAAGATGTTATCTTACCAGATGACATGCAACGTGTTATTGCAAAACAAGCAGAAGCAGAAAGAGAGCGACGCGCTGTGATTATTAAGTCTGGTGGTGAAGTTATTGCGGCAGAAAATTTGGCAAAAGCGGCAAGTATGCTTTCTGAGCAGACAGGTGCATTGCACTTACGAACATTAAATACGTTAAATAATTTAAGTTCCGATCAATCAAATACGGTAATTTTTGCATTACCACTAGAAGTGTTACGTGCATTTGAGAGGGCGGGGAATAAATAAAATAACGCAAACAATAAAACACAACACGGAATATTTCAGGTGTTGTGTTTTTAGGACATGCTTTCTTTTTTGTAAAAAGGTTATAGACAAGAAAGTGAATATTGCAAAAATTAATTGACATAGTATGTAGAACACTATTGACGAAACCTTTTTTGTGTAGTATACTTCTACCTGTAAATAAGCCCCTTTTGGGGTGGCCATGGTGAAACGGTTATCACAGAGGTTTGTGGTACCTCTATTACGGGTTCGATTCCCGTTGGTCACCCCAAAGTGGGTTTTTTATTATAAAAAATTCTGCTATACTTATGGTATATGAAGAAAAAGCACATACTTGTAGTATCCGTCTCGGCTGGCGCTGGGCATGTTCGAGCCGCGCAAGCCATTGAAGAAGAGGTGTCCCAAGCATATCCAAAACATAGCGTCATCCATGTTGATTTGTTGGACTATGTATCATTACCAATGAAAAAGGTGATTAAGGAGTTGTATGGAGTTATTGTAAAAACTTTACCAGAACTTTGGGGATATATTTATCAAAAAAGCGACAATGCCACACAAATTCGGCGCTATACCATGCTTACAAATAAGTTGGGACAGCTAAATGCAACAAAATTTTACCAGTTTTTAGATACGGAGCAACCAGATCAGGTCATTTGTACGCATTCTTTACCAGCACAAATTATTAAACAATCAAAAATAACGGAACATAGGCGTATTCCAATTTCAATGGTCATTACTGATTATTTTTTTCATTCTTATTGGCTTATAGAAGAGGTGAATAAATATTTTGTGGCAACACCAAAAATGAAGTGGCACATGGAGCGGTGTGGTGTGCCCAAAAAACATATTCACGTAAGTGGTATTCCTGTGAGCCCGGTTTTTTATAAGAAAAAAGATGTTTCAGTATTAAAGAAAAAATACAAGATTCGCAAGGATGAAAAGGTGGTTCTTGTGTTATCAGGAGGTCAAGGGCTTGGTCAGAGTAATAAAATAGTGCAAGGACTGTTTGGTCAAGCATTTGGAGCTCCAATACACATTATTGCAATTGCTGGAAAAAATAAAAGATTACATGCAGCGCTTACAAAATTAAAAAATGATGTGCCTGTGAAAATGAACTATACTGTTGTGGGTTGGACAGACAACATGGATGAATATATGCGTATCGCTGATGTGGTTATTAGTAAACCAGGTGGTATTACAACTAGTGAGTGTTTGGCGCTTGGTAAACCGCTTATTGCCGTAAACCCTATTCCTGGACAAGAAGAGCGAAACGCACAATATCTTTTAGAGGTTGGTGGAGGGCATATTGCTGTTAATGATTTGGATATCATGTACTACACAGAACAAGCCATAAAAAAGAATTCGAAACATACGGTGGTGCGCAAAAGACAAACAACAAAGAATATACTAAAAAAATTATTAGTATAAAAAAATAAAAAACACCGCGATT
>JABJHO010000006.1 GCA_018661775.1 Candidatus Magasanikiibacteriota bacterium | reverse complement strand
TCCACCCCCAGACATCGTCTATATATCCATTATTGTCATCATCCTTATTATTATCTGCTATTTCATTTTTGTTTTTCCACACATTGTCTTTTAGGTCTGGATGTGTGATATCAAAGCCATTGTCTATAATGGCAACCACCACCTCTTTTGAACCGGTGGTAATGTCCCACGCATCATATGTTTTTGTATCGGTAAATCCCCACTGTTTTACTTGTGGGTCATTTGTTGTAGCGGCAAAAACCCCACTTGGAGAAAAGAGGGGTAAACAGAGTGTTAAACATGTTGAAAGCGTAATAAACAGCTTCATACGTATAGTATTAGAGTAATTCAAACCTATTATTTCGTTTTACAAGTGGTAACCCCAAGCCATCGGTTCTTTCTTGTATATACTTCTTTTTTTGTGGTACAAACGGCATTTCAAATGGCGGTCTTATCAAAAACTTTTTATCTAAATCTATTGCGGAAAATCGTTTATCGCGGGATGATCGTGCAACACGATAATAATATCGGTCATTGCCTTTTTGATATATATATTTATCATCCCACCACCGATACATCACCACACCTCGTGGATAGTAATATGTATGCTGTGGAATCTGAGTAATATTCCCCGAACCATTTGGTAATCGACCTAGAATAATCTCATTCCCATCATAAATACCATCACCATCAGTGTCTTTTTCTACCGGATCAGTAAACCAATACCGAATCTCCTCATAATCACTTAATCTGTCATTATCCGAGTCACTTCGAAAGTCACTACTACCATAACGCCTCTCTGTCTCTTTGTCAATACCATCTCTATCCCAATCTATCGCTTTTGGCAATAACGGATATATTCGCTCTTTATAAAGTGATTTATTTCGTGAAGAAATAGTCATAACGCGTTTTGGCCATTGTCTCCCGTATAATACATACGCCTCTGCTTCAGACCTAATTTTTCGGATATAACACCCATCCTCAACCGCATACACCGCAGAAGAACCGCGAAATTTAATCAACCATGTGCCCGGCCTTACACACATTGGCTTACCAACATGGTACCCGTCTAACACAACATCACTTACATATTGTACCTCTGAAAATGAAAAGTATGAATGAAACGTGGTTGGGTCTAAAAATGGGTGAATTTTTCCGCTATATCCTACATAGTACACACGACTACCACTTCCCTTAATAACACTTCCCTCCTCTACGGCATGCAGCGCTTTATCATAAAAGATATCTTTTTCAACCATCCGTGTAGAATTATTTGCATCTTTAAACGTAATATACACCGTTTTGTCTCCTCGCCCCGGTGAAACAAACCACGTAACTTCTTGCTGTACAGGCACAAAATCAATACCAGTTTTTGGCGGTGGTTCATTGGTGATAGACATTTCCTCTACACCAGTAGAATGTGAAATATCAAGCGTAACTTCCCGCTGCACCGTGGTTGTCGCAGTGCCATTTATGGTAAAACTCACACTCATTGACCGAGGAATGGCAAGTTGCACCAAGTCAGAATAAATCGGAGAAAGCGTGTTATTTTCATACTTAAATTTCACATACACTCGCTTTACCCCCCTCCCATACGAAAGCACCCAATCCTTTTGCGTTTTAACTTTTTCCCACTGTGCACCCCGAAAAGAAGCGCTATTAGAAATCTTCATTTCTGTTGCTCGTGCTGGAGGAGTAATAGATAGTGAAACAGCACGACCAACAGTTCTTGGGCTTCCGGAGTTAATTGATAGGTAGGAGCTCGCAGAAGCACCTTGCGCTGAACACACAAACACACTCACCACAATAAGGAAGCTCGAAAAAAAGAGAGGTATCGTGTATTGCTTTTTTTTCATAATCATGCTACATTATAGGTATTATATATAGGTGTATTCTACCATATTTATCCTATTATCACAATGACATGCACTTTCTTTATCGCATAAAACAATTCATTCTATTGTCTAGTGACACTATTGCTTTTGCTCTGGGTCTTTGGGGAGCACTTTGTCTCAGAAAGCTACACATGGTGGATGCTGCTCAGTTTTTCACTCATCTGGAATCTTTTTGGCCAGTTTTTTTACTATGGCTACTCGTCAACTACATTAATGGTCTGTATTCTACCAACCCAAAAGAAAAAAATAGTACCACCATGATACGTTTTGTAGAGGTGGCCTTATTATCTACCATATTGGGTATTGTCTATTTTTATTCAGTAAAACACACGCACATCACCCCAAAGACTATTCTTATTTTTACTGGTATTTTGGGATATATGCTCAGTTTTGGGTTACGAAAAGGTTTGCAACCACTCCTTGGCATACGACAGCTCACAACAAAAGTCTTATTTGTAGGTTTTTCGGAGGATGTTGCGGAATTACTCAATGGGCACAAGACAAAACAATACAAAAGTTTTAGCATTGTGGGAATTATTGATCCAGAAGAAAAAATTGAAAAAGGCGCGTATCCTTCACTTACTATATACCAATCAGTAAGAGCAATTCGCCCAGCAATATCAACACATGACATAGACCTGGTAGTTATTGACCCAAAACAACAAGAGAACAGTACAGTTATGCGTGAACTATATGAACTCCTTTTTTGGAATGTACATGTCACGCAACTTCCTCATTTTTTTGAAGAAGTAACAGGTAGAATAAGTGCTGCCACGTTTTCAGAGAGCTGGTTTTTAGAACACTTACAGCACACGAGACTACCTATCTATGAAAAAGTGCGTGAAATTATTGACTATGCAGCCGGAGTAGTACTCCTCCTTATTCTTTTTGTACTTCTCCCTTTTGTGGCTACCGCGATTAAACTTTCTTCAAAGGGTCCTGTATTTTACAAACAAAAACGAGTTGGAAAATCAGGAAAGGTGTTTGATCTGTATAAGTTTAGATCAATGTATGCCCTAAACAACGAAGGTGGTGCAGAGGTTGGGGGGTACGAGTTTACAAAGAAAAATGATTCCCGTATCACCTTTGTTGGAAAATTTTTACGTAAAACACGAATAGATGAGATTCCTCAGGCAATCAATCTCTTTAAAAGAGACCTTTCTCTGATTGGGCCACGACCAGAACGGCCTGAGATCGTGGAAGATATGATTACTCGAATGGCCTATTATCCTTTACGACATGTAGTACTTCCTGGAATTACTGGTTGGGCTGTGTTACACCAACACTACGCCGACTCTCATGAAAAAAATCTTAAAAAACTCCAGTATGATTTATATTATATAAAAAATAGGTCTGCTTTTCTCGACATGACCATCATGCTCAAAACAGTCAACATAGTGCTACGGGGTTTGGGTCAATAAAAAAACCGGTGTCTCTGCCGGTTTTTTTACATAAAAGCTCATTTTGTTTACTGTATAACCTTTCTTAAATAGGTTCCAGTATGGCTAAACCCACACCGTGCTACCTCTTCAGGGGTTCCTGCCACAATAAGTTCACCACCTTTGTCACCCCCCTCAGGACCAAGATCCACAACCCAATCAGCGCTCTTAATGACATCTAAATTGTGTTCAATTACCATTACTGTATTACCTTGAGAAACAAGTTTTTGGATAACATCAATAAGTTTTTGCACGTCTTCATAATGCAACCCTGTGGTTGGTTCATCTAGCAAATAGAGTGTTTTAGTCGTGTTTCTTTTGGCCAACTCCTTTGCAAGCTTAATGCGCTGCGCCTCTCCACCCGAAAGTGTTTTGGCAGATTGCCCAAGTGTAAGATACCCCAAACCAACTTGTGACAACATTGATAGTTTATCAGAAACTGACGGGATATCCGTAAAAAATTCAGCCCCCTCTTCTATTGTCATAGCAAGCACTTCTGCTATGTTTTTCTTTTTATAATACACGTGCAAGGTTTCGGCATTAAATCGTTTTCCTTTGCACACTTCACACAACACCTCAACACTTGGCAAAAAATGCATCTCAATTTCAAGCACACCACGACCTGCGCAGTGTTCACATCGACCACCTGGACGGTTAAAACTAAAACGGCCTTTTTTGTACCCACGAATCCTTGCTTCGGGCGTAAGAGCAAACATATCTCGAATACCATCATAGGCTTTTGTATATGTTACAGGATTACTTCGTGGTGTCCGACCAATAGGGCTTTGATCAATCCGTATAATTTTATCTATATACTCCAATCCTTTAATTTCTTTATGTGCACCAATTGGTTTGTCCACATGGTGTAATTTGTTTGCTACAGCACGATACAGTATTTTATGCATCAATGTTGATTTTCCCGAACCAGAGACGCCTGTGAGGCATACAAGGCGTTTTAATGGGATGTCTACCGTGATATCTTTTAAATTATGCTCTGCTGCACGAACAATACGAATTTTTGGGGAATACTTGTCCACTTTACGTCTTTTTTTAGGAGTGGCTATGGTTTTTTCACCACGCAAATATTTTCCCGTTAAAGAGTCTTGTGTATTTCCAGTAATACGGCACTGATATTCTGTTTTTTTCTCTTTCTGAGATAGGAGCACCTTGAGTGGTCCAGAAAATACAATCTCCCCACCATGCACTCCGGCTCCTGGTCCAATATCCACAATCCAGTCACTCAACATAATCGTATCTTCATCATGCTCCACAACTATAATAGTGTTTCCCGCATCACAAAGATTTCTTAGTGTTTGTATCAATTGATCATTGTCTTTTTGGTGTAGACCAATTGTAGGCTCGTCAAGCACATACATGGCCCCAACCAAACGCTGCCCAACCTGTGAGGCCAGTCTAATTCTTTGTGCTTCACCACCAGAAAGTGTTCCTGCACGACGAGCAAATGTGAGGTACTGCAACCCAACATTAGCCATAAACGCAATTCTGTTTTGTATCTCCTTCAACGCAGCTGACACAATGGTTAATTCTTGTGCACTCAGTAATGACTCTATGGTAGAAAAAAAGAGCTGTGCCTCTTCTACCGTCAAAGACACAATATCATAAATATTTTTTTCTCCTATTTTGACGCTCAGCGCATGATCATTGAGGCGTTTTCCTTCACAAACCGTACACACTTCTTCACTAAACACTTCTTTGGTCCCAAGCCCAGTACATGGAAGACATTGACCATATGGACTATTAAAACTAAACAAGCGTGGTTCGATTTCAGGAAAACTATACCCATCTTTTGGGCAAGAATATTCGGTACTATATATCACCTCTTCACCGTTTGGGTATAACACGGTACAAAGCCCATTTGAGAGGTCTACGGCAGTTTCTATAGCTTCGGCAAAACGCTGCTGATCTTCTTTTGATAGCGCACCAGATACTACCGGTGGTGTGTCTACTACAATTTCAATGGTATGCTTTTTATGTTTTGACAGTATAATCTTTTCTCGCAAGCTTTTTATCACACCATTGATACGCACTTCCAAAAAGCCTGTGTTATACATGTCATATAACATTTGATAGTACTCCCCTTTTCGCCCGCGAACAATGGGGGCAAAAATAGTGCATACGGAATTTTGACTCTTCTTCTTGTGTTTTTGTTGCAAAGCAGCCACAACACGATCACACATTTCTTCTGTCGTCATTTTTTCTATTTTTGTACCACAAACCGGACAGTGTGGTTTTCCAATCCGCGCAAACAATACACGAAGATAATCATAAATTTCTGTAATTGTTGCAACCGTTGATCGTGGATTTGCACTATGCGCTTTTTGATCAATAGAAATCCCCGGAGACAACCCTTCTATCTCATCAACATCTGGTTTTTGCATACCCCCCAAAAATTGTCGTGCATATGCTGACAAACTCTCTACATACCGTCTTTGACCTTCGGCAAAAATGGTATCAAAAGCAAGGCTCGACTTTCCCGAACCAGATAAACCAGTAAACACAATCATTTTATTACGTGGCAGCTCCAGGTCAATATTTTTTAAATTATGCTCTCTAGCGCCTTTTATAGTGATTTTTTCTTGCATATACGATTACTTCAATAACGTTTTAGCGTATAACAATACCTCTCTCTTGTCAAACATTGTTATATCGTGTACAGTAAGAGGCATATTATTGTATTTATATAGTATAGAAGATTTATGACACATAAACCAGCATCGTTGTTGTGCCTTGCTATGGCTATTAGTTTGATTGGTCTAGGGTGCACAAAAAAAGAGGAAAAAAGAGAGGAAAAACCCCAAGTAAAGCAAGCTATTGTGGAAATACAACCTGAGAAAGAAAAAACAGAAAAAAAAGAAGAGACAAAAGAAGTGCCAGAGGAAAACACCGACACAAGCACCTCCGCTAACACATTGCTTGAGGGTGTGATAGAAGCAGGAAGCACACGCACCACACAAGAGCAAGATGTGACAACCGACATTACGCTGAATGGTACAGTTTTAGGCCCAAATACCGCGCTTTTTACATGGAATGTGTCTGATGCAGTTGATGAATCCTCAGAAGGTTACAAAATAGTAAGAGGAACAGACCCAAACCCAGTAGACCCTGCAGGCTGGTGGTGGCAACGAGGCCCAAGCCACAGAGAACACACATGGGTTGGACTTCCAGAAGGAACCGCATACTTTCGTCTATGTATATTAGAAAATGATGCGTGTATACAGTATAGTAATGCTGTTTTACTAGAAATCCCATCAAAAGTAGAAGGGAGTAATATAGTACCAGCCAACACAGGCGGACCAGAAGAGCGGCCAGGACCATGTCCACACAAAAATGCACGGGTATTAGCAACAAACTTTTTTACCGCTATTACAGAGGGTGAGCTTAAAATAGCTTTAGAACTAGTTGATGCAGATACAGTTCAAACATCAGAATTTAAAGAGATTTGGGAACATATTCTAACAATACAACCAGAGCAAGCAGCGTATAAAAAACTCTTTCATGATGTGGGGGGAGATAAAGAAAGAAAAGATATACAAATGCGCATTAATGAGGCTGAAGTATTTACCCTTGAAACAACTCGTATCGGGTGTCAGTGGTGGATTACTGCAATAACGCAATAAACACTGGAACATTATAGAACACACAATACCACGCACCATTTGCGTGGTATTTATTTATAAAACATAAGTGGTGAGGGTTTGGTAATCTCCATTTGAAACCAACCTTTGACTCTGGCGAGCTTTTCTCGAATATTAGTTGACCAAATAACACCCCTAACCCCTTGTTTTCCCAAGTCTGCAGTGACACCTCTTGTGTCTATACCAAAACGGTTACAAAAATAAATAATTCTACTTAAATGAAATTCTTGCGAAATAACAACAAGATGTTTAAGATCTTTTTCATGTGCAGCCCTATAACAACTGGTGTAGGTGTTATATCCATGTCTATCTATCTCAATAACATCTTCTGAGACACCGTGAGCGATTGCATGGGCCGCCATTGCGTCCACCTCATTAAATCTTCGTGCCCCGTCATCTCCGGTAAAAATCATCCGTGAAACACGTCCTTGCTCATAGAGTGAAATAGCCATATTTACTCGCTCTCTTTGCGCAACACTCATAGAACCATCTCTCTCCATACCACCCCCAAAAACAAGTAACGTACTTGAAGTATGTATACTAGAAACAGGAATAACATGCACACCATAAGAAAGTATATGCATATTTACCCAAACCGCAAATAGAAGCACTGCAAGACAAGGTAGGCCCAAGATAAAAAGTATGTATGTAGTTTTTTTTGTCATAATTATATTCTTTTTTTAGCATTTTTTGACTTCTCCACCCTTTCTCTGACGCGAAGTTCACGAATTTCGTCACGCAAGATTGCTGCAAGCTCAAACGCTAAATCATTTGCCGCTTCTTTCATTTGTGTTTCTTTTTCTTTTATTATTTCTTTTAAACTCCGAGCGTCACCAAGCAAGTCTAGAGACAGTGTTTCATGTTTTTTAGATGCACCCAAACCACGCTGCATTCTATCTTCTTTTGTAGAAGAAATACCAAACTCTTCTAGCATGTTTCGTATCTCTTTTTGAATGGTTTTTGGGGTAATGCCATGTTTTTTGTTATGTGCTAATTGCTTATCACGACGACGAGTAGTTTCTTCTATTGCTCGTTCTATTGAGCCGGTTATTTGGTCTGCATAAAGGATCACCTGGCCATTGCTATTTCTTGCTGCCCTTCCAATGGTTTGGATAAGACTTGTGTCACTTCGCAAAAACCCTTCCTTGTCTGCATCGAGTATTGCCACAAGAGATACTTCTGGTATATCGAGCCCCTCACGAAGTAGGTTTACTCCCACAATAATATCATACTCCCCTTTTCTGAGTGCGGTAATAATTTCTATTCGTTCAATAGTCTTAATGTCACTATGCAAGTAGGCTACACGAAATTTTTTTTCCTCCAAATAGTGCGTTAAATCTTCTGCCATCTTTTTGGTAAGCGTTGTAATCAGCACCCGCTCTCCACTCATAATCCGCTCTTTTGCACGAAACACTACGTCATCAACCTGTGATAGGTGTACAATATTTCCACTCTTATCTTTTTTCTCAGTTACCGGCGCAATAACCACATCTGGATCAACCAACCCTGTTGGTCGAATAATCTGCTCCACTACACTATCACTATGCTCAAGTTCATAAGACCCAGGTGTTGCAGATACATACACCACTGTGTCACGACGAGCATCAAATTCATCAAATCGAAGTGGTCTATTATCAAGTGCACTGGGCAACCTAAAACCGTGCTCGATAAGTGTTTTTTTTCGTGCCGCGTCACCATTATGCATGCCACGAATTTGCGGCAATGTTACATGGGACTCGTCTATTACTGTTAAAAAACCTGTACTATTATGTTTCGTAGTGGCATGATGAAAATAATCCAACATGGTAAACGGCGGTTTACCGGGCTCACGATCCTCAAAGTATCGTGAATAGTTTTCAATCCCACTACAATAACCCACGGTGTCGATCATTTCCAAGTCATACCCAACCTTTCTTTTTAGGCGCTCACACTCCACAAGCTTCCCCTTCTTATTAAAGAAATTAAGACGCTCTTGTAGGTCTTCTCTAATGTGCACCATGGCCGCACCTTTTGCTTGCTCTCCGATTACATGATGCTTTGCCGGAAAAAACCATGCATCGGCAAGCTCAGTCCGCACCTTGCGCGTGATAGGGTCAATATGCTCTATACGATTAATAGTATCTGAAATTTCAAACCGATAGACCATTTGTTCGTGTGTTGGCATAATATCAAAAATCTGACCACGCATACGAAATGACCCACGCTTCAGTTCACCATTTGTTCGTTCAAATTGCATACCAATAAGTCGTTCAAGCATGCCGCGTCTATCTAGAGGTTGCCCTTTTTCCAAATGAAGTACGATGTTTTCATATTCTTTTGGTGAACCAATATTATAGATTGCAGAAACTGAGGCCACTATAATAACGTCATTTCGTGTAAGAATAGCCTGAGTACATGCATGACGTAACCTATCAATCTCCTCATTGATCTGCGCTTCTTTTTCTATATACGTATCTGAGTGCGGCATGTATGCCTCGGGCTGATAATAATCATAATAACTCACAAAATATTCCACGGCATTACGTGGAAAATACCCTCGAAACTCTTGGCATAATTGTGCTGCCAATGTTTTGTTGTGCGCAATCACAAGTGTTGGTTGTTGCACTTTTTCTATAACATTTGCAATCGTAAATGTTTTTCCAGAACCAGTCACACCTAGTAATGTAAGATCTTTTGATTGTTTTTTTATACCAGAAACCAACCCCTTAATGGCCTTGGGCTGATCCCCTGCTGGAGCAAACGATGTATCAAGATTGAACTTCATATGTTCTCTACCCTACCATAAAGAAACAGATACAACAAGGTGATTAAACAGTAAATTTTTCCCCCTCTTCTGGTACAAACGCTTCTATTGCTAAGCTATCTCGAAGACTGTGTGCGAGTGTTGTCGAAGGAACCGCCTCTCCGTGCACACAAAAGACTGTTTTTGGTACTGTTTTTGCATCAGAAACCCATCGTATCAGTTGATTCTTGTCGGCATGCGCGGACAGTGCCCCAATAGCGGTTACTTTTGCTCGAACAGACACCCGTTCGTTGTGAATTGTTACGTGCTTTGCCCCCTCATACAGCTTTCTTCCTAAAGTATTATGTGCCTGATACCCCACAATCACCAACATGGAGCGCTCATCAGACAAATACCTCTTTGCATGATGCAAAATCCTCCCACCATTCATCATGCCAGAACCAGCTATCACCAGCTTTGGTCCTTTGACACTATTAATCCGTATTGATTCTTCTTTTGAGAGTGTGCAAGTAAGATTAGGAAAAGAGAAAAAATCCTCTCCAAGGCTATATTTCTTTGCTGCCTCAGCATCGTAATACTCTGGATGGTTTTTATATACCTCAGTAGCTCTAATAGCCATAGGACTGTCCAAAAAAATAGGGATTTTAGGTAACGCAGGATTCTCTGCAAACATTTCATTAAGCACATATAAAATTTCCTGTGTACGCTCCAAAGAAAAAGCCGGCATCATAATAGTTCCCCCACGTTTCACCCCTTCCATTATAAGATCCGTAAAAATCTGTTCTCTGTCCCTTCGAGACTCATGCACACGGTCTCCGTATGTTGATTCACACAACAATACATCAATATCACCAAGCTGTGCCGTATTGCGTAAAATAGGCACATCTACATTTCCTACGTCCCCAGAATATGCAATGGTCGTGTCCCCATCCGAAACTTCTATGAATGAAGACCCAAAAATATGTCCCGCGTCTTTAAACACCGCCGAAATACCACTTCCTAAATCTAGCGTAGTGTTATAATCCACAGCAATGGTATTTTCATACGCAACAGTTATATCATCTGGGGTAAATAAAATTGGACTTTGAAACTTTCTATTATTGTATACCATAATATGATATGCATCTTCCCAAACAATACGCGATAATTCTAATGTTCCTTTTGTCATATACAGTTTTCCCACAAAACCATCCTTGATCAGTTTTGGTATACGACCAGAATGATCAGTGTGTGCATGACTCACCAACACCGTATCAATTGTTTTTGGGTCAAATGAAAAATTATCATGATTTCTTCCTTCGTTAAAGTCTGATCCTTGAAACATACCACAATCAAAGAGAATACTTTTTCCTTTTGTGGAAACAAGATGACATGAGCCGGTAACTTGATGTGACGCACCAAAAAATGTAATGTCCATAAAACGTAATCGAATAATATTGACTTATAGGTATATCTAGCGTATCATATTTCTATTATTATTCCTATACAATATTTATAAAATTAGGTATAATACTACCGGAACACGTATGTATACAACAAAACCTCATGGTGCTGCAGTCCAATCGCCACCAATACAAGAACTAAAAAAAAAATATACCTGCCTTGGAAGGGCTTGTACATTTGGTTGTTGTGGAGGAATTATATTTATTATAGCATCTCTCTTGTTTTTTTATTGGATTTTTAACCCAAAAGCACAAAACTTGAACACACTTCCGGAGCATATTACCAAAGACATACCATTATACGAAGCTAAAATAATAGACCATATTTCCTATATATCTTTTAAAAAGAGGCAAACAGCAAAAACATATATAGAAAAAAAACACCCAAATATTTTTACACTGCTCAAAAAAAATCACCACACAGACATTCCTGCAAAAGAGCTCTATGAAATTTCTTGGACCGCGCTTCCGGCAAAACCATCCTTTATATTCGCCTATTACAAACAAAGATTCATAGACCAAGGTTTTACCGTAACAACAAAAAAAATACATAGTGGAGCGGAGATAATTTTTTCAAACAACACACATAACGGCACACTTTCTATTATCGACAGAGCAGGACACTCTGGTACAGACGTGGTTACCCTTACTCTCACACTTCCGTAATACTCTTTGTAACTTAAAACACATAACCCTCTTTCTATGTCAATAAAAAAACTCACCACAGACAAGCTCACCTGGGTAAACATTGACCAAGTCAATGACGAAGCGCTCACCTACCTAAAAGAGCAGTACAACTTTCACCACCTTGATTTAGAAGATATTCAGGGTGAAAGCCAAACACCTAAACTTGATACATATAAAAATTATCTCTTTCTTGTGGTGCAATTTCCTCACTGGAATGACGAGACAAAGTCAATTAGCACACATGAAATAGATGTATTTATTGGAGAAGGATTTCTTATTACCGTACAACACACAAAATCAAGAGATATAAAAAATTTCTTTTATAGGTGTATGAAAAAAAAGAGTATCAAAAAAGAATGGATGCGTGGCACTTCTGGGTACTTACTATATTCACTTCTTGAGGCTTTGTTTAAACAAATGCAACCTATTCTTAATAAAATTGGAAAAGAATTAAACAATATTGAACAAGATGTGTTTGAAGGAGAACAAAATACAGAAATAGTAAAAGAGTTGGCCATATACCGAAGAAACATACTGTCACTCCGCCGAATGATAGACCCGCAACGCTATCTTATGGCAAACCTTTCTCACATTAGAAAACCTTTTTTAAATGAAGAAACCAGTTTGTATTATGATGATATTAATGACTATTTAAATAAAGTCTGGGCAATTATAGACACCTATCGAGATACTATTCAAGGGCTCCATGTTACGGTCGAATCTCTTATAACACAAAGAACGAACAAAGTGATTAGTGCGCTTACCGTTATTTCAGTCGGCCTTCTTCCTTTTACTGTTCTTGCGAGTATTTATGGCATGAATATTACCGGCCTCCCGTTTGCCACCAACCCACTTTGGGTTTGGGGTATGTTTGGGGTATTGGCTGCCCTCCTGGGAGTCGTAATAATTGTTATGCGAACCCGCAAATGGCTTTAATAGAAGACTGCCATAGTATGACTGCATGAAAAAATTCTTTACTGTCAAATCAAAAACAATTACTGGCGCTGCTCTTGTTTTAGGGGCAGCTGCTTTTGTTAGTAGAATTATTGGCGTTGTTCGAGATCGAATTTTTGCCCACCATTTTGGTGCAGGAGAAACATTAGACATTTACTATGCCGCGTTTCGTATTCCTGATCTTGTGTACAATCTCCTTATTCTCGGTGCCCTTTCTGCCGGATTCATTCCTGTTTTTTTAGATGTCTGGGAAAAAAACCAAAAAAAAGCATGGTTTGTAACAAATAGTATTATACATATATTGGCACTCGCGCTGTTGTTCCTTCTAGTTCCATTGTATTTCTTGATGCCACACATTGTCCCATATATTGTCCCGGGTTTTACTGAAGGTGCTCTTCAAGAAACGGTAACACTTTCTCGAACCATGCTCCTGAGTCCTTTTATTCTTGGAATCAGTGGTATTGTGAGCGGTGTTCTCCAATCACGTAAAAGTTTTTTTATCTATTCGCTTACGCCAATATTGTATAATATTGGTATTATTCTTGGTGTTATATTTCTTGTGCCTCATTTTGGCACACAGGGGTTGGCATATGGAGTTATTTTTGGGGCCCTTCTCCATCTACTTATTCAACTTCCCACACTCTATCACCATGGGTACTCCTACCGCACTGTTTTAGATATTCGCGACAAGTCTGTGCAAGCTATTGGAAAACTAATGATTCCGCGCACAATAACACTGGCGACTCAGCAAATAAATTTACTTGTTATCACTATCCTTGCTTCCCAATTGGGCGCAGGATCAATTAGTGTGTTTACGTTTGCACAAAACCTCCAGTTTTTCCCAGTTGGTATTATTGGTGTGTCTTTTGCTCTTGCCGCATTTCCTACGCTATCAGAATTTCATGCAAAAAAATCTACCACAGAATTTATTAACTATCTTACACAAACAATTAAGCAAATTTTATTTCTTATATTACCATGTACAGTAATTTTTCTTTTGTTACGAGCACAAATTGTTCGTGTTGTACTTGGTTCGGGTAAATTTGATTGGCAGGCAACAATTCTCACTGCCGACATACTTGCTTTTTTTACTATTTCTTTCTTTGCACAATGTCTTATACCTCTCCTTATCCGTGCATTTTACGCAAAACACAACACCATCACCCCACTTATTATTAGTCTTATAAGTGCCGCTATTAATATTATACTCAGTATCACATTACAGCGTACGTTTGGTATCCAAGGGTTGGCCCTCGCATTTTCTCTGGCTGCTTGTATACAAATTGCATTATTGTGGTTTGGTTTACGCCATATTATTGCTTGGGACAAAACAAAAGGTATTCTCTCTTCATTATATAAAATATGTATTGCGGTGACACTTATGGCTTTTACCACACAGCTACTCAAATATCCTTTTTCATTAATACTGCATATGGACACCTTCTGGGGAATATTTGCCCACGCACTCCTTTCTGGTGGTTGTGGTATTGTGGTCTACCTCTTTACCTGTTACGTATTAAAAACAGAAGAATTACTCCTGCTAAAACAGAGTATACAAAAAAGGTGGCTCAAAAGTACAAAATCACAGCCAGATATCACCTAAAAGTAGCCGATCTTGTCAATATCCGCTCAAGATGCTACAATTACCTTAAAATATTTGCTCAACATCAGTTTTATGCCAGACATTAGAAATTTTTGCATTATTGCACACATCGACCACGGAAAAAGTACACTTGCGGATCGTTTTTTAGAGGTAACCAATACGGTTGACATGCGCAACACCACAACACAGGTTTTAGACACCATGGAGCTTGAACAGGAGCGAGGAATAACTATTAAGCTCCAGCCAGTGCGAATGCAATACAAAGACCACACCTTGAACTTAATAGACACACCTGGCCACGTAGACTTTACCTATGAAGTTTCTCGATCTCTTGCAGCAGTAGAAGGTGCAATTCTTTTGGTTGACGCAAGTCAAGGTGTTCAGGCACAAACCATAGGAAACCTGTATCTTGCCCTTGATCAAGACCTTACCATTATTCCCGTGCTTAATAAAATAGACCTGCCCAATGCTGATCCAGAAAAAGTAAGTCAAGAAATTATCCATCTTCTTGGGTGCAAAAAGGAAGATATTCTTATGTGTTCTGGAAAAACTGGTGAAGGGGTAACAGAACTCCTTGACGAGGTTATCAAAAAAGTACCCCAACCAGAGACCACCAACACGACAAAACCACCAAGGGCATTAATCTTTGATTCATTTTATGATGATTATCGTGGAGTAATTGCCTCGATCCGCATGATTGATGGTGCATTTAAAAAAGGAGAAAAAGTAACATTTATGGGAACCAAGGCACAAGCAGAGGTGCTTGATATTGGTCATTATACACCAAAACTCATCTCGGACCCGGTGTTTGAAAATGGACAGATTGGGTATATTGTCACAGGACTCAAAGAGTTACGCGAGGTTCGTGTTGGAGACACAATAACTCACACAAACAACCCAGCACCAAACATTCTTAATGGATACAAAGAAGTAAAGCCAATGGTCTTTGCTGGAATATTTCCACAAGAAGGTGATGATTACAACTCTCTCCGAGAAGCCATGGATAAGTTGAAATTAAATGACTCAGCACTTGTCTATGAACCAGAACACTCACAAGCACTTGGATATGGTTTTCGTTGTGGATTTCTTGGTATGCTTCATTTAGAAATTTTTCAGGAACGTGTCAGAAGAGAATTTGGCCTACATATTGTTGCAACCGTACCAAGTGTTGCCTACCATGTATTTAAAACAAATCAAGAAACACTGACAGTAAAAAGTCCTCAGGATTTACCAGAAGTACAACGAATAGAGCGCCTCGAGGAACCATGGATGAGTGTTGATATTATTACTCCAGAAAACTATATAGGCAATGTTATGAGTTTGGTGTCCGAAAGAAAGGGGCAATACACCACAACCGAATACCTGAGCACCGGATCAGGACAACGTGCCATGCTTCACTACCACATGCCTCTCGCTTCGCTTATTACAGATTTTTATGATAAACTTAAGACAGTTACAAGCGGCTATGCTTCACTGAGCTATGAGTTTAAAGAATATAAAAAAACAGATGTTGTGCGGTTAGATATTTTAGTAGCAGAAGAAAAAGTAGAAGCACTCTCGACACTTGTCTGGAAAGACGAAGCATTTAGAATCGGAAAACAAATTGTTTTATCTTTGAAAGAAACGCTCCCTCGGCAACAGTTTGCCTTAAAAATTCAAGCAGCAATTGGAGGAAAAATTGTTGCAGGAGAACGCCTCTCTGCCATACGAAAGGATGTTACTGCCAAACTCTACGGTGGAGACGTAACACGAAAACGAAAACTTCTAGAAAAACAAAAGAAAGGAAAAAAGAAGATGATGGCAATGGGGAAAGGAAAGGTAGACATACCAACAGAAGCATACCTTGCTGTACTTAAACGTTAATTCTATGATGGACCCAGGAAAAGTAAAAGTCGTCAAAATGGTGGTAGCCATTATTGGCATCGGGGGGATGATATTTTTCACCCTAATCCCTCTTTTTTACACACTCTAACAACACAACATGTTGAAGACAGATTCAACAAAAACACTTCACCCACACCATAAGTATCAGTTGGAGGTGGTGTTTCTTTTTGCTTCAGGCATATTCCTTCTTGTGCCATTCCTAGTATTTTTACAAGAATATAATTTAGATCTCTACATCTATCAGTGGTATTTTTTTTGGCCATGGATGCTCTTTTATTCTTGGTATTCTCTTGTCACAAGAGCACAAACACTCCCAGAAGAACGTGTTACACCACTCAAACGGCCAATTGTGCACTGGGTGCTCCTTGGTTTAGTTGTCACCACCTATTACCTCTCCCCCATTTCTCTGGTTCACCCAAGATCAATAGACATAGCGTTTATTATTTTTACCCTTTTTTTGGCTGACTCTTATTGGGACTTTAGAAACCCAGTAAAACCTTAAACACCTCCTTATGAGTAAACAATGGCACGTATTACCAGAAGCCCCACCAACATTCCGTGAAACATTTCCCACACTTCCTCCGGTGGTTGCAGCAATCATGTATAACCGAGGAATACACACACAAGAGGAAGTAGACGAGTTTTTGTACCCAGAATACCAAAAACACATTCATGACCCATTTTTGTTTGCAGACATGCAAAAGGCTGTAGACAGAATATTTCTTGCCATAAAAGAAGGGCAAAAAATAACCATTCACGGAGATTATGATGCTGATGGCGTAAGCGCATCTACAGTTTTGACCGATACATTAACAGCGCTTGGCGCAGCGAACGTGGGTGTCTATTTGCCACACAGAGAAACAGATGGTTATGGATTAAACATAAACACAATCAACTACCTTGCAGAACAAGGTACATCACTGATTATTACTTGTGATTGTGGTATTAGTAACCCAAAAGAAGTGGCTCACGCCAATACACTTGGTGTAGACACCATTATTACAGACCATCACACCATCCCCGACCAACTCCCAGAAGCGCTTGCCTTGATTCATCCAAAACTCCCAAACGAGACATATCCGTGCAAAACACTTTCGGGTGGTGCAGTAGCATTTAAGTTAGCCCAAGGACTACTTGCACACCACAAAAAAGATCATGAAACACTTACAAATGGTGAAACACACGCGGGTTTTGAAAAATGGTTACTCGATATGGTGGCTATTGCTAATGTGGCAGACATGGTGCCACTTCTTGGTGAAACACGAACACTTACAAAGTTTGGTCTTTTGGTGCTAAACAAAACAAGAAGGGTTGGGTTAAAAAAGTTGTTTATAGAAACTGGGATTGCCGAAAGTGACGGCACGCTTAAACATGATGTTACCGAAGAAACAATCGGCTTTCGCCTTGCACCACAGATTAATGCAGCAGGAAGACTCGACCACGCAAACACGGCATATAAACTTATGGTTGCTACGTCTGGTGCCGACGGTATTGAT
>JABJHO010000007.1 GCA_018661775.1 Candidatus Magasanikiibacteriota bacterium | reverse complement strand
CCCATAATATCCTATGACATATCCTACAATACTTTGTCGAATAATAAGATACAAAAAGAGTACCAGAAGAAAAGGAAGTATTCTCTTTGTTGCGGTGATACATCTTTGTTTCAGTGAGCCACTTGTAGAAAAACACACATCAGCACAAAAAAACACCAACAGAAACATAAGTGCCGACTCTTTAGTAAAGAGTGAAAGAGAAACACCCACCAAAGCACATATATACCACCAAGAATTCGCTCCTTTGCTATACATACTATATCCATAGAGTGCAATAACAAAAAATAGGGTTGCCCAAAGATGTGGCATTACAGCAATCCACGCCACTGCAGACGTGTGATTTTGCATAAGCAAAAAGAGGAGTCCCGCAACATATCCTACTCTTGGTTTACCTGTAAACAGTTCACCAAGTTTGTGCACCATATATGCGGTAGCCGCATATGCCAAAAGCACAACAATATGATACATCCATGCGTGCATGCCAAAAAGATGGTATTGGAAAAACCACAACACATCCAGCACCGGCCCATACGAACCACCAAACACTTCCCCAACATTATTTGAAAGAAAAAAGTACCAAACATTGTCCGCATTAGATATAACAGACAAAAAATGATAATCATCACTAAAAAAGCCCAAAAAAATGGTTTTATAATATACGAGTGCAGTTACAGCAAGATATATGCCACCAATACACCATTGTTTTTTTTGTGTGCCTTTTGCCATACTTCCTATATAGGTACTAGAAAGTATACCATAGCAAGGGTGAAACACAACCTAAAAATCAGAAAAAAGGATATAAAAGTATAGAAGAGACTTGACAAAATTGCTACTATGTGGTACAGTGTTATTTGCTCCTATTATCCACAAAAAAAGAAAGGTTGAGCATGTTCTCACTCGTATTACTCCTTGCATCTTCTGCAAACATTTCCACTTCTTCACCCTGTACCTTCCTTGTAGAGGTATACATGACCGAAAAATACGATGGCACCTTGCGTAAGTCAGGAAAAACGTATGACAAGAAGCTCCGGCGAAGCACAGGAAAACGCCTTGCCGTGTGCAAAAAAATTGAGAAACTTGTACACCGTGGCCAGGCATTAGGATGGTACACAAATAACCCCCTTTTGCCACTTGTGGTTGCATGGCGCGAAACTGGTTTTACTGAAAAGACAATATCAGACGCTGGTGCCAAAGGACCACTTCAGGTGATGACACACTACTGGTGCCCAAAACACAGAAGGTGTAATCTGATACGTGCAGGACTCGATGCACTTCAGGCATACCACAAACGCCAGCCAACATTATGTAAAGTGCTTGCAGCTTACAATGGTGGGTCGTGTGCAAAAACGAGCAATTCGTATGCTTATGCACAACGCATTATACAAGTACTGCAACGACTTGAAGCACGGCAATACAATATCCTTGTTATAAAGAAGCAAGTTGCGCAACTGCAAAAAAATGTAGACCGGGTGTCAAAAGCACTTGCACGCCTAAAGGCAAGAAATATTGCACGACAAAAGGCATTGGCAAAATTTCTTCAACTACTTAAAGGACGTCGCGTAGAATACGCACAAAACCTGAGATAGAATTACCGCTCTTTTTTACCCAAAAACCTGTCATTACGACAGGTTATTTTTTTACATATTTATTCCTTTTCTTTTTTTATTTGTAGATGTAATTCTTTTAATTGTTCTTCTGTTACTTCCGAAGGACTTCCCATCATTGGCTCTTCTGCTTTTTGATTTTTTGGAAATGCTACAACATTGCGGATACTTGCCTCATTGGTGAGCACCATAATAATCCGTTCAATTCCTGGAGCAAACCCACAGTGTGGCGGGGCACCAAATTCAAAAGCCTGAATCATATGACCAAATTTTTCATCAACATCAGCTTTTGTGTATCCAGCAACCTCAAAAGCTTTATACATTATTTCTGGGTCTTTATTTCTGACCGCACCAGAACTTAACTCTAAACCGTTGGCAATAATGTCGTACTGATCTGCAATAATGTCTAGCGGATCTTTCGTGTTGAGCGCCTCAAGCCCACCTTTTGGCATAGAAAACGGATTGTGACCAAAGTCAACTTTTTCATTTTCTTCATCCCACTCATACATAGGAAAGTCAACAATCCATGCCCACGCCACAACATTTGGGTCTTTTAGTTCCAATATATCACCTGCAAGACTTCGAACAGTTCCAAGAGCTGTTGCGCTCTTTTCCCAACTTCCTATACCAAAAAACAATATACTTCCATCTTCAGCTCCAACCTGTTGTATAATTTCCTGTAATTGCTCATGTGAAAAGAATTTTGCTATACCACTCTCACACGTTCCGTCCACTACTTTCATCCATGGTAATCCCTGTGCATTTCCCTGTTTAGCTGCTTGGGTAAATTTTCCGTCAATATCTTTCCGAGAAAAATCTGCGCCCCCAGGAACTACCAATACGCGGACCACTTCTGTAGTGTTAAATAGCTCAAATGAACCCTTTTTTGCCCATGAAGTAACTTCTTGAATCTCCATACCAAACCGCAAGTCTGGCTTGTCGGTTCCGTACTTTTCCATACACTCTCTAAAAGGAATACGTGGAAGAGGGTTTTGTTGTACTTTTTTTCCGGCGACCTTTTCTGTTAATTCTATCCACAATGGCTCCATGAGGGTAAAAAACTCCTCAGAGGTCATAAAACTTGTCTCACAATCTAGTTGGTAAAATTCTCCTGGCGCTCTATCTGCTCGCGGATCTTCATCGCGCATACATGGTGCTATTTGATAATATCTATCAAACCCAGCAACCATAAGTAATTGTTTGTATTGTTGCGGTGCCTGAGGGAGTGCATAAAACTTGCCTGGATGGATTCTGCTTGGCACCAAATAGTCGCGTGACCCTTCTGGTGAACTTACCGTTAATATTGGTGTGGCAATATCTATGAAATCCCGAGAATTCATAAACTGTCGAATATGTGTCTCTACTTTTGCACGAAACAGTATGTTATCTCGCAACTTCTTTCTTCGTAATTCTAGAAATCTATACTTCAGACGCAACTCTTCATCTTCCTCACCTTTTTTTGCATCAAAAATTTCAAAAGGCAAAGGCTTTGTGTTGCTCAATATAGAAACATGTGTTGCAATAACCTCTACCTCACCAGTAGAAAGCGTAGTATTTTGTGTTCCTTCTGTGCGCAGCTCAACCGTTCCTTCTACGGTAATAATATGTTCGTATTTCAATGACTCCACAACGGTAAAATCAGTAATGTTCTCTGGATTACACACAATTTGTGTTATACCATATCTATCGCGCAGATCCAAAAAAACAAGCCCGCCAAAATTTCGGTGTTTATGCACCCATCCAGATAATGTGACAGATTTCCCTGACTCCTCTTTTGTGAGTACACCGCATGTGTGTGTTCTAAACATAAAATATATCTTAATTAGATAGTATATAGCGTACCAAAGAAATCCTTTTTTTGCAACAAAAAAACTGACTAAATGTAGTCAGTTTAAGCAATTACGTTTCCTCAGAAGCAGGCAACATATCGGTCAAAAGATATCCCATATTTATAGAAAACCCCTGACATTGGTATGATTCAAGAAACAACTTACGCACATGCTCTTGGTACGCTAGTGGAAAATAATCTACGCACATACCACCACTACAAAACACAGGTGTAGTGTCTGTTATACATGTTACTTCTAGTTGAGCGATTCTCTCTCTAACACTTAGAAGCTGCTCAACCATCCCTTCATCTCTCTGTTGTGCTTCTTTTAGAACAATGGGAAACAGTGTATCAAGAAATACAAAAAAAGGTGACCACACACTGCGCATATCAATAACGTGCTCTTCTGGTAGACATTCTATAATTTTATAGAGTAGTGTTACAATCTTATTGTGCACTTCTCGTATGTCTTTCTCTTTGTGTTTGACAAAACGCATATGATCTACAAAATGCACTAGATCATGCTCTCTTATACCATCGCCTCGTATAAGCATGTCGTACGCTGCTCCATGTAATAATCTTTTGTGCGCCTTATTTAAATGTTTTACGGCAATAGAATAATGATGCACAGCACCTGACCACTCTTTATTCAATGTATTTAAATCTTCATATACACTCACAAAAGTACGAAAGCGTCTCATGAGAGGTAAAAACAAATTGAGTACGTTTTTATACAGTCTCTTTCGTGCAAATAGCTCTTTCTTTTGGTATTCGTAAAGACACGTAAACGTCTGTATTTTCTTTTTGCGAAACTTACATAACAGTGTTTGGTCTCTTTCTTCGAATAATTCCTGTGCCTCAAGATACATTTTTTTTCCTCTACGCACGGCATTGTGTGAGCAAGAAAGATAAAATTTGATTTTATGCCAACATAAAAATGTAGTGCATACTTCAAAAAACATTTGATCCATGTCACGTACATGTGGCCCACCTCGATGCTTTTGTACCATGATGATACCCCTTTCTTTTTAAAGAACACATTATAGATGAATATAATTCTTGAAACTATACACCATACGAACCTCTTTGTCAAGCTTGGCTATAACAAAAAAGTATAGGTCTACTCTGTAATCGAAAGCATGGATAGAATATCCTCAATAGACTCTGGTTGCGTTACTAAACGACTCTCAACCATAAGCGTGCGTCCATCATGTAGTACTGCTCTTGCATAAGTGGTTGTTGCTGATCCTGGAACAACCTCTTCTGAAAGCACCCACTCATACCCACCAACAAATGTACTTGAGGTGGTGCGTGGAAACACAACCTCTCTCTCTATTGTTAGCGCAAAGTAATCATCTGACTCACTATGTATGACGATAATTTGTGATGGACTATATGAAGAAACCCAACCACTTGGCAAAGACATACTACATTTTGGTAGGAGTACCTTATCTTGGTCTTGTTTTTTTTCTTGATACTGCGCAATGAATTCTTTTTTTGTTTTTTCTTCAGCTTTTAAACGTATCTGCTGAGGTGGAATATACCCCTCATTGTATGTATTTTTCATATGTGTAAACGGTGTACACCCAGAACCTACCAGTATACTCCCCGCACACACACTTGTAGAAAGAAGGAGACCAGCATACCGACGGTGTTTTGATACACCATGTAGTCCTAGTTTTTTTTCATACGCATAGATCCGCCTTTTTGTCTGCACAAGGGTGTCTGGGTTGAGTGAAACACTATCCACACCCTCTTTTATGAGGAATTCGGTAAATTTTGGGTAATCACTTGGGGCCTGACCACAAACTCCAATCTGTTTTTTATGTTTTTTTGCCACAGCAATTACGTCTTTTATAAGCCGCTTTACGGATGGGTCATTTGCATTGCCAATATGAGCAAGCGTACTTGTGTCTCGATCAACCCCAAGTGTGAGCTGCGTAAGGTCATTTGTTCCTATAGAAAACCCATCAAACAGTGCTGCAAACTCTTCAGCCAATATGACATTTGATGGTATCTCACACATTACATACACTTGTAAACCATTCTTCCCCTTACTAAGACCAAACTGGTCCATAACCTGCAAAACCTTCTTTCCTTCTTCTGGAGTACGACAAAATGGAATCATTACTATAATGTTATCCAAGCCCCACTCCTCTCTTGCGCGCAACAACGCTTTACACTCTATGCCAAATGCCTGTGTATATTCTTTTGCATAATATCTACTTGCTCCGCGCCACCCAAGCATGGGATTTTCTTCTTCTGGTTCAAACTCCTTGCCTCCTATAAGTGTGGCGTACTCATTTGTTTTAAAATCACTCATACGCACAACCACTGGACGAGGATAAGCCGAAGCAGCAATCCGACCTATACCTTCGGCCAGTTTCTGTATGCCATATTCTGTTTTTCTGGTGTAGCCTACAGTTAATTCTTTTATGTGTTTTTTTGCTTTCTTGTCTTTTAGGGAGCCATAATGTACCAATGCAAGCGGATGAATACGAATAAAATTTGAAAAGATAAATTCAAGACGTGCCAAACCAATACCATCGTGCGGAAGAGAAGATAAGTCAAATGCGTGGTCCGGGTCTCCTATATTCATCATGACCTTGGTTTTTGTACTAGGAATGTTTTTTATATTAACCGTTTTTATTTCAAACGGAACCACTCCTTTGTAAATAACACCCTCACCACCTTTGGCACAACTGACGGTTACTTTTTTCACATGTTTTAACACACTCCTTGCGCCAACTGCACCCACCACACATGGTAGCCCAAGCTCACGAGAAACAATCGCGGCATGGCTTGTTTTTCCTCCTTGCTCGGTAATAATCGCACTTGCTTTCCGCATAACAGGCTCCCAATCCGGGTCTGTAATTTTTGTGACAAGCACCCCTCCTGCAATAAATTTTTTTGCATCTTTTGGTGACGCAAGATGCACCACAGGCCCTGCTCCTATTTTTGACCCAACTGCGATACCTTTTAGTATCGCCTCACCTTCTTTTTTTAATACATATCGCTCAATTTTATGTCCGCGTTGCTGTGTTTTGACGGTCTCTGGTCTTGCTTGCACAATATACAACGCCCCCGTCTTTCCGTCTTTTGCCCACTCTATATCCTGAGGTACGCCATAATGTTTTTCAACAATATCTGCCCAACGAGCAAGCGTCATTATGTCATCTTCAGATATGGAAAATTGCTTTGTCTTGGCTAATGCTACTTTTTCTTGTTGCACCCCTTTTTTCTTTCCATACACCAATTTTACCTGTTTTTTTCCAAGGGTTTTACTTATAATCGCCTTTTTTCCTTTTTGGGCCCCCGCCTTAAATACATAAAATTGGTCTGGAGTTACCCGACCTTTTACGATATATTCACCCAAACCATAAGACGCTGTTATAAGTGTTACTCCTCGAAACCCCGACTCTGTATCCATAGTAAACAACACCCCACTCGCACCCTTGTCGCTACGGACCATCTCTTGTACACAAACAGAAAGTGCCACACTCATGTGGTCATACCCTCTCCCCTCGCGATACGAGATAGCACGATCCGTGAACAAGGATGCCATGCATTTCTTTACTGCCAAAAGCAAGGCTTTTTTTCCTGAAACATGCACATAAGTTTCTTGCTGCCCCGCAAAACTGGCTTCGGGCAAATCCTCGGCGGTTGCCGAAGAACGCACAGCCACAGAAAATGCGCGTGGGTCTGTAGAATTATTTTTTAATGTTTCGTATGCGTCTACAATCGCACTATTAATTTTTTCTGGTAAATCCTGCGAAAGAATACGTTGTCGGATTTTTTTTCCTACTTTTTGAAGCTGTCGAATATTTTGTGTGTCTAAGTGCTTGAGTAACTGCTTTATATACCCATCAACACCTCCTTTTTTAAGCATCTGTGTATATATATACGCAGGAACAGCAAACCCGTTTGGTATGGCAACACCTTTTTTTTGTAACACAGTATACATTTCTCCAAGAGAAGCATTTTTTCCGCCAACCACATGTCCATCTTTTTTTGATATATCAGAAAACCAAAGAACAGATGGTTCTTTCTTTTGTTTTTTTGTAAACGGTAACTTACTCATACTCCTTTTTATAGCACACTACGCAATATCTCTTACCTCTAAAAGATTAACATTCCCAGAATACCCTATAGGTTCTCCGGCTATCACAACCATTTTATCTCCAGAAACCACATACCCTTGCTCTTTCAATACAATAACAGATCGATCGACCAATTCCTCAATACTTCTGCAAGGTGGAAGCATAAAGGGTATGACCCCCCAAGAGAGATTCATTTGTTGTTTTGCTCGCTCACAATCAGTCGCCACAAGCATTGGTAGTTCAGGTCTATTTCTACTTATTAATCTTGCGGTATCACCAGACATAGAAGCTGCTAATATAATTTTTACGTCAACAGATTCTGCCAAGTCTCTGGCAAGTTGACTTACTACGTGGTCCACCGACTCATGTTTTCCTGTGTGCATTCTCTTGAATGGAAGATCATCATATGAGGATTTTTCGGTCTCTATAATAATATCTGACATGGTTTGCACCGTCTCAACCGGAAACTTTCCTACTGCGGTTTCATTTGATAACATCACTGCGTCAGTATGGTCAATAACAGCATTTGCCACATCAGACACCTCAGCACGTGTTGGTCTTGGGTTTTCTTGCATTGAGTCAAGCATTTGTGTAGCCACTATCACAGGTTTTGCATAAGATAGTGCGGTATCTATCAGTCGTTTTTGCACAAGCGGCACTTCTTGGGCAGGAATTTCTATGCCCAAATCTCCTCTTGCCACCATTATTCCATCTACTGTCTCCATAATCTGCTCAATCCTATCTACCGCCTCACGTCTTTCTATTTTTGCTATAATACGTATTGGTTGTTCTGGTACAAGACCCAACTCCTTCTCAAAATCTTTAATCGTATAGCGCAAATCTACTATATCTTCTGGCTTCATTACAAAAGAGAGCGCAATAAAATCAACATTATGTTCCACACCAAAACGCGCATCTTTCTTGTCTTTTTCAGTCATGACACGCATGTCTAGTGTAGAATCAGGCACATTCATTCCCTTGTGTGAAGAAATTTTTCCACCAACCACCACTGTCCCATGAATTTTTGTGTCGTTAACCTCTTTGACAAGCACCTCGCTTCTTCCATCATTGAGCAAAATCCGCTCCCCTTCTTTTATAAACTTGTGCAGTTCGTGATAGTCTATTGGTATACAGCCATCAGTGAATGTGTCCAAAGATGTATCAAAAACCACGTCTACCCCATCCTCAAGAACAATACCTTCTTCTGGTAGCACACCTACACGAATTTTTGGCCCTTGCAAATCTTGTAAAATAGAGACCGTCACCCCTTTTTGTTTTGCAACAGTACGAATCCGCTCAATAATCATTGCATGGTTTTCGTAACTCCCATGAGAAAAATTTAACCGCGCCACGTTCATTCCGGCATCAACAAGCGCCGATATAGTCTCTTCAGTTTCTGTTGCTGGCCCAAGCGTGCAAACAATTTTTGTTCTTTTTTTCATATTTTTTTTCATACACCCCACTACCTTGGGAGTGTTTTAATAATACGTTCAAGATCTGCGCGGGAAAAACCAGGACTTGTTTGCTCTATATTAGACAGACCGCTAATCCCTTGAAATATTGGGTTATATGTCTTGTATACTTTTTGGACAAATGCTGGTAGGTATACCATACCCAATACAATCGGGAGAAGTACCAACCCAACCTTTACATATCCCATAATAACAAACATGTGTGTACGTCGATTAATCTTATGCACTTCTTTTGCTACTTGGGTAAGGTATTTTTTTTGTTCTTGTGTGCTATTTTTAAGCGCATTGAGTTGCGCCATTATTTCTTTATGTGGATCACTTGCTTGTACTGCTTTTTTTTTCTTGGCAAGTTGTTTTTCCATATATATTATTTATGTTTCTTTTTCTTATTCTTTTCTAGCACAGAAATCTCTTTTTTAAGCATGTCCACATCTTCAAATGAACGATAGATAGAGGCAAACCGTATGTATGATATTTTATCAAATGTTTTTAAACACTTCATAACTATAGCACCTATGTCTTTTGCTCGTATTTCTCTCGTCTTTTTTTTCTGTATATCTCGCTCTATTCTATGAATAAGCTTATTAAACCGCTCTTGTGTAATACCTCTTTTTGCTAGTGAGCGTAAAATACCTTTTTTGAGTTTTTCTTTGTCATATGACTCCCTTCTTCCATCAGCCTTAACAACCACTATACCAAGTAATTCCATTTCTTCTATAGTAGAAAACCTATACTTACACGACACACACTCGCGCCGTCGCTTTATAGATAGACCTTCTGTGGTCACTCGAGAATCAGTAACCTTTGTTTCTTTTGAGGCACAAACCGGACAATGCATACAGTGTAATATTATGTACGTAGTATAGCACATGTACAAAAAAAACACACCTGATTGGGTGTGTTTTTCTAGAGGCCCATTTTTTTTCTTATAAACGCCGGGATTTCTAAATCTTCTTCATCTTCTTCATCTTCATCATCAAGTCCCATGGCGACTGCGCTTGGCTTCCTGGTGCTATCTCTATATTCAGCCGGCGTGTGGGTTATTGGCTTACTCACAAACCCATGGTCCTCCCGGTCTTCTTCTGCCTCATCTCTTGTGAATGTGTTTTGTTGTTTTTGTTCCACTGAAGAACGAGAAAATTTTGGTTTTGTGTATACTGCTGGTTTTTTTCTAAACACAGGAGCCTCTTCTTCCTCTTCTTCATACTCATCTTCAACAGCATCTTTGGCAGTCTTGATAAGTAAAGGAAGTTCGTCATTTTCATCAAACCCTGTTGCTACCACCGTCACTCGTAAGTCATCACCCATAGATTCGTCAATAACCGAACCAAATATTACACGAACATTGTCGTCAGCTGACCCGGTAATAATATCAGCGGCTTCCGAAACTTCTTGCATGCTCAAACTTGTGCCCCCCGTAATAGTAAAGAGAATACCTCGTGCACCTTCTATAGAAAGATCTAAAAGAGGGCTAGAAATTGCCGCTTTAGCTGCATCTACTGCTCTGTTTTCTCCAGAAGCTATTCCAATGCCCATTAACGCTGAACCTTGCTCCTTCATGATTGTTTTTACATCAGCAAAATCCACATTAATCAATCCAGGAACAGTAATAAGCTCTGATATTCCTTGCACACCCTGACGTAATACATCGTCGAGTATCTTAAAGGCATCAAGCATGGGTGTTTTTTTGTCTATAATTTGCAATACCCGGTCATTTGGAATAGTAATAATAGTATCCACATGTTCGGATAGTGCATCATACGCTCCACCGGCAATCTTTGAACGCTGTGGCCCCTCAAACGTAAATGGCTTTGTTACTACCGCAACCGTCAGTGCTCCCATTTCTTTGGCTATTTCGGCTATAATAGGCGCTGCCCCAGAGCCAGTTCCACCACCCAAGCCACAGGTAATAAATACCATATCTGTTCCTTGTAGGATTTCTCGTATCTCATTTTGTGCCTCCTCTGCACTCTTTTTTCCCATTTCAGGATCCATACCAGCCCCCAAACCTCTTGTGATTGTTTTTCCGATATGAAGTTTTTGCTCTGCATTATTATGATGCAGTGCCTGCACGTCCGTGTTCATAACACAAAAATCAACACCGCGTATCCCGGCACTTACCATTCTGTGCACTGCCGAACCTCCGCCACCACCCACGCCTATCACTTTAATTTTAGCAAATGTCTCTATTTCTGGTTTTACTTGGGGCATATTATTGTATAAGTCATATTTCGTATAAATTCTTGATACAAAATAGGATCAATAGTGTAACACAATCTTCCGTTATACTTTTTGTGTACATCTACAGCTCCTCATGTGTAGGTTTGAGTAAATTCTGTACTCATATTAAGCTAAATCTGGCAGAATTTATTACTTATAGTGTACAAACAAACATTCTAATTGTCAAGCAAAAAAAAATACAAAACAGCAGGAAGCTAGGGGATTAAAAATTTAAATACATTTCTCATTTGTGTTAGTGCTTTTTTTGATCCTGGAATAAAAAATGAAAACTTTTTTTGTTGTGCTTGCTGCATCACTGCACCCCACCGAACCAATGCAATGGCACCAGTAAACGCCAAGTCATTAATTTTATCTGTTGCACTTTGAATACCTCGAATATACCCATACCCTGCATTCATTTGTAATACTTTTTTTGTTATCTCCACAATACCGTCTAATTTTGCACCTCCACCAGTAAAAATAATACCAGCAGGTAGCAAAGCCTGACGTTGCACCGCAGCAAGTTCTTGGTCTATTTTTTCTAATAACTCAACGACTCTTGCAGAAATAATTTCTGCTAAAAACTTTTTTCTTACCGCCTGGTCTTCTCCGCCAAAATCAATTAAGTTAATCCCATCTTTTACTGTATATCTTCTTTGGGCACAAGAACCGTGAGCCAACTTTACTCTTTCGGCAATGTCTATAGACGTCTGCAACCCAAGAGCAATGTCATTGGTAATATGATTTGATCCAATTGGAATCACTGCAGTATGAATAAGTGTTCCGTCTTCGTATGCGGCAATAGTTGTGGTTGAGCCGCCAATATCTACAATTACAACCCCAATATCTTTTTGTTTTTGTGTCAGCACCGCATCTGCTGTTGCTACAATACCAAGAACGAGGTCATCTATTTCTATACCCGTTCTGTAAATAGCTTTTGTAATATTCTTCATGTGTGGTGTTGCACCATAAATCATTTGTGCATCAACCTCTAAGCGAAGCCCTGTCATACCGATAGGATCTCGTATACCTGTTTGTCCGTCAACCGTGAATGCTCTTGGTAATACATGGAGCACCTCATAATTTAATGGTGATGCGATATTTTGTGTCGATTCTAATACTCGCGATACATCCTCATACCCTATTTCACCGTCACTTTTTGCCACTGCTATGACTCCTCTATTATCTTTGGACAATATTTGTGTTCCAGAAATACCTACCCATGCATTTTCTATTGGAACTCCTACCAACCTATCCACCTCTTCGAGTGCACAAGAAATAGCAGAAACAGCATCTTCTATGCTTGTGATACTGCCTTTGACTATTCCTTCTGAACTTACCTCTCCTGTAGCAATAATCTTAATAGACGCCTCAACCGAATCCTCTTGGTTGTATTGCCCAACAGCAACACGAATACCGGTAGACCCTATGTCGATACCAGTTATGAGTGAAAGTTGTTGTCTTTTGGAGACCATAAACCTATATCCTTATAAGGAAAAAATATGAAAAAATACGCAAACACATGCCTACACCATGTATTGTATCATTATTACGCAAACAGCTCAACTATATATGGAAAAAAAATACATACCCCAACCACAGAAGCCATTATAGCAGAACAAAGCACGGCACCAGCCATAATGTCTTTTACGGCACCAGCCTTTTCTTGGAGCCGTGGCACCACAACATCAATTAAAAGCTCTAACGCGGAATTTACAAGCTCTAGGACAAGTACAATACCAATGGTAAGAATAATAACCAACCACTCATGAGCTGCCAACCCAAAGAAACTACCGAGTAAGATAGTAATAATTGCAAAGAACATTTGTATACTAAAATTCTTCTCATGAGCAAAAACATACCGAACCCCTCTTATGGCATGTGCCGAACTTTGACGCATTCTTTTTGTTATCATATAAATCTTCTATGTAATTCTTCTTGTATACGAAACATCTCCTCTGCCTCCTTCTTTTTAATATGATCATAGCCAAGGAGGTGTAGTGTACCATGAATCATCATTCTAATTATTTCACTTCTATAGGTCACAGCATAAGCTTTGGCCTGTTTATGTATCTGTGGGACTGAAATAAATATATCACCCAAGTCATCTTGTTCTCCTGGAAATTTTTCACCTTCTTGCATAGAAAAAGACAGCACATCTGTTGTGTTGTCTTTTCCTCTGTACATAGAGTTTAGTCTCTGCATTTTTTGATCTCCAATAAAATGCACACTTACCACACCTTGTTTTTTGCAGTAGGTAAGCACAGAAAACACAACCAACTCAACTGTTTTTTGCGAAAGACTAATTGTTTTGACTGTTTTGTAGACATTGCATTCCATCATAGGCAAAAGAATATATTCCCTACTCCACCACAACCGTACCCTTCATTGAGGGGTGCGGGCCGCAAAAATATGTATACGTACCAGATGTATCAAAGGTAAACGAGAATGATTCCCCGGTACTTAATATTGAACTAGAGAATGCTCCAGAATCGGCAATAACAGAATGACCTGCGCGATCAGTGTTTGTCCATGTAACAGTATCCCCTACCGAAATAGTCTGTGTACCTGGTGAGAAAGCAAAGCTTGCAATACTAATTGATACCTGTTCTGGTTCTGGTGTTGGTTCTGCTTGTGGGTCCGGTTCAGTCTGGGACCCGTCTTCTGTTGAAGATGAATCACCAAACAATCCATCTAATATGTCCAGGTAATCACCAGAACACCTTTCCGTAGAAATAGCATTAACACCTTCTTTATATTTAATGTGCCTACAATTCATTTGTAACCCATTAAAACCTGCATCAGCTTTAGAACCCTCAAGCACACCTACTGTGTAGTCAACCAAACAAGCGCCGTTATCAATACCATGTATAATATACTCCCTATACAATCCAGACAATGCCTCAAAAAAGCCCACAATACTAGCGCCTTCTGAAGGTGTGCAATTGGATAGTTTCCGGTCAAAACTTTTTACAGCACCACTACTACACATGCCACCTAAAGCGTCTTTGAGACCCGTACATTTGGTTATGTCTGCTTCTGGTATTTGTAAAAAACCATTATACACATCTTCACCAAAAATTGTGTCTTTAAGACCTGCCATCTCTGAATAATTACCACCAAACGGCACGGCAACGCTTTCTATTTGTGCACCTGGCCGTTCTATACCAAACCAATAATTATCTCCCCACATAAGGTAATTTCCATTATCCACGCCAAACATTCCTTCTACAGGAAACCCATTATCTACAAGTGTATAATCAAGTGATTGTGAGTTTGTCACTCCTTGTATTTTACTCTCCCAATTATCTCCAAACCACTGTTTTGCAGTTGCAGCATCAGGCACGTGTGTAATCTCATGATCACTCCCAACAGCGTACACCTTTCCGCTAAAGTTTTGTGTGTCTTTGATAAGTGACCCAGGTATATACCCCACATAGCTTGGTCCGCTTCTTCGTTGTTCATAGGCGCTTGCACATGACGCGCTAATCGTGTTTACCGAAGACCAGTCAGTACTCCCGTCCTCATGTTTAAACCAACTTGCATAAATTTTTGCACTCGGAAAACTCATATATTCCATATCTTCTGTAAGCGCATACACCCCATTTGACCCCTCTACCTGAAACACGTCACCAGAACTAAGATCAGGACAGTGATCCATTGAATGCACAGACTCTCCGAAAAAAAACAGACTACTTAATAACAATACCAGTACAAAAAACAGACCTCTTCTCACAAAACCAGTATGATCAGCATGATTGCAGTGTGTCATAATATAATATAATTATATAAATCTATGTATGTATTACTCTGTTATTCTACCACAATAGTCCCAATCATAGACGGATGAATACCGCAATGGTAGACATACGTCCCAGAAGTGTTAAACGTAAAAGAAAAACTATCTCCTGTATTAAGTGTTTGTGTAGAGAAACTCCCATCATCTGCCACGATAGTGTGTGGCGCACTATCTTGCTGAGACCACGTAACACTATCCCCAACTGCAATTGTACGTGTTTCTGGTGAAAAGGCGAAATTGGCAATACCAATTGATACCTGCTCTGGCTCTACTTGAGGTTCTACTTGAGGCTCTACTTGAGGCTCTGGTTCAGTCTGGGAACCTTCTTCTGTTGAAACTGACTCGCACTCTCCACTGTCTGCAACAATGCAGTCTGTATCAGGAACAGTCTCACCAACAAGTACACATAGGTTACCATCAGTAGTGCTAAACACGAAACCAAGCTCATCACCACAAGATGCACCAACCAGAAGCTCTTCTGTTTCTATTGTGGAGGTTGTAGTGTCTGTGATTGCGGTTGTCGTGGCAGTAGAGGTGGCTGTCGTGGCAGTAGAGGTGTTTGTCGTGGTAGTAGTGGCGGTTGTAGTGGCGGTAGAAGTGGTTGTAACATCGGTAAAAGGAATTGGTGGTTCAGGTAGAATAGTTTGCTCGGGTATTTCTACCGACCCTGCTGTAACTCTAAAACTTTGAAACATCATGTTCATAACATATGGATAATACACGATATTCTCGGCTCCTGGGTGATATATCATCACATAGACCCTATCTTTTGTTGGAATATAAGCCACCAAACCATCTCGACGCAAATACCCTTCTATGTCAAAACGATTTGTCTTTTTTTCTAGACTAGAAAATATTTGTTTTTCTGCATGTTCGGCAAACCATGTGGCAAAAGAATCACCAGCTGTTTCAAACACTTGCACATCAATAAAATCACCAGTAATAGTGCTTACCAGCACCTGACCACTCGTATTATCTACTGTGTCAATTTGCCACACTGTAGGATAATACAAGCGATATCCCCACTTTTCGCTCACATGCTCACGAACATATCCAGACTCAATCAATCTTTTTGGCGCCAAGCCATCTGGATTGTATAAATTTTCTACCTCTAACCCATCATAATACCCATCACCATCCGTATCCCATGTGCCACTATCTGTACCAAATAATTCCTCTTCAATATCCGTTAATTTATCTGCATCAATATCTGAGGCTTTACTAAAAATCATTCGTGGAAAATCTAGCGTTGTTTTTGACTCCTCTGGCTCTTCGATTGGCTCCGCTGGTACTGTTGAAGTTGTGGTTGTAGCAACCAAATCGTCGGTATCAAACACTGGCTCGAGACCTACCGGCTCATCACCAAACTCATCATCCACAAACACAGGTGCTTCTTTAGGTTTCTCATCTTCCTGGTTCGTACCCTTAGGCGCGGCAAGAATAAACCAAAGCACGCCCCCAAGTACAGCACATGCACACAACACAATAATGAGAATCTGGGCATTGCGCCCAAGACCTTTTGGACGAATAATCTCAACATCACCAGACGGTTCAGGCGTTTTTTCTTGTTCTTTTTGAACCTCTTCTTCTATGTTTTCCTCTTCTTCAACTTTTGGCACCTCTGGTATCTTTTTTGGCTCTTTTGTAGGTTGCTCTTCTGTAATTAATGATGTAGCACCCAAAGAACCACCGTCTTTTTGGTGGTAATATTCTGGGTCTTTGCCGCCATAAAAAATATCCGGCATTACATGGACATGTTGAACGGTCTTCTTGTCACCGCCCACCACCTCTTCTTTTTGGGTTTCTTTTTTTTTGCTTTTACCAAACATAATACTATACAACTGTATGTTATTGTACAATAACAGTGCCTCTCATGCCAGGATGGACACTGCAGTAATAATTATAGGTTCCCGGTTCTGTAAATGTTTGTGAAAACGTATCACCTGCATTTAAAATACTACTTGCAAAATTACCATCAGACGTCACGTCATGTGGTGGTGTGTCATCGTGCGTCCACGTGACAGTACCGCCAACACCTACAACTACGGTTTGTGAAGTAAACTTCATAGCACTAATTGATACAGCTGCCTCCAAAGGTAAATTGAGTGGTTCTTCTTCTACTGCCGGAGCCTGCTCAACAGGGGGTTCCTCTGGAACCTCTTCTACTTCTGTGCCATCTGATGCTGGTGGTAATTCTTCTGGAGCCGTAGAATCAGGTGACGCGTCAGACTCGAGAACTGGTACCTCACCTTGGTCTTCTGAAGATGTGGTATTCTCTTCTTCTTTATCAAATAATTTTCCAGGACCATTAGGGCTGTGGCCTGTCTGAACCTCAAGCCCATCAGGATATGAATCACCATCCGTATCTTTATTGAGCGGGTCAGTTTTCCATATTATCACCTCATCTCCATCACTTAATGCATCGTAATCTGTATCCCAATTTTGTGGATCAAGCCCCAAACGCACTTCTCTTTCGTCATCAAGACCATCACCATCTGTGTCTACCGCCTGACCAAATAATAGTGTATTGTCTACTTCTTGCTCTGTGGGAGATGCATCTAGCACACTCTCTTTTTGATCCTCTTCTTGTGTTTCATCTCCCCCATCCAAATCTTTTTCTTCTTCTCCTTCGTCTTCAAAAAACACGCCATCTGGAAGACCACTATCTTGTGCTGGCACCTCTTCTGCTGATTCCTGCACATATGGTTCTTCTAAATTTTCATTATTAACAATGAATGTATTGTATACCCACCAAAACCCTCCTCCAATACCAAGAACAACAATAATAACAATAATAATAGTCATGATTCCTCGACTGAGTACCGGGCCTTTTATGGTATATGTGCCATCTTGGTTTATTTCTTGTGGGGCAGTCTCTACTTCTGGTTGACCTCCGGTATCCCCAAACATGGTTCCACCAGCAGCAGTAGGTGTGGCCGAAGCTTGTGGCACGTCCTGTGCAGGTGCTGGCGTGGCCGGAGGTGTAGGAGTAGCAGGAGGAGTAGCAGGAGGAGTAGCAACCGGATCCGTTTCTGCAAAAGGATCGTCAAGTGGCTCTTCTGAGACTAGTGAGGCTGCTGGTGCACGAGGAATTTGTGGCGCCGCAGAAGGCGCAGCTTCTCCAACCGGTTTCAATACCCCAGCATCAAGTGCTGTAGCCAAAGGCTGGTCTGGTGGTTGCACAGCAGAAGGGGCTATTACTGGTGGAGCAATTGGTGGCATGACTGGAGGTGCGACCGGAGGTGCTGATGGTGGATTTGGTGGCGCCGCCGGCACACCACTATTGTCAATTTCGCCAAGTTTTGGTACGTCTGGTACCGCTGGCGCAGAAGCATCGGTATCATTAAAGATATCTTCCGGTTCGTCCATTGGAAGATTTGGTGGTACGCCGGTAGCAGGCTGTTGTGGTTTTTGTTGATCATCAAACATAGCGAAAAAATTAAAAGTATATTATTTTGTATCTTCTGGTAATTTTCCGTCTCCTGCTGGATTAAACCCGTTCATTACCTCATACCCATCAGCGTACCCATCTCCGTCAGAATCAGTATTTGTTGGGTCAGTATTATATGTGTCTAATTCTTGTTTGTCTGTAAGTCCATCACCGTCGGTATCGTAGTTTCTATTACTCAAACCAAGTTCTTTTTCTTTTACGTCAAGCACACCGTCATTATCTAAATCATCTGACACTGGTCTCACTTCTGTTTTGGGCATAACCACATGTTCTGTTTGCTCATTTGTATTATCAGATCCATTTTTTTGCACAAGTTGGTATACGCCAATTATCACTAATCCAGCCAGCACTATACCACCACAAATACTTATAAGTGTTTTTGTGGAT
>JABJHO010000031.1 GCA_018661775.1 Candidatus Magasanikiibacteriota bacterium | reverse complement strand
TACCAAAGGCAACAACAGTAAGACCAATGACAATACCAGAAAGACCCCACCTTTTTGCCATTGATGCAGAGCCACGAACCATAATGTCTGCACCAACAATAAGAATAACAAGACCAATAAGAAGCAGGGCTATGGGTATAAGCATAAAAAAATCTTTATAGTAATATTATAGAGTATACTATGTTTTTTAGTGTACCTCAACTAGTACTTACTCTAGTGGACAAGAATCCCCAAAACCATCTTTATATCTTTGTGCGAATTCTTCTTTTGTGTAGGTGTGTTTTTGTGTTCCATGGTGCTCTATTGCGTACGTTGCGGCAACAGAACCAATTTGTCCGCATGTTTGGTAATCTAACCCTTGTGTGAGTGCGGTAAAAAATCCAGCTCGATAGGCGTCTCCTGCGCCGGTAGGGTCTTCTATTGACGTGGCTGGACATGGTTGAATACTGAAATTACCCTCTCTTGACATGATGGTTGAACCCTTGGACCCAAGGGTAATAATGATTGCTTTGCAGTGCTTGAGCATCTGTTCTGCTGTCATTGAGGTTTTGTTTTCTATGAGCTTCATTTCGTAGTCATTGGCTATAATGTATTCGGCTTCTTGCACAAGAGGTAGTATTTCTTCTTTGGTAAATGTGGTTATTTGTTGGCCCGGGTCAAACACAAATGGGACATTATTTTGTTTGCATGCAATGGCATACTGGATTGTGGCTTCTTTTTTATTTGGGGAGAGAATTGCAAGAGAAAGAGGTTCGGTCACCTCTTCAAACAATGCTTCTTCTGCGTGGGCAAGTGCACCAACAAAAAATGCTGTTATTTGATTATCATCTTTGTCTGTGGTGATGTGTGCCGTGGCGGTTGACGTATTTTTTATTGCTTTAATATATGTTGTTGGTATATTGTGTGATTTTAGGTGGTCAACATACGCTTTGGCATCATTTCCTATTGTTCCTATGGGTAAGGGGTTTGCGCCAAGCAGGTTCATTGTGTAGGCAATGTTTCCTGCAGTGCCTCCAAAATTTTTCTTGAGCGTGTCGACAACAAAAGATACACTGAGAATGTGTATCTGATCTGGAAGAATGTGATTGCCAAAACTATCTGGGAAATCCATAATATGGTCGTAACAGATTGATCCTGAGATAAGCATGTGCATAGGACTATGGATTAAGATATATATTTTTAAGAGTATAACATACTTATGTCGAGCTACTCAAATTTGTGATAGTATTATTGTTTTTCCTAATTTTTTGAGATACGTACATACCAATGAAGAAGAGTGCTACAGCAAGTATAAGGTGTGTGGTATTTTTTGTACTACTACCAAGCAAAACAAAAGAAATGGTTCCTGGAATAATACCAATACTGGTTGCTACAATAAAATTAATTAATCGAACGTTTGCAGCGCCAGCAACATACCCGACGATATCAAAAGGTGCATAGGATAATCGTAATAGCAGCACGGCCATAAACCCTTGTTCTTGTAATCGGGAAAGCCATGCTTTGGATTTTGGATAAGAGCGAGTCATTTTTACTATCCCATCTTTTCCGAGATAACTTCCTATGCCATAGGTAACAATTGCGCTCGCAGTTGCAGCAATAATCGTGTATATGCTGCCATATATGCCACCAAAAATAGCACCAGCCAGAATGGTAAGTATGGTTGCCGGAAGGAGTGTAATTGGTCGAAGCATGTACAGCAAAATATACAGCAGTGGTGCCAGCCACCCAGCGTTGCGTAGTATGGTGTCAATATATGCAGAAATAGCACTAAAAGAAATACCTTTTGTATATAATGCAATACATAGTGTGAATATAACAGAAAGCCATACACCAACACCTATTTTTTTTATATGCTTCATAACAATATCAATTAATTTAACCACAAGCCACGCTCATACATCTTATATAATGTTTTTGGAGAAATGCCAAACAGGTATCCTACTTTCATTATTTGGTTGAGTAGTATTTGATATAGCCAACCATTTTTTTTAAACCGAATACTTGAGACTACGCTTTTTTGTGGCAACAGTATGGGCGATTGTAATTTTCGCAAGCGCGTAGAAAGAGCCGTATCTTCAAAAATCGGAAAATCTGGAAATCCACCACTTCTTCGATAGAGCGGTGTTTGTACAAAAATACCATGATCCAAATATACTACCCCTCTTTTTTTTGTACGAATTTCATTGGAATACCAGGAGGTGTATCGTGCGAGCAGAGAAGGTGTGTCAAATTGATGTGTAAACCCTCCCCAAGATAGTTCTTTGGTTCGTAAGATGAGATATTCTATGGCTTCGCGTGGAATAATAGTTCTTGGGTGATGAAAAAGGAGCATGTTTCCTGTGCTGTGTTCTGCGCCAATATGCAATCGTTTTCCACGTGTAGAATGTGGTATAACGAGTACTTTTGCGCCATATTTCTTTGCGCAATCAATAGTTTTGTCCGTACTTCCGCCATCAACAACAATAATTTCTGTTTCCGGAATATGTGCGATTTCTTTACAGATCCGTTCAATATATCCATGCGACATGTCATTATATGTCGAAATAATAATAGAAAGTGTCATGATGCATTAGATACGAAATAATTTTTTTACCAATCCCAATGTTTTTGCTGAATATGGCGGAAACCGAAATGCCGAACGCTGCGGTCTATTTTGTGTGTATATGGTTCTGGTGTAGGTAAACGCATCAAATCCATGTTTTCCGTGATACGCACCAAACCCGCTGTCACCAACACCACCAAATGGTAAACCAGGATGTGCGGTATATGACAGCACACTATTTACCGAAACAGCACCCGACTTGGTGTGCGGAATAATCATGTCTTTTGTTATGGATTTTTTTGCGTACAGGTAAATTGCAAGGGGAGATGGATGAGATTGTATGTGGGCTACCACTTCTTTTGTTTGAGAAAATGAAATAATAGGCAAGAGTGGGCCAAAAATTTCTTCTTGCATAATTTTTGGATTTTTACCCTTTGGTGACACAAGTGTTGGGGCAATATATCGCTCTTTTTTATTATGTGTTCCACCACATACAATATCCTGGCCTTCCAAAAGCCCAACAAGTCTGTCAAAATGTGAATCAGATACAATACGCGCATAATCTGGACTTTTTTGAGGATCTTTTCCGTATAATGTGTGAATATGTGTTTTGCATGCCGCAATAAATGCGTCTTTTTGTGACTGGTGAACCAAGACGTGGTCTGGTGCAACACAGGTTTGGCCGGCATTTGCACAGGTGCCCCAAATAATGTCTTTTGCCGCTTGGTTGATGTTGGCATCTGCACCAACAATTACTGGACATTTTCCACCAAGTTCAAGCGTAAGCGGGGTAAGGTGTTTTGCTGCTGCGCGCATCACTATTTTTCCTACATGTGTTGAGCCGGTAAAAAATATATAATCATATTGTTCTTCGAGTAGCCATTGTGTTTCTTGTACTGCGCCTTCTACGCACGTAATAAATCCTGGATCAAAATATTCTGCAATCATTTGAGTCAGGACTTGGCTTGTTTCTGGTGTGATTTCGGATGGTTTAATAAGAGAACAATTTCCTGCAGCAATAGAAGAAACAAGTGGTAATAACGCCAGGTGTACCGGATAATTCCACGGCGCAATAATAAGTACGTTACCGCGCGGTTCTGGAATGGTTTGTGCTTTTGCAAATGGAGAAAGTGCTGTTTTTTTGTAGCGCGTAGGTTTCATCCAGCGTTTTAGGTGTTTTTTTGTAAAAGAAATATCTAAAAGCGGTACGGCAATTTCGCTGGTAAATGCCTCAAATGCAGGTTTTTTCATGTCGGCATGCAGTGCGTTTGCTAATGGTTTTTCATAGGCTCGAATGGCTTTTGCTAGGCAAGAAAGCTGATCCATGCGAAAGCGGTATTCTCGGGTGGTGTTTTGCGAAAAAAAGGTGCGTTGTGCTGCAATACGATTTTGAATGTCTTTTTGTGTCATAAAGGGTAATTAGT
>JABJHO010000009.1 GCA_018661775.1 Candidatus Magasanikiibacteriota bacterium | reverse complement strand
CGTAGATTTTGCGCAACAAAATATAGCAGCAAATACTATGCACAACTGCCATGCTTTGGCCACGCCAGCAGAAAAAATGACCGAATATATTACCAAAGACACCCAAGTAATCCTCGATCCACCACGCGCCGGACTTCATCAAGATGTTATAAAAGCCCTGTTACAAACACAACCAAAACGCGTCATATACCTTTCTTGCAACATTTCTACCCAAGCCCGCGACATGCGCATGCTTTCTTCGGCCTACAAACCACTATTTCTCAAACTATACAATTTCTTCCCAAAAACCCCTCATTTTGAAGGATTATGTGTACTAGAAAAGCACTAAAATAGGCTAAAATTAGCCTTTTTTGTATAATATCTCCTTGACAAATCGCCTAAAATATGGTAGTATTAAGGTAAATTTTCACGCTCATTTAAAGAAAGGGCTTTCATGAACCACGAAGAGCCTCCGTTCCACCAAAAACTAATCGAGGAAGGCGGAGTAGATACCACTTTTTACTCCAAATTCGAGGGGAGCCTTAACAACCTTGATGTTGGTTTTATCAAGATTGAGACCAAACCAAGCAAAACCAAGAGAAGAAGAGAAATCTTAAGTTTCTCTAATATTTTCCTGGTCATTTGCTGGGTCTGGACACTCCTCGACCCCCCAATTTGGGTGCTAGGGTTGTTCTTACTAACTTCCACCACCCTCACACTCCTCTTTGGAAAATTCAACAACCCCAGAAAGACGAATGAGAAGAGAGCCACCTACCTGGTGGCACAACTAAACACCCCCTGGGTGGACATGACCCTCAAACTAAGGGAGATTAGGAGGGTGGTACGGGGATTCTTCCTCGGGAGGAGTATTTCAAAATACTCACTAATCCTCCAAATGCCAATCTACCTAGGTATTGGATGGGCCTTATTCAATGGCAATGAGGCTGCACTCGCCACACCTACCGCAGTCATATCAGCCTTAATACTTAAGGTGTATGGCGATTGGCTGGCAGTGAGGTTTTATCTTAGAGATTGGCACCGCTGGAGCTGGATCCCGGGCATCAAAAAAATTTAATTTTCCGACGTTTTATGAGGACGTTTGGTTCTTTCAACACGGACACGCAAGTGTCCTTTTTCTTTTGCGCAACTTTTTGATGCCAAAAAGTGGATAAGAAGGTTTCAATGTAAAGTATTGTTATTTTTAACCACATGTAAGAAGTAACTCACAAAAACACCCTCTCCTCCTCTTGTTTGCACACCAAACACACTTCTGCTACAATACAAACTGTTACATTTAACTCGGAATACTATGACGCAGTTTGACCAACAATACAAGCAAGCAATTCTCGACATAATGAACAAGGGATATGATGAAAAAAATGAAAGAACTGGTCATGTGTGTAGAATTTTACCGGGCATAACATTTCATTTGGATGAAGGGTTCCCCCTCCTAACACTAAGAAAAATACCACTCAAAATCTTTATTGCCGAGCAAATTTGGTTTATTATGGGAACCAATAAACCTGCTGATTATGTAGGAAAGTTTACCAAAATATGGGAAGACTTTACCGAAGAAGATGGTACAATTCCTGCGGCATATGGCCACAGATGGCGCCACGCTTTTGGTAGAGATCAGCTTGGGCTACTTATTCAACACCTGCAAGATAAGCCTGGCTCTCGCCATGGCGTTGTTATAACTTGGGACCCGCGCGAAGATGGACTAGGAAACCCAGAAGCAAAAAAGAATGTCCCATGCCCATACACGTGGACCGCCAATATTATTGGTAACAAGCTTCATATCCACAGCATTGTGAGGTCAAACGACATGATGCTTGGCTGCCCACATGACGTTGCTGGTTTTGCGCTCTTGCAAGCAATTCTTGCCGGAAAACTTGGGGTCCAACCAGGAACCCTTACCCATTCTATTAGTAATGCGCATATTTATGATACTCATTTTACCCAAGCCTGGGAACTCGTAGAAAGAGAAAATGACCACCCTCCTGTACACTTCCACGCACAACCCGATTATTATGACAGAGCCGAACAAGGAGATGAACTGCTCACAAAAGAAATCTTTCTCCAATTAAAAAAGCAGTACTCCCCTCTTACTAATATAAAAAACATGAAAATAGTATTATAACCCTATGGCAATTCTTACCAAAAACAACCTTATTGAAGCGCTCAACAACAAAACACTCAGCTTTGACCCACCAATAGATGCGTTTCAGCTCCAGCCGGCTGCAATAGATATTCGTGTTGGGTGGAGTTTCTATATTCCACACACATGGAAACTCACAGAAAACGGAAGAGAGTCAGTAGTGGCAGACTATGTAAACCACACCAGCTTAGAAGAAAATTTTAAGCTCATTAAATTACAACCAAAACAGTATTTTGAAATATTACCCGGCGAATCTGTTGTTGCCTCTACACTCGAAAAAATACATCTTAATTCTGGTAATATTGCGGGCATTCTTCATCCACGCAGCTCGAGTTCAAGACGAGCACTGTCTATAGAAAGTGGTGTGATTGATCCATACTATTCTGGCAACCTTATTATTCCGATTCGAAATAATAGTGTGCACTCTTTAAAAATTTATCCCGGAGAACGCATGTGTCAAATTGTTTTTTATGAACTCAAAGAGGACATTCCACAAAAAGAAGCGGGAAAACATGGGATGCAAGAAGCTAAATATCACACATCAACACCTTATAGCCTTGGCACAAAACCAGACTCAAAAGAAGAGGTGGGATTTATTCAAACTGGTGATTTAGCGAATTTAAAAAAATCTTTTCCTATTAATACACCAAAAACCGATGCCTAGCTCAGTGCCACAATACCCATACCTTCCACACAATAGAACATTTTCTTTTGTTTCTCTCACCCACCCAATGATGCAAGCGGCTCGTCATGCGGCACAGCAACAGTCTGGGTGCTCGTGGTGGCAAACTGGCGCCGTTATTGTAAAAGATGGTACCATACTTGGCAGAGGAGCAAACAAAGGACAGTGGCAACCACTTTGTCCAAGATATGAGCAAGGGTGTGGTACAGGTGAAGGGTATGAGTTATGTAAAAATATTTGTAAACAAACAGGCCACGCAGAGACCACAGCAATAGATGACTGTCTAGGGCAAAATAATAATCCTGCACATGCCGATTTGTATCTTTTTGGCCACTGGTGGTGCTGTGAAAACTGCTGGAACACCATAATACACCACAATATTTCAACCGTATTCCTCCTCAAAGACGCTCACACTATTTTTACCAGAGAAAGCAGAACACGAGTAAAAGAACGTATTAAGACAGCTATACAAAAAGGAGAAACAATAGAAAAAAACGATGTATTTTGGCACATATAACCATATCTACTATACGTCAATATATCCTAATAAATTCTGAAACATTTTATGCACAAAATTCTTATTCTTGGTCCACAGGGAAGCGGAAAAGGTACGCAAGCAACACGGCTCGCACAAAAACTACATATACCAGCGCTGTCTACCGGAAACTTATTACGTGAAGAAGTTGCATCAGGATCCACCCTTGGAAAACAGATTGCATCTTTTATTGACAAAGGAAATTTGGTTCCCGATGAAATAACCTCCTCTGTCCTGAAAAAACGACTCACCCAGGATGACGTTGCTCGTGGATTTATTTTGGATGGATTTCCTAGATTTATGGAGCAGTATGAAAGTGCAAAAACATTTTTGGAACCAACCGCTGTGCTCATTATTGATGTACCAAAAGAAGAATCTCTAAAACGCATACTCAAGCGAGCAGAAATAGAAAATCGTACCGATGACACACCAGAAAGTATAGAACGCCGACTCGCTTGGTCACGTGAAAAAACGGTACCAGTTATAGAACAATACACCACACTTGGCCTGACCCACACAGTTAATGGTGTAGGTGAAATAGATGAAGTAGAAGAGCGAATAAACCAAGTGCTAGGAATTGCCTAATATACACACTATGCGCGTTGCAATAAAAAGAATAGACACCACACTCCCGCTCCCAGAATACCAAACACCAGGGTCTGCGTGTTTTGATTTATACAGTAGAATTGACATAACCATACAACCACGTAGTCTTGCGCGAATCCCATCAAACATTATTATAGCCACACCCCCAGGACATGTGTTATATATATTTTCTAGATCTTCTCTTGCTCAAAAAAAACATCTTATACTATCAAATGGTGTTGGTGTGGTGGATAGTGATTATTGCGGCGAAGAAGATGAAGTGTTAATTGCCGTATACAATTTTTCTGACACACAAACCACAGTGGCAAAAGGAGAGCGTATTGCACAAGCAAGTATTATACCTATTCCATCAATTACGTTTACCGAAGTCTCTTCTATGCACCCCAAGAGTCGTGGTGGGTTTGGAAGCACAGGTGAAACATAATATACCTATATGATTGCCATTATAGTCGCAAAAAGCAAAAATAATTGTATTGGAAAAGATGGTACCATCCCGTGGAACATTCCAGAAGATTTGGCTTTTTTTAAAAAAATGACCACAGGTCACACCGTAATTATGGGAAGAAAAACGTGGGAATCACTCCCAAAAAAATATAAACCTCTTCCCAACAGAAAAAACATTGTTATTACCACACAAAAAGATTATACTGTACCAGAAGGTGTGGATATTATCCACGATATGATGGATATCCCAAATCTTTACCCAGAAACCACACGTTTTATTATTGGCGGTGCACAAATATATGCAGAAACCGCCCACATGACAGATGTCTTATATATCACAGAAATAGATATACATGTGGATGGTTGTGACACGTTCTTTCCACATATTGATATGTCACAATGGGTGCGCGTTTCGTGCAACCAGGGAAATAATTTTTCTATTATTACGTACAAAAGAAAATAAGTATGTCGTCATTATTTATTCAAATTGAAGGAACCGATGGTTCTGGAAAAACACTACAAACAACACTATTGGCAGAGCGCCTTAAAGAAGATGGGCACTCCGTACAAGAAATAAGTTTTCCACAATATGGCTCACCAAGTGCAAAAATGATAGAGCAATATCTTAATGGTGAACTGGGCTCAGTAGATGAGATTAGTGCAAAACAGGCCTCTATTCTCTATGCCATAGACAGGTGGGCAGCGAGCAAAACAATAACCTCCTGGATTGCAGAAGGTGCTATTGTCATAGCCAATAGATATGTTGCATCAAACATGGGACATCAAGGAGGGAAAATACGAGACGAAAAAGAACGAGAAGCTTTTTTTGACTGGGAACATGACCTAGAATATAATCTTTTTGGTATTCCAAAACCAGACATCACACTCTTTCTTCATGTAACTCCAGAAATATCGCAAAAGTTAGTAGATAAAAAAGAGGCACGCGACTATCTTAATGGCAAAACACGCGACATCCACGAAGATGATCTCATGCATTTGCGCCACGCCGAAGAAGCCTATCTTCATTTGGTCAACAAATTTGATGATTTTCATCATATTACATGCGTGAAAGAGAATGCAATACTCTCTCCAGAAAAAATACACACTCAGATCTACAAGCATGTATCACAATTTATAGCCAAATAAAATAATTGCGAGTTGTTGCGAAGCATGTCATAATAATGGTATACTATGTGTATCATTATCTTTTTCATCCTCACACAATAGTAATTTCACTCTATGAAACAACTTCTTAAACAATCATGGAACAGGTTTATTGCTCTTATACAAAAAAATCCGTCCCACTGCATAATATATGGACTCATGCTAACACTAAGCTCTTCTTTGGTGTTCATTTCTGGAAACATATTGCAACTCACAAACATTGCACAAAAAAATCCACAATTTGCAATGGTGTTTCAAGTAATTGTGCTGTGTATATCTACCGCACTCATACTTATTCTTGTTATAAGCATGGTACGATTCTTGGCTCGTCTTCATCAAAAAGATAGTGTACGCACAATACAGCAAGAGCTTTCAGAAGCTGTCCCGTTCATGATTCCGGCATTTCTCATCATTATTATGTATAACATTATTGTATTTGGAGGCTTTCTTCTTCTACTTATACCTGGTTTTATATTTTCTATTTGGTACTTCTTTTCTTTTTTTGGTGTTGCATTAGAAAATAAAGGTATAAGAGAATCACTCTCTTATAGCAAAAAACTGGTCCAAGGGCGTGCGTGGTCATTGTTTTTTATTCTTATATTGTTTAATATACTCTTAGGGCTAGGGGGAAAACTTCTGACCAATATATTAAACATACTTCTTTCTGTAACACCTCTCGCCACCATACCACCACTAGGAATATTTATACTAACACTTGTAACAATATCTATTACCGGTACTATTCTTACCGTATTACACGTAGGATTTGTAACATCACTCTACACGATATTCAAAGAAAAAACAACACAATAACATATTAATTTACCCAGCATAAGCAGTATGACAATGTACACCCCGATTATCGGCATGGAAGTGCACGTAGAACTCAACACCAACAGTAAAATGTTTTGTTCTTGCAAAAATGTACCAGAAGTAGAAACTCCAAATACCTATATTTGCGAAATTTGCACCGGACAACCGGGCACCCTACCCGTGCCAAATAAAGAGGCAATTATACAAACCATGCGGATAGCAAAAGCACTTGGCTGCTCTATTTTACCCAAATCAAAATTTGACCGTAAACACTACTTTTACCCAGACCTTCCAAAAGGGTATCAAATCTCACAGTACGATGAACCAATTGGAAGAGGTGGGCAAATACTCCTTGACTTCATTATAGAAGATAACATTCGTAAACAGGCAAACATTACTATTGAACGTGTCCACCTTGAGGAAGACACGGCCAAACTTACACACAAAGCAACAGGAGAATCTTTGGTCAATTTTAATCGCGCAGGTGTACCACTGGTAGAAGTTGTCACGCAACCAGACTTCATGAGTGCGGTAGAGGCAAAAAAATATTGCCAAGAGCTCCAAATAATCCTTCGTTATCTCGGGTCAAGTAATGCGCAAATGGAACTTGGGCAAATGCGATGTGAAGCAAATATCTCGGTACAGGTAGCTGGCTCGTTTGAAATAGTTGATGGCATTGTTACACCTCTAAACAACTCAACACTCAACCCAAAAGTAGAGCTAAAGAACCTTAACTCATTTAAGGCTGTAGAACGAGGTATTCTGTATGAGATTGCACGACAAACCACGATGCTAGAAAATGGTGAAACCTGGACACAACAAACGCGTGGATGGGATGAACAAAAACAAGAGACAGCCATGCAAAGAGAAAAGGAAGGTGCAGCAGATTATCGCTATTTTCCCGAACCAGACATTCCACCTTTTGAACCACACATCATCGAACCACACATTACTATCCCAGAATTACCGCAAAAAAAGCGGGTTCGTTTTAACAATGAATATGGATTCTCTTATGCCGATTCATTTATTCTCACCCAAGATAAAGCGGTGGCACACTTTACCGAAGCAGTTATGAGTGACTTGGTTGAATGGTTATACGAAATGCCAGAAGTAAAAGGAAAAAGTGATGAAATTCGAGAACAAAAAATGCAAAAAATTGCACGTACATCTGGAAGCTGGCTCACCAACAAACTCCTTCCTGCTCTCCAACAGGCAAACAAATCTATTACTGAGTTTTCCGTTTCGGCAGAAAATATTGCAGAACTTATTGCACTATTGTACGCAAATAAAGTTAACCAAACAAATGCACAGAAAATCCTCTCTCTCATGGTCGAAGCCACCACAGATATTGACCCAACACATGTTATGGAAGAAAAAGGGTATGGCATGGTACAAGACAAACAAAAAATTGCTCTTATTGTTGAGGAAGTCATAAGAAGCCACCCAAAACAAGCTGAGGAATACAAAAATGGAAAAGAACCCATACTTAAGTTTCTTGTTGGCATGGTCATGAAAGCATCAGAAGGTACAGTAGACCCAACAACCGCTGAGGAAATCCTCAAAAACATGATTTCAAAATAAAAAACACCGACCTCTTGGTCGGTGTTTGGTTATTATGCACACCGTCTTAACTCTTCTACACCTCGCCTATACCACACATACTCTTCTTCAGAAAAAAGCTTACTTGCAAACCAGTTTTCATATACACTGGCAAAAAGATTGGCCTGCTCATCAACACACACATTACGTCTCATAGCGCGAGCAAATACCGGCTGACTCAACCACTGCTTAACCCACACATAAGAAAGCTCATACAAAACAAGTGAACGAACACAGTTTTTTAACAAACCCTGCAACCGTCTATATTCACCATCAGGGCACACAGTATGCTCCTTATCAACCTCACGTAATGATTGCTGAAACACAATTGCGTACCTTCCGCAAAACAACTTGGTGTGAGTAATATAGTCAGTGTACTCCCCTTTTTTATCAAAGTAGAGTAGAAATCTACAGCCACCAATATGTATCTCCTCACAGTGATAAACACTAAGATGGTGACATTCATCAGCCAAAACATCAAACGGTACATGTTGCAATGCCTGTGCAATCAAATCCCTCTGCCAAAAAACTCTCCTTTGTTCGGGTGTTTGTTGCAGTAATTCGCGGCATACGTATTCTTGAAAGATCATTGTTTCCTCCTTATAAAAACATGGGGCACATTATATACTATTACAGAACAAATGTCAACCTTAAAAATAAAATACACCGCCATTAGGTGGTGTATGTGTGTTCTTGCATAAAAGGAACGACAGTATTGTGCCAAATTAAAAATAACTCTTCCCTAAGCTCTTCCGAAGACTGTGCTGAAATTTCAATTTGTTTTACTGAAACAAAAATAGTTGAAGGTGGGCGGAAAATAAGATCTTTTATTGAACTTGCGCCAGCATCATTAGTCACTGTAACAAGTAAACATTGTGGCGATTCTAAACCCTGCAGCAATGCCCAAATACCACCAGCTCTTGGAGGTATAGTGGTCTTGCAAATTTCTTGAACCACCTGATGCAAATGCGTGTTAGTAAGTTTTTCAGAAAGCACAGCACAAACACGCTTTCGCTTTTCTTTTGTGTTTCTTGTACCATCTGGGTAGATTACTACACCAGGAGCACGATGATAAGAAAAACTATGCGCCCATTTTCGTATCCGTGCAATAGCTGTTACGCCATCGCCACGGTCAATTGGAAGACCGCCCATAGCTTTTGCACCAAAACCAAATGCTGTTTTCATAAGCTCTTGCTTCATTACCGGCAGCAACGCACGTCCCGAAAAAGAAGGGATAGTTGCCTGCAACATGGCAAATATCTCAAAAACCTGTGGGTGATTACCCAAAATGATACATGGTCTCTTTGAGTCAAGATTATCCACAGCCTGATAACACACCTCTATCCCCAAAATCACGCGGCACAAAAACCCACCAACCATGGCCCATGCCCTTACTCCTAATATATTTGCCACATGCACTTTTCCAAAAAAAGCAAAACAGAGTGCTGAGACTGTAACAATGAACGTGACACACGAAACAAGGAGCATGCAGCATAGCACACGTAAGAAACGAAAAAATATACCCATGAGAAACTCCTTTTGTGTATCTTATCTAATGTTTTGGGTCAAGTACCAGTATATCTACTTATGAGAGAATTGACAAGCAAAGGTTTTTCTACTATACTTACGCGGAATATCTTGTCTACACATCTATTTCACATGACAATCTTGTTCAACTACCAGTTCTTTCCACAACTTTATTAAGGAGTTTTTTATGTATGAGCAGTACAACGAACGAACCTTTTGTCTCAATCACCCTCTATTGGGGCACAAACTAACCACTATTCGAGAAGAAGTGGCCAACACTGACACGTTTCGACGCATCACAAGAGAAATTGGGACCATTATGGCTGTTGAACTTACCCGTTCCCTCCCGATGACCACCAAAAGAATTACTACACCACTTGCCTCAATGAGCGCCCCAACCCTTGATTGTAAAAAACTGTGCCTTGCGCCAATTATGCGTGCAGGAATGGGCCTTCTGGATGGTTTCTCAGATATTATTCCCCTGGCTCGTATTGGACATATTGGTCTCTACCGTGAACACAGTACACTTGAAGCAAAAGAGTATTTTTGTAAAATGCCTAGCAAGTTAGATGAGCGACTGGTCATTCTTATAGACCCAATGCTTGCCACCGGAAACACAGCAGTGGCCGCACTGGATATGCTCAAAGAACGTGGCGCAAAGAATATTATCTTTGCAAACATGGTGGCTGCCCCAGAAGGCATTACAAAGGTGAACACAGAACACCCTGATGTAAAAGTATATACCGTTGCCGTTGATGAACACCTCAATGAGAATGCGTACATTGTGCCTGGCTTAGGAGATGCGGGTGACCGCACCTATGGAACTCGTTAACAAAAAACAGCAGTAATGCTGTTCTTTTATTTAGTATATTTTTATATTGCCAAAAATGCTTGCACTTTTTCTTCTGCTTCTTCAAATGTTTCGCACCACACTATTCGCTTGTCTCGCTTAAACCACGTATGTTGCCTACGAGCAAAACGACGAGTGTCACGTTTTAACTCTTCTATTGAGGTGGCTAGTGTTTTATTTCCAGAAAAATAATCCGCAAACTGCCTATACCCTATACCACTCATACTCGGCAACTGCCAACTATATTTTTGTCGCAACAAATCTTTTATCTCATCAACCAAACCATTTTCTACCATAGTATCTATACGTGTATTAATACGATGATACAGAGTCTCACGTGGCACACTAATACCAATTTGCAAAAAATCAAACACTGGTTTCCCTTTTTTTTTCTGTGCAGAAAAGGGTTCGCCTGTTAAGATACAAACCTCAAGTGCCCGAATAATACGGCGCTTATTTTTTTTATCTATTGTTTTTACTGCTGCAACGTCTAAATTCTCAAGGAGCTGCAATAGTTGCTCATGTGTTTTCCCCTCCAAACTCTTGCGTAATGTGTTGTTTGGTGCAATACGCGGTATAGACAGATTATCCACCAAAGACGAAATATACAACCCTGTACCACCTACCACAAATGGCACATGTTGGTTTTTATGTGAATTTTTAATATATTTTGTTGCTTTATCTTTAAATTCAGCAACAGTAAATTTTTTTCCCGGATCAATGATATCCACCAAGTAATGCACAATACCCTCTGACAAAAACAAATGTCGCCACCCTTTCCACGAGGTTTGCCACTCCCAAGAACCAGCAACTTTTGCGGTGCCAATATCCATTTTTTTATACACCTGTCGAGAGTCTGCGGAAATTATTTCTCCATTATGCTTTTTTGCCAAACGAACCCCCCAGTTAGACTTTCCTGAAGCGGTTGGACCGAGGATAACTATGACCTTTTCTAGATTATTTTTATTATGATTTTTCATACACAATTATAGATGTATTATTGCACCGCCCTTCCCCAAAGCATCCACTCCCCCGCTTTATATATTTCAATCGCAAAAATTTTACCCACACAAGACGCATCGCCTTTAAACCGCACCCGCTTCATTTCTGAAGAATTTCCGGTGCACCACCCATGCGTCGCGTCTTCCACAAGAACCGAAACCACTTTTCCCACATACTGTTGATTTTTTTCTAATACAATGTCTTCCATAAGTCGCTGCAACACCCACCATCTCCGTTTTTTTTCTTTTATCGACACATCATCATGAAACATTTTTGTGGCAAGCGTCCCAGACCGTGTTGAGTATTGTGCAGTGTATGAAATATCAAAAGAACACTCTTTGAACAAACTCACTGTATCTTCAAATTGCTCTTCTGTCTCCCCACAAAATCCAACAATAATATCCGTACCAAGCGCAATACCTGGTTTTTTTGTATTAATTTTTTTTACGACCGCAAGATACTCTTCTCTTGTGTGTCGCCTATTCATTCGCTGCAATACACTTGTATTTCCTGATTGCACAGGCAAATGAAGAAAGTTTAATTGCTTGGGCAAGGTAAGCGCATCAATAACCTCATCGGTCATAAAAATAGGATGCGGCGCGGTCCAATGCACTCTTTCTATGCCAGTAATATGGTTTATTTCCCACAACAACTTAGCAAAATCACTTTTTTTGTATGGGTTATTAACACTAAAATACTGTGGGTCTGGTGCAATATAATGATTGACAATTTGCCCAAGAAGTGTAACCTCTACACACCCACGTGCGGCAAGATCATGCACTTCATCCAAAATCTGTTTGAGTGACCTATTTCTTTCTAACCCTCGTGAAAATGGCACAACACAGTACGTACAAAAGTGGTTGCACCCTGTTTGAATCGTCACAAATGCCTGATATGCTTTTTTAAGCGTCGGCCGAAGTGCAAAATAATCTTTTTCTAAATCATCCATTTTTCGTAACGCAGGATTGAGCTCGCAAAGCCATTTTGGCAAATGCACCATATCATGTGTAGGAAAAAACAAGTCAACTCCTGCAAGTTTTTCCTCCATCCTTCCATCCTTATCTCTTCCAGGCATGCAGCCAGTAACGCACACAATAAGATTTGGATTTTGTTCTTTGAGTTTTTGAAAGTTTCTTGCGATACCATAAATACGATCCTCGGCTTTTTGTCGCACAGAACAACTATTTAATACAATGACGTCAGCTTTTTCTGGTGCCCCTACTGGGTCTATTTCCATTGACGCAAAAACAGACTCAAGGCGTTCTGAGTCATTTTTATTCATTTGGCATCCAAATGTCTGGATAAAATATCTAAATTGCTGTTGTTTTGCCATAAATTTGTGTGCATTAGTATACAAGAAAACAAGAGAAAAGTAAACCGTACCACGTCAAGATAATTTTTCTAAAATGCAAACATGTATACAGGAAAAATACATGTTCCACCAAACATCCGTAACCAAAGGTATGTGAGGTGTTTTAAAATAAATAAAAAAACAGAACACATGGTATGTTCTGCCAATGTACACAATATGCTGCACATTGTAAAAAGATCGCTTTAGGTATCATTGTTGAAATAATGACCAATTATTGGCTCTAACTCCGTAAGGCGGTGCGAAGGGATATACTCACGTGGTGTCATAATAGCATTGCGGCTCGCAAACTGCACCATTGGGTCAAGTTCTTGCGGAATGCGTGGTATGGTCCGCGAAATAATCCGTTTTGCAGTTTCTGTGTTACGCCTCATAAGCCGCACCACCTCTTCCACCGACACATCACTATATGCATCATACCAACAGTCATAATCAGTCACAAGTGCAACGGTCGTGTAAGCTATTTCGGCCTCTCGTGCCAATTTTGCCTCTGGCATACCTGTCATACCAATAACAGATGCGCCCCAAGAACGATGTAACTCTGACTCTGCGCGAGTAGAAAATGCAGGACCTTCCATACACACATATGTTCCCCCAACATGAAGATTTGCACCAACATCACAAGATGCGTTCACCAAAACCTCTTGAAGCACAGAAGATACTGGTTTACCAAATGACACATGTCCGGCAACGCCGTCACCAAAAAAAGTGGCACGTCGTCTATGTGTACGATCAATGTACTGATCTACAAATACGATGTCTCCTGGCTTTATCTCTTCTTTGAGTGAACCAACCGCAGATAGTCCAATACACCATGAAGCACCGAGTTTTTTCAGTGCCCAGATATTTGCCAAATATGGTACTTCTGACGGAAGAAATTGATGACCACGGCCATGGCGCGGAAGAAAGAGAATGCGCACATCCCCAAAAAATCCAGATATAATTGTGTCGCTTGGTTTACCAAAAGGTGTAATTAGATTAACCTCTTCTATTCCAGACAACTCTTCTAGATTATACAAACCACTTCCTCCAATGATCGCCACTGTTTTTGTCTCGTCCATGCACCTACTCCTTGTTGCAAAAAAATACAAACGAACTGAGACAATCCCAATTCACGCTCATCCATTGTAACACAGACTTTGGTATCCAACAAATACTATTATATACTTGAGGGAATAAAGGTGTAACGAGTAGAGGTTTGATACTAGTCTGTAAAACCCCAAGCATTTGTTATATGAGTTTTACCAAGTCCCAAGTTCTCTGAGCGAACCATCGCTCGGCACTTTTTGCGCAACTTTTTGGTGCCAAAAAGTGGATCAAAGAAAATCTAATGTACTGGATGTAATGTCATTTCAAACTGGATGTAAGAAATATCTACAAAACCGACATAAAAATGGTATACTATGACAATATAACATATTTGTATGAATCAAAAAGAAGCATGTGCAGAAGTAAAAACAATGCTTGAAGAAATGCAAAAAATAAGTCCAAAGTTAAAAGACCTGGTTGATTCAGAAGGCAATCTTGAAGAAATTAAAAAAACAAAAGAAGTATTACAAGACATATTACACAAACATAGAGTGTTACGACGTAATCTAAAAGAATGGGAAAGAAGGTCAAAAAAAATACAACGTATTGACAAAATAGCGGAAAAACTGAAAAAAGAAGGAGATGATGCTGATCTTTCAGTAGATGAATTACATGCGCTATACAAACAAGAGATGAGAGGTTTTGATAGTTCTTCACCTTTTGCCTTTTCGTATTACGCACATAGCGAAACCAGAGGGTTAAGAGAAAAAAGACAAATAGAAGGAAAAACAAAAGAAGACTATGCAAGAATATATGGCTGCAAGCCAGAACAGGTTACTTCAGAAGAAGATGATGTATTTGAAAAAAATAGCAATATTGTTGTTTTTATTGGAGATATTGATTTCACAAAGAAGGAGCTCCCCAAAACACTAAAACATGTAAGTGGTAATTTGCAATCAGACAGTAAGAACGCAAAGCTCCCAAAAAATCTTGAATATGTTGGTGGACACTTTACACTGAAAGAGCTTCAAGAGATTCCCAAAGAAGGGTTAGACCTCCAACATGTAACAATGGGCGGAGTCCTGAATCTTTCTTCTCTTGAGTCTGCAGAAGGGTTAAAATTACCCAAAAAAACACAAAGTCTTTATCTCTCCTCGCTCGAATCTGTAAAAGGGTTAGTGTTGCCAGAAACACTAGCTGGGGATCTTCATCTTGAGTCACTTAAAGAAATCCCTGCAGAAGGGTTAAAATTACCCAAAAAAACACAAAGTCTTTATCTCTCCTCGCTCGAATCTGTAAAAGGGTTAGTGTTGCCAGAAACACTAGCTGGGGATCTTAGTCTTATATCACTTACATCTGCAAAAGGGTTAGTATTGCCAGAAGCAATAGGTGGGCGCCTTAAGCTTAGATCGCTTACATCTGCAGAAGGGTTGGTGTTACCAAAAACAGTAGGCGGAGATCTTTATCTTAGATCGCTTGAATCTGCAAAAGGGTTAGTATTACCAGAAACACTAGGTGGAGATCTTTGGCTTACCTCCCTTACATCTGCAGAAGGGTTAGAAAGCCTAGATTACACTGGAGTAAGAGGAATTGTCTGGCCTCCTAAAGCTTTCTCCGACAAAGACAAGGAAAAAGTAGAAGAAATAAAAGTAGAGCAAGAAAAAAAAGGAATTAATGTGACCTTTTTTTAGAACTAACACAAAACACAAACTGAGCAATAGGGTGTGGCAAGTGAGGACCTGAAACTAGCCTGTAACCTCCGAGCATTTGGTACGTGAAGAAAGAATTTGGAGGCGAGGGAAAACGGTGCCGTAGGCACATACACCAACTGTTTGAGGAGCGAAGCGACGAGTTTTGGTGTATGAGTTTTACCGAGTCCCAAATTCTCTAAGCGAACCATCGCTCGGCACTTTTTGCGCAACTTTTTGGTGCCAAAAAGTGGATGAGAAAAAATTCAATGTATTGAGGTGTTGTCATTTCGAACGACAGTGAACCCCCTCTTCATTGATCTTCTTATACAAAAATGCTATTATACTCTATATAGTAACCTAACACCTGTTATGAAAGCATCTCACAAAAGCATCCTTATTTGGTCTTGTATTATTGGTGGCATTATCTTACTCCTCTGGTTCTTGACTAGTGTTGGAACAAAACCACAACAAACCGAAGTAGGTACTATATCACTTTCACAACCTGCTACGGCACAAGATCATAGCAAAGGTGCAGAAGGCGCAGCGTTTACATTGGTAGAGTATAGTGATTTTGAGTGTCCAGCCTGCGCAGCACGAGGCCCTGTTCTTGAACAACTTTTACATGAATTCCCAAATGACGTGCGTATTATATACAGACACTTCCCTCTCACGTCAATTCATGACAACGCCATGTTAGCAGCGCAAGCTACAGAGGCGGCGGCGATTCAAGGAAAATTTTGGGATATGCATGATGTATTGTTTAATACACAGCAACAATGGAGTACAGAAGAAAGCCCACAAGAATACTTCACGAAACTTGCCAACTCCATTGGACTTAATACCGAGCAGTTTACTACTGATATTACCTCACAAGTGGTTGAAAATGCGGTAAAAGAAGATACAAAAGAAGCAGAAAAAATGAAACTTCCCGGCACACCATCTTTTTTCTTAAATGGCCAAAAAATTAGTTTTAACTCGTATGAAGAACTTGCAGCGCTTATTACAAAAAACGAATAACGTACCAAAGTGGTTACCAATACTCTTTTTGTGTATTGCTCTTTTTGGTTTTGCCGACGCAAGCTACTTAACCATTACACACATAAACAATGTCACACTCCCCTGCTATATTGTAGAAGGATGCGACACGGTAACAAGCAGCAAATACTCAGAAATTTTTGGTATTCCTGTATCACTGTTGGGTGCACTCTATTATCTTTCTATTATTGTGTTAACAACACTTTTTTTAGATAAAAAATATATTGGTGCAATCTATATTGCTTCGCTCCTTACACCGCTTGGCCTTATTGCCTCGGCATATTTTATGGTTGTTATGTTTGGTATATTAAAAGCACTCTGTATTTATTGCATTGGTTCGGCCATTTCTTCGACAATACTCTTTATTCTTGGTATACTCTATATAACAAGGTTTCATAACAACAATGCATATGAACAAAAAAAAGAAGGTAGCCAAGAAAAAACACAGAAAGAAAAAGGGTAAAACTATCAGAAATTTAGGATATTAAACCGCGCAAAGCGGTTTTTTGTTAACAAAGATGATGTATTCGCCTCATTTTGCATAATATACTATACTACACAGACTAATTACCCTTTATGACACAAAAAGACATTCAAAATCGTATTGCAGCACAACGCACCTTTTTTTCGCAAAACACCACCCGAGAATACCGCTTTCGCATGGATCAGCTTTCTTGCCTAGCAAAAGCCATTCGAGCCTATG
>JABJHO010000050.1 GCA_018661775.1 Candidatus Magasanikiibacteriota bacterium | reverse complement strand
CTCTTCTTCTTCCTCTTCTTCTTCCTCTTCTTCTTCCTCTTCTTCTTCCTCTTCTTCTTCCTCTTCTTCTTCCTCTTCTTCTTCCTCTTCTTCTGTATATGCAGTGTCTTCAATGTGATCAAATTCTTCTTCCTCTTCTTCTACTTCTGCTGGTTCATCGTTTACATTTTCTTCATTGAATACAGTGTGTTCACCGCCGGCACCCATGGTGGTGTTCTTGTCTTCTTCTGTCGCGAGTATTTCTCTTGGTTTTGCCCCATTTGCAGGACCTACAATACCAACCTCTTCTAGTTCGTCAATGATTCTTGCGGCACGGGCATACCCAACCTTGAGACGTCGCTGTAAAAAAGAAGCACTAGCCTTACCAGCAGAAATAACCACCTCCTTGGCTTCTTCAAACAAGCTATCTTGATCATTTATGGCACTGTCTATAGACATTTGAGACCCGCCAGCTGTTTGTTTTTCGGTTATGCTTTCTGCATAAACAGGGTCTCCTTTTTTTCGTAAGTATTTTACAATACGTTTTACTTCTTCTTCTGATATAAATGCCCCTTGTATACGTATGGGTTTAGAAAACTCTGCAGTTTGTAGAAGCATGTCACCTTTTCCAACAAGTTTTTCTGCACCAGACGAATCTAGAATAGTACGTGAGTCTATTATGGACGCAACAGAGAATGCAATTCTTCCTGGAATATTAGCTTTCATAAGACCAGTGATCACATCAACACTTGGGCGTTGTGTGGCAACGATTAAATGTATGCCTACGGCTCGGGCCATTTGGGCTAGGCGAATAATACCAGTCTCTACATCGTTTGATGCTGTAACCATTAAGTCAGCCAGCTCATCTATAATAAAGACAAGGTGTGGGAGTTTTGTTTTTGGATGTGCTTTGTTATATGAAGTGATATCTCTGTTTCCAGCCTTGCTCAATAGATCAAAACGTCTTTCCATCTCAGATACGGTCCACTTTAAGGCGTTGACTGTTTTGTGCACATCGGTAATAACCGGAGTAAGTAGGTGTGGGATGCCGTTATACAGTGTTAGTTCTACACGCTTTGGGTCTATCATTATCATGCGCAATGTTTCTGCAGTGTTTTGGTATAACAAGCTGGTAATAATAGTATTCATGCACACTGTTTTTCCCGAACCTGTAGACCCTGCTATAAGAAGGTGGGGCATTTTTGGTAAATCAGCAAACCACACTTTTCCTCCCACATCTTTTCCTAGACCAACCATCATATTATGCGGACGCTCTTTGTAAGGTTGGCTTGTAATCAGTTCCTTGAGTGAAACTATAGCTGTTTTAGTGTTTGGTACCTCTATACCAACCATGGACTTTCCAGGAATTGGTGCCTCAATACGAATAGGGTGGGCAGCAAGTGCTAGGGCGAGATCGTTTGATAGTGATGTTATGCGAGACACCTTTACACCTTTTGCTGGTTTAAATGAGTACTGTGTAACGGTTGGTCCCACTTTAATCTCACCCATGTTTACAGAAATGCGGAACTCATGTAATGTGTCTTTTATGATTTTTTCATTTTGTTTTGTATCCCCACTACTCGGTTTCCCTTTTCGGATTTCTAAAAGTTTTAGTGAAGGAATGGGGGTAATGAGAGCTTGTTTTTGCCACACAGGTATAGATGGTTTTGCCTCAATTATATGTGTGCGCTGAAGTTTTTCTCTTTGTGTGTCATGTTGATTTTTTTGTGTTGTATTTTTTTCTACCTTGTTATTTTTCCTATCAGCATCATCTTCATTATCATTATCATTATCATCATCTTTATCTTCGTCATTTTCTTCATCTTCTTCTTCATCTTCATACTCTTCCTCCTCTTCTTCATCTTCATACTTCTCATTTTCGTCATCTTCTTCCTCCTCACAACTATCTTGGTGTGGACTTCTAATGCCATCAATAATACGAGAAAAAAAACTTTGTATATTTTCTGTTATGGTGGCAAAAAATTGCAGAATATCTCCAAGAGTCGTATTAAAAATAAGGAGGATTGAAATCGCAATCACCCCAGAAAGGAGTACGTATGAGGCTAATTCTCCTAAGTGTGTTTTAAGGGCCCATGCAAGCATACCAAAGACACCTCCTCCGCGACCCTCTAGGGCTTGTAGCCACATCTCGTCTATTCTAAATTGAAGATGTAAGAGGCTTGACGTCGCAAGAAAAAAAAGGAGCGACCCAATACCGTGCGATGGCTTGTAGTTGAGTGATTTTTGAGTGATGAGATACCAGGCATATATAATAATAATAGCAGGAACACTATACCTCATGGTGCCAAACAAAAAACTAAGAATCCATTGGTTGAGTATGATACCAACTGTACCTGCTTTATCAAAAAAACTCAGTATGCATATAATGGCAAAGACCACAAGGAGTATAGCAATAACCCCATGCGAAAGAGTTGGGTCGGAGTTTGTATATTTTTTATTTTTTTTTCTTGACATAGTTCTTTTATTTTACCACATGCTTTATCTTGGTTCAAATAATTGCTCAATTCTGGACATATGTTTTAGGTTTGTGTATAATTACTATATACAGTGTTCTTGCTTAAAACTTTCTTAGTTTTTCTGTAATATGTAAACACAAATCATCCACACTTGTTATTTGACAGTTTTTTTATTTTTTGTTACAATAGATCGACTTTATACTCTTTTTCGTATGATTGCTCTTCATGTCACTGCACTATGGCAGCTTTTGAATTGTGAGCGAGTATACATGGTATGCACCGGTCTTTGTATTAAGAGTCACTTAACTAAAGAGCGCATGCAGGATATTTTTCAAACGTAGTATTACGGAGACGGTTATTATTAAGATAGCCGATTTTTTGTTTTATGTGGTTTGTGTGTATTATGTCACCTGACTACATGAGTATATATACTTTATTTATTTATTTTCTTTTCGTAATATGCCAATATACAAGCGACAACCTACTACCAAACAAGAAAGAAAATTTTTTATTGATACAAAGGAAGAGCATCCGCTCCCTGATCTTATTGGGGTGCAAAAAACATCGTATGACTGGTTTCTAGAAAAAGGTATCCAGGATTTATTTGAAGAAATTTCCCCAATTACGGATTTTACTGGAAGAGATTTGGAGTTGAGCTTTGAGTCTTATGCCTTTGATGAGCCAAAGTTTGACGAGGTAGCAAGTCGTGAGAAAAACATATCATATGAGGCAGCGTTGCGTGTAAAGGCTCGGCTGGTAAACAAAAGAACTAAAAAACAAGAGGTGCAAGAAATTTACCTTGGTGATGTGCCTATTATGACAGAAAGAGGAACTTTTGTTGTTAATGGGATAGAGCGCGTTATTATTTCCCAACTTATTCGAAGTCCTGGGGCATATTTTACCGCAAATGATCTTCGTGGAAGAAACTATTATGGAGCAAAAATAATTCCCAATAGAGGTGCATGGATTGAACTAGAGACTGATTCAAATAATGTTATTTGGGCTAAGGTTGACAGAAAAAGAAAAGTAGCAATTACTTCGCTCTTGAGAGCTTTTGGGTATGGTGACAATGAAAAAATTACAGAATTGTTTGCTGATGTAAACACTCATCCAAATATAGATTTTATAGAAGCGACTCTCAAAAAAGATGCAGCCACAAATGAGGATGAAGGGCTTATTGAGGTGTACAAAAGAATTAGACCAGGGGATTTGGCAACATCAGACAATGCAAAGGGGCTTATTCATGCCATGTTTTTTAATTTTGATAGATATGATTTGGGTCGGGTTGGTATGTATAAGTTTGATACAAAGTTTGAGCTAGGGCTAAAAGAGGAGGAATACGAGAAAAAAGAGTCACGTGTCCTGAGTCCAGACAAGTTGGTGATGGTTATTAAAGAGGTTATTTCTCTTAATATTTCTCAGGGAAATCCTGATGATATTGACCACTTGGGGAATAGAAGAATTCGTGCTATTGGAGAACTTGTCCAAGATAGGTTTCGTATAGGATTGGCAAGGATGGAGCGTATTATGCGAGATAGAATGAGTACATATGAACTTGATGGGTTATTACCAAATAAATTGATTAATGCACGACCACTTATTGGGGCGGTTCGAGAATTTTTTATGAGTTCACAACTTTCCCAGTTTATGGATCAAATTAACCCTTTGGCTGAGCTTGAGCATAAAAGGCGTGTGAGTGCCCTTGGGCCAGGTGGACTTTCTAGAGACAGAGCTGGTTTTGAGGTTCGTGATGTACACACAACGCATTATGGAAGAATTTGTCCTATTGCAACCCCAGAAGGACCAAATATTGGCCTTGTTGGTCATATGGCAAGCCACGCAAAGATTAATTCGTTTGGATTTTTAGAAACACCATACAGAAAGGTTATACATACTGTACCTAATGAAGCACGGTTTACTGAAGGGGAAATTGCGCGAGAAGATATTTCTGGTGTGGCAAAAGCAGGAGAAGAGATAACTGCAGCCATTGCCAAAGAATTAGAAAAGAAAAAAGATATTACAGATATAAAAGTACAAGCCCGTGCAACAAAAGACATTGTGTATCTTAATTGTACAGAGGAAGAGCGCGTTACTACGGCAAGTGCAACATTAAAAACGAATGAACACGGACACTTTTTGACACAGCGTGCTCCGGCAAGGGTAAAAGGTAAGCCTGTAACGGTTGATGTAAACACGATCGACTATCTTGACGTTGCATCAAATCAGATCCTTAGTATTGCAACCAGTCTTATTCCATTTTTGGAACATGATGATGCCACACGTGCACTTATGGGTACAAACATGCAAAGACAGGCAGTGCCGTGTATTATGCCAGACGCACCACTTGTGGGTACTGGTGTTGAAAAGGTTGCTGCAGCAAATAGTGGGTATGTGGTGTTTGCTGATGAGTCTGGTGAAATCACACTGGTTCAGGGAGATAAAATTGAACTTACTTCAAAAAAAGGCAAGGTGCATCAATATCAACTTAATAAGTTTGTTCGCTCTAACGCACAAACATCGATTAATCAGCGCCCTATCGTGACGCTTGGGCAAAAAGTTAAAAAAGGACAACCACTTTGTGATGGGCCTTCTATTCAGGGTGCTGAACTTGCGCTTGGACAAAACGTACTTGTTGCGTATATGGTTTGGGACGGATTTAATTATGAGGATGCTATTATTATCTCAGAGCGGCTTGTACAAAAAGATAGATACACATCGGTACATATTGAAGACTATAAGACGGATGTTCGCGAAACAAAGCTTGGGGAAGAGGTGATTACTGGAGATATTCCAAATGTGAGTGAGGAAAAATTAAAAAATCTAGATTCTGAAGGTATTGTACGTGTTGGGGCCGAGGTGCAGTCTGGTGATATATTGGTTGGTAAAATTACACCAAAAGGTGAGACTGAACTTACCCCAGAAGAGCGCCTACTCCGCGCAATCTTTGGAGAAAAGGCACGAGATGTTCGCGATTCTTCTTTGTATCTTGAGCATGGTGAGCACGGTAAAGTGATTGATGTAAAAATATTTTCAGGCGAAGAAGGGGATAAACTACAGGCTGGGATTTTGCGACAAGTACAGGTGACTGTCGCAGACATGAGAAAATTACAAGTTGGAGATAAGATGGCCGGAAGACATGGTAATAAGGGTGTTATCTCAAGGATTGTGCCGGTAGAGGATATGCCATTTTTAGAAGATGGTACACCGGTGGACATTATTCTGTCACCTCTTGGTGTGTTATCTCGTATGAATATTGGACAACTTCTAGAGACCCATCTCGGGCTTGCTGCAAATGCAAAAGGGTATAGAGCGGCAACACCAGTATTAAATGGTATTACAGAGGATCAAATTAAAAAAGAACTTGAAGATGCAGGATTTCCTGTGGATGGGCAGTTGCAACTATATGATGGAAGAACAGGTAAGTCATATGATAACAAAACAACGGTTGGGTATAACTACATGCTAAAACTTAATCACATGATTGAGGATAAGCTTCACCAACGTTCTATTGGTCCATATTCTCTTATTACACAACAGCCGCTTGGAGGTAAGGCACAGTTTGGTGGGCAAAGGTTTGGAGAGATGGAGGTTTGGGCGCTAGAGGCATATGGAGCAGCACACATGTTACAGGAGATACTAACCATAAAATCTGATGATGTACCAGGAAGGTCAAAAGCGTACGAGGCTATTATAAAAGGTGAACCTATTACTCGTGTAAATATTCCAGAATCATTTAATGTATTGATTCGAGAATTAAAAGGGCTTGCGCTTGATGTAGAGTTACGAAAGGACCCAGAGGCTGAAAAGAAGATTTCGGAAGATGAGGGACGGGATAATTAACATAATGCGTACATTGTTTTTACTTCTTACATACATTAACACGTTTTATTATGAAACAGAAAGATATATCATTTAAGGACTTCGATGCCATTTCTTTGAAGGTTGCGTCTCCTGAAGTTATTAAGCGGTGGTCTTTTGGTGAGGTAACAAAGCCAGAGACTATTAACTACCGTACACAAAAACCAGAAAAAGCCGGATTATTTGCGGAGGAAATTTTTGGACCAAGCAAGGACTGGGAATGTTATTGTGGAAAATATAAAAAAATTAGATACAAAGGTATAGTTTGTGATAAGTGTGGGGTTGAGGTTACGCATGCGCTTGTTAGGAGAGAGAGAATGGGGCATGTTGAGCTTGCGGCACCTGTTTCTCATATTTGGTTTTTTCGTTCAATTCCCTCAAAGATGGGGTTGGTGCTTGATTTGTCAATTCAGTCTCTTGAAAAAGTGATTTATTTCGCCTCTTTTATTATTATTCGTGTGAATGAAGAGGAGCGTGCAGAAACATTACAAATGGTAAAAAATGAATACAAACAAAAGAAAAAACAAATACTGAAGCAATGTGAGAGAGATATTGAAAAAGCAGGTGAAAAAAAATCAGGTGCTCAAGCGGTAGCGTTGGCAGAGAAAACACGCGATGAGAATATAGCTTTGTTGGATGAAGAAGTGCAGATTGTAGAAGATGAGCTAAAAGATTTACGTGTATTGAACATTATCTCAGAACAGCGATATCAAGAACTCGCTATTCGTCACGGTCATATGTTTGACGCAGACATTGGTGCTGGGGCGATTAGAAAACTGCTCGAAAAAATTGATTTAGAAAAAACTATTGAGCGACTTACCGAAGAAATTCAAAAAAGTAAGGGAGCAAAACGAGAGAGGTTAATTCGAAGAACAAAACTACTTTCTAGTTTCTATAATAATAATATACGACCTGAGTGGATGGTTTTAACGAATATTCCTATTATTCCACCAGATTTACGTCCCATGGTTGCTCTTGATGGCGGACGGTTTGCCGCAAGTGATTTAAACGACTTATATAGAAGGGTGATAAATAGAAATAATCGTTTGAGACGTTTGTATAGCTTAAGCGCACCTGAGGTTATTTGTAGAAATGAGAAACGCATGTTACAAGAGGCAGTTGATGCATTGATAGATAATAATGCGCGGGCATCAAAAACAGTTACGGCTTCTACAGGACAAAAAAGACAATTACGATCATTGGCCGATGTACTTAAAGGAAAGCAAGGTCGTTTTCGTTTGAACCTTCTTGGAAAACGTGTTGACTACTCTGGGCGTAGTGTTATTGTGGTTGGTCCAAATTTAAAAATTAATGAATGTGGTTTGCCAAAACGAATGGCACTAGAGCTTTTTAGACCATTTGTGATGTCTCAGATTATCAAACGTGAACTGGCGCACAATGTACGAAGCGCGTCACGATTTATTGAAACAAATGCACCAGAGGTGTGGGATATTTTGGAAGAACTGATCCAAGACAGAAGAGTTCTGCTTAATCGTGCGCCAACATTGCATAGGCTTGGTATTCAGGCTTTTAAGCCAAAACTAGTCGAAGGAAAGGCTATACATCTTCACCCACTTGTTACTCCACCGTTTAACGCCGACTTTGATGGAGATCAGATGGCTGTTCACTTGCCACTTACCGAAGCAGCTAAATGGGAGGCAGAAAATCTCATGGCTTCAGAAAAAAATATTTTAAAACCTGCCACCGGAAGACCAGCACTTACCCCATCTCAGGATATGGCACTCGGCTGCTATTACCTTACGCGCGCAGAAAGCATAGAAAGAAAAAATGAGAAAAAACCATGCTTCTCCAATATTACCGAGGCACGTTTTGCCTACAAAACAGAAAAGATTACGCTTCATCAGTCTATTGTGGTTCGTTTTGGAAATTTAGGGAAATTTGAAGAAAATGCTAGTTCGCTTCTTGAGACAACGATTGGGAGGATTATCTTTAATGAGATTTTACCAGAAAAACTTCCATACTATAATGAGGCGGTTACAAAAGGGAAGATGGGTGACATTATTCAACTCCTTCTTGAACATTATGGACAGGAAAGTACTGCCCAAATACTCGATGAAATTAAACGACTTGGGTTTACGTATGTAACACTTTCTGGATACTCTCTTGGTATGGACGACTTTGGGTTTATTGAGCAAAAAGGTGCACTTCTTGAAGAGGGTGACGCAAAAATTCAAATAGTAGAAGAGCAGTACGAAGAGGGGCTTCTTACAGACAAAGAGCGCCATGGTAAAGTTATAGAAATTTGGACCGATATAAAAAATCGCGTTGTATCACACAATAAAGAAGCTTTGGACAAAAATGGTCCTGTATTTGCTATGATTGAATCAAAAGCTCGTGGTACGTGGGCACAGCTTGGGCAGGTTATTGGTATGAAAGGTTTGGTACAGTCTCCAACCGGAGATATTATTGAGCTTCCGGTAAAAGGGAACTTTAAGGAAGGGTTTGATGTACTTGAGTTTTTTATCTCATCTCATGGAACAAGAAAAGGTCTTTCAGATACTGCCCTGAGAACGGCAAACGCCGGATACCTTACCCGTCGTCTTGTTGATGTATCGCAGGATGTTGTGGTGCGCGAAGATGATTGTGGAGATAAAGAAGGGGAGGTTATTACTCTAGAACAATCAAGTGTTATGGGTAAAAAACTTTCTGAGCGTGTTGTTGGTAGGTTTATCTTGTCTCCTATGTTAGACAAAGATGGTGAAGAAGTGTTGAAGAAGGGTAAAGTCATTACAGCAGAGATTGGTAGGCAAGTAGATGCACGAGGAGTGTCTCAAGTGCATGTGCGAAGTGTTTTGCAGTGTAATTTACCAAAAGGTATCTGTGTGAAATGTTATGGATATGATTTGGGTGCAAATGAGGTTTCCAAAAAGGGTGTGGCAGCAGGTGTAATAGCGGCACAATCTATTGGAGAGCCTGGGACTCAGCTTACCATGAGAACCTTCCATCTTGGAGGTATTGCAGGTGGGGGAGATATTACCCAAGGTCTACCTCGTGTTGAGGAACTTCTTGAAGCAAGAAAACCAAAAAGAAAGGCTGTTTTGAGTGAAGTGGCAGGTACTATTGAAATTGAAGATGCTGATGGAAAGATTATTACAAGTCCAACTGGTAGGAAAATTTTTGAAGGACGGCGCGGACAAAAAATTGCACGTGTGAGCTTTGAAGGTTTGGATGAAATGGTTATTAAAACAAAAAAGAGTGATGATGTTCAAGTTGAAGATGGGCAAAAAGTGAAAAAAGGAGAAATTATTTTAGTGAGTGGTTCTTCTGGTGAAAAAGTATTAGCAGAATACACAGGTGGTATAAAAATAGACAAAAGAAAAATTATTCTTCAGTATGAAGGAAAGCATAGTAAAGAATATATTATCCCGATTGGTCACAAGCTGTGGGTTAAAAGTGGAGAAACCATAGAAAAAGGAGCACAGCTCACAGACGGAAGTATAGATTTAAAAGAATTATTTTTACTTCGTGGAAGGGATGCGGTGCAACGGTATATTCTTGAAGAGATACAACAAATATACTCATCTCAAGGACAAAGCTTAAATGATAAGCATGTTGAGATTATTATTAAACAAATGTTTTCTCGTGTATACGTAGAAGATGCCGGAGACACGACATTGTTGCCAGGTGAGGTGGTAGAAAAGGCACAGATGATGATTGCAAACAGAGAGGCAAAAGAACAGGGAACACAGTCTGCTGCTGGACGAGAACTTTTCTTGGGTATTAGTAAGGTTGCGCTTTCAACACAAAGTTTCTTATCTGCAGCTTCGTTTCAGGAAACGTCAAAGGTGCTTATCAATGCAGCGATTTCTGGTAGGGTTGATTCACTAGAAGGACTGAAAGAAAATGTGATTATCGGAAGACTTATTCCGGTTGGTACGGGTTTTAAAGAAGACGAATAACACATAACACAAAAAACCACCACCTACGTTTGGTGGTTTTTTGATACTTTTATTTGGTGTAAGAGTGTGGTACACTCAGGGTAATATATATAGTAATAGTACGTAGATATGGCAGGACATTCCAAGTGGCATAATATTCAACACAAAAAAGGCAAAGCAGACAAGGCTAGAAGTAGTTTATTTACAAAACTATTACGATATATTGTGGTTGCTGCTCAACAAGGTGGTGGAGATCCAGATATGAATTTTGCATTGCGACTTGCTATACAAAAAGCAAAAGCAGGAAATGTACCAAAAGACAATATTGAACGAGCGATTAAAAAAGGTATTGGCGAAGCATCTGATGGTGTTATCTTTGAAGAAGGGTTGTACGAAGGGTTTGGTCCGGGTGGCGTTGCAATACTTATAGAAGCATTGACTGATAATAAAAACAGAGCGGTTTCGGATATAAAATATATTTTGTCAAAAAAAGGAGGATCTTCTGCTGGTTCTGGTAGTGTGCAATGGCAGTTTGAAAGAAAGTCGGTAGTACGCATCGCAAAAGACAAAAAAGAAGCACTAGTAAATTGGGAAGACATAGAATTAGAACTCATGGATGCGGGAATTGATGATATTTCGGAAAGTGAATATGGTGTTGAAATTATTTCTCCAGTTGAACAATTAAAACATATATTAGATATTTGCACAAAACATACTATTGAACCAGAAGATTCTGGTTTGGAATGGATACCAAAAGAAACCATAGAAATAGATGCACCAACACAAGAAAAACTAAACAATCTTTTGGAGGCGCTTGATGAAAATGATGATGTGAAGGAGGTTTATACCAATGTAGCATAAAAGATCTAAAACCAGCCATAATATGGCTGGTTTTATAATACTCCCAAAACTTCTTGACAAAAAGGTGGTGGTGTGGTAAAAAGGATGTATGGTTCCTTAAAACACAGTCACAACAGAGGAGAATCGCTCATGGCTAGGAAAAAAAATACCGTTACACCTGAGTTACGGCAAGAAATCTGTGATCTTTATGAACAGCGAAATGACAAAGGAAAAAGAATTTGGACACATAAATCACTTGCAAAGAAGTTTGGTTTACCAACACAATACATAACCGCATATTTAAATGGTTTTGCAAGTTACACCGAGTACAAAAACCATCTCGCAAAAAAAGCTGGTTTTGCATGTCTCACCGAGTACCAAAACCATCTCGCACAAAAAGCTGG
>JABJHO010000024.1 GCA_018661775.1 Candidatus Magasanikiibacteriota bacterium | reverse complement strand
TTTGAAAAATGGTTACTCGATATGGTGGCTATTGCTAATGTGGCAGACATGGTGCCACTTCTTGGTGAAACACGAACACTTACAAAGTTTGGTCTTTTGGTGCTAAACAAAACAAGAAGAATTGGGTTAAAGAAGTTGTTTATAGAAACTGGGATTGCCGAAAGTGACGGCACACTTAAACATGATGTAACCGAAGAAACAATCGGATTTCGCCTTGCACCACAGATTAATGCAGCAGGAAGACTCGACCACGCAAACACGGCATATAAACTTATGGTTGCTACGTCTGGTGCCGACGGTATTGATTTGGCATACGCGTTAAATGAACAAAACAAAGAACGACGCGCCTTAACCATAGAATATGTTGATGAAGCACGGAAGCAAATTATTGGCTCCCAAGAAGAGAACCCTATATTATTTGTCTACAGTGACAGATGGACCACCGGCATTATCGGTCTTATTGCCAGTAGATTGAAAGATGAGTTCCACAAACCAACCATAGCGATGGCACCAAAGCAGGGTGAAATTACTGGATCAGGAAGAAGTATTAAAGGGTTTAGTCTTATTGGAGCAATGCAAGAAATACCAGAACATTTTAGTAAGTTTGGTGGCCACCCAATGGCATGTGGATTTAGTTTGGCCAATACAGAAGGTATGGACGCACTTCGTGAGGCACTTTGCGCACAATATGAACATAATACAAAAGATACCGACATGACCCCGCTTCTTGATATTGATGCCGAAATACACCTTGAAGACATTACCTGGGAGCTGCATGACTCACTAGAACGTCTTACTCCGTTTGGCCAAGGCAACCCAAAGCCACACTATGTGGCAAAGGGAGTAAAAGTAGTAAAAGTAGAGGCTATGGGAAAAGATGCACGACACCTCAAACTGCAGCTTACGCACCAAACTCCGGTTATTCGTAAGGCAATAGGCTGGAGCATGTGTGAAGCTACCGCAACAACAAATTGGTGCACCCTCCTTCAGCCTGGTGACATGATAGATATAGTGTTTGAAGTAGATATAAATGAGTGGAATGGCCGTAGAGAATTACGTATCACCATAATAGATATTCATAAATAAGAGTTAATATGCATGTTTCAATATACACAGATGGTGGCGCACGCGGAAACCCAGGTCCTGCAGCAATAGGTGTTGTGATAAAAGATAAAGCACAACATATTATAAAAGAATATGGTGAATATATTGGAGAAACCACCAATAATGTTGCCGAATATTCTGCACTCATATCAGCGCTGCACAGTGCGCACACACTAGGTGCTACTCATGTGGACTGTTTTTTGGATAGTAAACTTGTGGTTGAGCAACTCAATAGAAAATGGAAAGTAAAACAACCTCATATACAAACTCTTTTTGTAAAGGCATGGAACGTGTTACAAAAATTTTCCTCATATTCCCTATCATATATTCCCCGCGCACAAAACAAACAAGCAGACGCGTGGGTAAATAATGCACTTGATACAAAAAAATAAAAACGCCCCATAATCGGGACGTTGTGCTACTGAAAGAGTCTAAGTTGTACTCCTCCTGCTTTCGTTTTGGGTGGTGTGGTGTTATACAACACCGAAGTTCCCCACAACAGCTTTCTGGTATACGATGTGCTTTGCACAAACCACGAATAATAGTCTGTTCCGGGAAAACGCACCCTACCTCGCTCGCCAGAAGGAATACCGAGCAACTCTCGTAAATATTCACCACCAAAAAGTTCTTTTGTTCTACTGTCTTGTACTATAATTTTATTGTGCTCTCTTAAGAGTACACTTTTTGTAAGCTCATAAAAAAAGCACCCTGGGTAAAAAACGATACCTTTTTTTTGTGCAAAAGGTCGTACGGACTGTTCAGTACCAACACAATATTTTGTATACATACCCTTGGGTATTTTCTCCAATTGTGAAGCGTCTATAACAACACATTTTTTGACTAACAAGTGTCACCTCCTCTGGTGTGTGATTTAAAAGATCAACTAGCTTTAGAATGAAAAGCTCATACAATAAGTTTATCATATTTTAGATAGAGTGCAAGTAAACAAAAACTGCACACAAGGTGCAGTATATAGCTTTTCATTAAAAGTGAATTAGTCGCTTGCTGAGCTGGCCGAGATATTAATTGGTTCAAAGCTCAGTTTCTGAACCTTGATACTAGAGTTAATTATTTTAGGTGTGTGTGAGAAATCCAAAAACTGAACACTCGCCTCAGGAGGCGCTCCTCTAAAAAAATATAAAACACAGAAAAGTGTTACCATAGTAACGGTTGATACGACTGTCTTATTCATATTTAGCCTTTCATATTAAAGAACAAAGACTACAACATGATACCATCTTACAAAGATACTGTCAAGTGTTTTCTAAAAAGAAGAAAAAAAGATTTGCAAAAGACACACACATGACACAATGGTAAGTGGTGTGAGAATCACATATGCAAGCGCAAGGTGTGCCCTTTTCCGTCTTGGTAGTTGATGCATTTTTTCGTGAAATTTTTTCATAATGTATGTTTGGATGATATATCAACAAAAACTGTAAAGCAAATAGTGTCCCTACCCTATCATATAAAGGTTACATTGTCAAGTATTGTTTATACAACTGGAATAAAAAATACCCTCTTTTCCCTATATATTGGCTATTTTTTTTATTTTTACTGTCCTTTTTGATTTTTCTCGAAACTAGTGTCGCACAATGTTAGATTATTGTGGTATAAGAAAAGGCCTTTGTGAAAAGGCCTTTGTGTATGTCTACTACTCCCTTTTACGGGCATGTGGCGTTATATGTTTTTTTCAATGAAGCTGCGAAGTTGTGCTTTGCGCGAACCGCCTGCTTGCGTGGCAATCACTTCCCCATGTTTAAAAATAATAAATGTGGGAAGTCCTATTACTCCGTACTTTATGGCAATATCATCTACGCCATCTTCTATGTTGAGCTTTGCTATCTTGATTTTTTTTGGATCAAGTTCTTCGGATAATTGTTGTAGCACTGGTGCCACCGCTCTGCACGGACCACACCACGGTGCCCAAAAGTCAACAAGCACTGGCACAGGTGAATTCAGAACCTCTGTGTCAAAATTTTTTCTATCTAGTGTAACTGTCATAATGCCTCCTAAGACAAAAACTGTAAAAGAACATGTAGTATTTTGTGATTTATACTACAAAAAAGTCAATAATGTTAGTGTAGCAGACTTTTTTGCCATTGTCAACCCTATCCCACTCTCCTTTTTTATTGCTCTCCTTTGTTTTTGTCGCCCAACTAGTGTCGTACAATGTTAGATTATTGTGGTATAAGCAAAGACCTTTGTGAAAAGGTCTTATAAAACAGTTGAGCACACCCTTTTGAGGTGTGCTTTTGGTTTTAAAGAATGAGCGATTGTGTTGGCGGTCAGATCCAACTACTTTGGCGAATTCCCCTACCTGACCGTAGGGGCGAGATCTCAATTTATTATATGCCGCAGATCGCTTCCACGCGGCTTGGTCGACCATTTGCATGGTCGACCAGATTGTCAACATGCAATCGAGCCGCCTCTCTGCGAGAGCGGTGGTCTCCAGCCACCTTGCGAACCATACGGCTCACAAGGCGGAGACGCTGACACATCTCCTCTTCTGCAGATTTTGCAGAACGACGAGGGCGAGGGGTGTGGGGGCGAGGGGTGTGGGGGCGAGGGGTGTGGGGGCGAGGGGTGTGGGGGCGAGGGGTGGTAACTACCTTCTCAGCCCCTTCATCAGCGGCGGCCTCGACCTCTGCTTCTGAGAAGCAGAGGTCCTCATCCTCCTCACAAAGAAGAGAGGAAGGATGAGAAGAGTGGGCTGATGCCTCGTCGTCAGAATGACGCGCAGCAACCTCAGATACTACTTCGCTAACCAACACCACATAGTTTGTGGCAGTGTTGGTGTAGGAAAAAGAGAAAAAGAGAGTATCGGCCCCTAACAAAGCGCCGACGAGGGAGCACACCATGCCAAGGCGGTGGAAGAATCCACTTTTTTTGGTGCTGGTTGGGGTGGTGGTTGCGGCGGTCGGGGTGGTGTCGGGGGTGGTGTTTCGTTGGGTGAACATCACAACGATGCACCCAAAAAATAGCGCCATAACGAGAGTTGCGAGGACATTGCCCCACAATCCCAATTGAAAAGTAAGTAAATCCACGGTGTCTCCTTAAGACTGTGATTGTGGAAAAGAATAGACGGACATCATGCATATACATAATATGTACACTGTTCGTTTATCCTTCTTTTTACTTTTTTTTCTTATCACTGTTAGTTTGTAGTGAACGTGCAAGAATGGGAAATCCTTACACAGAAGACGGGTACTGATCGAGGTGTATAAATGATTGTAGCCCCTCTGGATACATCGTCTTTTGTGTAGTGACTTCTTTGGCTTCTTTATTGTAACGTCGCAGTATACCACACTTTCCAAACTTTGTCAAGTCTTTGCTTTGCTATGTGGTGCTTTTCTTTTTAAGTTAGCTTTTTAATCTGTCTTTCGTTTTGCCTTCTTCATGATTACGCTCACATTATACCACACTTTCCAAACTTTGTCAAGTCTTTTATGTGCTTTTCTCTCTCTTTTTTTACTTTTTTGGCTTATTTTAGCCTATTTTATGCATCAGCCATTGTGGGGATTTTGTATGTTTTTATGTTGTTGTATAAAAAAACAACCATATATATTGGTTGTATTGTACACAAATCTCTTTAATCTTCTGGGTCGCTATAGAACATACACACTAGAAATATGCAGGCAATACCTGCGTAAGATGCCAGGGCATACCAGATAGTATGTGTAAGCAAAGGAACTCCTATCCAAAAAAGCGACTGAAAACACAAAATAGCTGCTTTTTCTCCTATTGAAACATGATTTTCTGACATAAATAGTCTCAATAGGGTTGTTTTGGTAATTTTAAACACCACGACAGTGCCAGCAGACGCTAATCCCGCATCAATACTGTGTCCATACAGCATACTTACCGGTACAAGAAAAAAAAGAGAGAAAAAAAATGACGTCTCTTTCATAAGACCTCCATAAGAAATATAAAAGAACAAGCCTGTAGCATAGTACAGACTCCCCCATTTTGTCAAGCAAAATACCTACTTTTTTCGCTTAGAGCACATAAAAACACACCAAAAGGTGTGTTTTTATGTTGTTTGCGTGTAGGCGATAAGCCAAATTCCCGCAATCAGGGCTATTGGTATGCTCACCAGTGTGGCAATAATTATTACCTCTTTGATGAATGTTGCTACCGCTAGCAAGTGAAGTGTTTTCATAATAATGTTGCATTATGAATAGTTCGCCAGACGTCCCGCGTAGATACGCAAAGTGTCTAGTTATTGCTGTCTGTGCAGACAAGTATTGTGCACAAACGAGGTAAGTCCTCACACAATAGACGAGCACTGATCGGGGTGTACTATATGATTGAGACCCCTCTGGTACAAGTCGTCTATTGTGTACAGACTTTCCTGTGTTTCTATTGTAACACTGCAGTATACCACGCTCTCCAAATCTTGTCAAGTCTTTTGTGTGCTTTTTTTACTTGTTTTTGTATTTTTTAGCTTATTTTAGCTAAATTTATATATCCACAATTATGGGTATTATTGTGTTCTTTTGTTTTTCTCACCAAAAAACACCCTTTCGGGTGTTTTTTTTGTATGTGTTTTATGATTACTTGGTCAAACCTGCAAGGATTGCGTCGACATTGGCAAATGGTTGTGCACCAGAGATTACCTGCTGGTTACCATCTTTGTCTACAATTATTGTATGTGGTGTTCCGCGAACCCCTACCTTTGCAGCACTTGCAATATCTTCATCTACATCTTTTGCTGTTTTTTGCTCACTTACACAATCAGCAAATTTCTTTTCATTTAGTGATAGCTCTTTTGCAATTTCGGTGTATTTACTTGCACTAAGTGATTTGGGGTCTTCTATGAGCTTGTCTGAGAATTCCCAGAATTTTCCCTGAAGGCCAGCACATTCTGCTGCCACTGCTGCTGGTTTTGCATTTTGATGAAATGATAATGGGAAATGTCTGTAAACCCACCGCACATCATCACCATATTTGTCCATTACTTGTTTCATTGTTGCATGAAACCGTGAACAAAATGGGCACTCGTAATCTGAATATTCTACTAATGTTATTTTTGCTTTTGCGTTTCCTCGTATATGATCTGCGTCAGTTACTGGCGCAAGCTCTCCGCTTGGGGCTGGAGCCGCTGCCGAAGGTGCTGCTGCCGAAGGTGCTGCTAAGCCTAGCTCTGTGCCACCTTTTGCTGGCATACCACCAGACATATACATGTTGAGTAAAATAAAAAATCCAATTGTACACAATACCATGAACCCAGAAATAATACCTAAAGAAAATATCTTTACGGTAGATAAACCACACAATGGAGACGGGCACTTTGCTGCTTTATTTGTTTCTGACATAAAAAAAATAAATTAATAATAACTATATAGTATATAATATCACACCAACATAACGGTGGCAAGATGAACAGTTAATAATCTTTTACTAAGTATAATAGCGGGTTAACCGGGATACCATTTTTACGAACTTCAAAATGTAAATGCGGTCCTGTAGTAAATGGTCCTGCACCGTTTGTTCCGGGTGCTGCACCAGAATACCCAATATGATCTCCTTTTGCAACAAACTGCCCATCTTTAACGGTAATTTGATTCATATGTCCATAAAGCGTAGAAATACCTCCGGAGTGGATAATCATAACATACCCATAGCATGATGGTGAATGACACACTCGCGCCCTTGCCACATACCCCGATGCCGCAGCTTTGAGCGGTGTTCGCTGACCAGCTCGTATATCTAGCCCACTGTGTTCAAATATATGCCGATATGGATATGTTGGTTCATGAAATCTTGCCGTCACATATCTGCTCTGTGTTGGCCAAGACAACATTCCCTTACCAATTGGCGTATCTGGTAATTCTGAGCCACGCGCATTGAGTCGCTTTTGTTCTTCTAGTTTTTTTCTAATTTGTTTTTCTATTGCACGTATTTCGTTTTCTGTAGTTTGGTACTCTTTTTTGAGTCGTGCCACAAGTGTTTGAAATGTTTTTTCTGAGGACTGAGAATCATCGAGTAATGTGTTTTTTGCTACTGCCTGCTCTTTGAGCTCCTTTTTCTTTTCTTCTAATTCTACACGCAAATCTTCATACAATACCTGACTCCCCTCTTTTTGTGTTTTCTTTTCTTCTAGTGCACGTTTTGCTACACGAGAAAGTTGTGCATGTTGTCCAAGCTGTGCATCAATTGATTCAAGATATTGCACCTGGTTATAAAAATCAGAAAAACTATCGTAACTAAGGGCGATTTCAAAATATTTTTTATTGTCATGAATATGAATCGTCCGAATCAACTCTGCAATGAGTGCTTTTTGCCGAGAGAGCGCTTCGGATTTTTGTTCTATTTGTAAATTGTATGACTCAATCTCTAATGTTATGACATCGAGTCGTTGTTCTGTTTTTGTTATTTCTGCCTCTACTTGTTCGGAACGAGAATCCAAAATACTGAGCTGATTTTTGAGTGACACCGCCTCAAGGCGAGTTTTTGTTATTTTTTCTTTAAACCCTGCAATACTTTGTTCAAGTTTTTCTACTGACTGACGCTTTTGTTCTATTTTTTCCCGCAATGCACCCAAATCATTGTTAATTCCGCCAACACCATACGTATGGTCTGGTTGCCCAAATACAAAACCAGGTAAAAAAACTACCGCAAAAAACAATGGTATGCTTATGGCAATCCATCTATTTTTTATACTACTGCTATATATTGACTTCATACAATAGGTACTATTTTTCTAATTGCACACGCTGCGTTGGGTATGCAAAGTCAATCCCCCTCTTAGTAAACTCAACAAGAAACCCAGACAAAATCGCTTCTCGAATATTCATATATTCTACAAAATCCCTTGAGTTAATATAATATACCACTTCAAAATCTATACTATATGCACCAAGTTCCTTGAGGTGGCACCGACTAAACTCTACACCATCTTGTGACCCAACAACACCAGCAACAATCTCTGGCACGTTCTCTCGTTTTTTTGCACCTGTTTCATACGTAATACCAATAGTAATAACATCTCGCCTTCGTCTCATTTGTCGAAAATTTTCTATGGTTGCTCCGGTAATTTCTGTGTTTGGCATAACCAGCACTTCGCCACGCAATGTTTCGAGTCGTGTAGTCTTCAGACCTATGCTCTTTACAATCCCATCTTTATCTCCAATAACAATATAGTCACCAATTTGAAATGGTTTGTCGATAAAAATAGAGAATGAACTAAAAATATCACTAAGGACATTTTGTAATGCCAAGGCAATGGCTATACCACCAATACCCATACTTGCGATAAGTGCAGTTACATTGATACCCAAGTTTGACAAAATAACCAAAAACGCCAAAGCCCACACAACCAAGAGTATTGCGCCGCGCAAAATACGCAACATAGACCGCGCATGTTCTCTGCCAGATTTTGGCATCTTTGCTACATACAGATCTATAAAAAAATCAATGAGGCACCCAAATACTCCGGCAACCTCTGACACAACAATCAGTAACACCACCACCCCGAGTATATTTTGCCCAAGGTCTGTAAGCGCCACATGCATACTTGCAAGATACACTGACAGCACAATATAAAACCGTGCACGCAACCCATGAACACAGGCAATCACGGCATCGTCAAATGTGTTTTCTGTTTTTTTTGCCAACTTTTGTAGCTTGAGCACCACAACAGAGCGAAATATATGAAGTACTAGTAGTGCCAGTACAAAATAGCCAAGTGCAATAATGTATTGCCAAATTGTATTTCCCAAAAAACTATATGATTGCCAAAGAAGGAGCAAATCTTCCATAGTAAAAAGATTATAGTAACTTAATATCCATAGTATACACCAAAACGGTATAGTATATCAATAAACCCCTCAGGTTTTGAGGGGTTTATGTGTGTTTTTTCCTATATACAATCTATATGGCTTCTTGTATTTCTGGTAATGTCTTTTTTCCTGATTGTTTGAGTATTTCTCGCTCAAATAAGATTGCCCCAAGCACTGTTACCAAAATAACCGCCAAGAGTGCTGCCGCGGCATACGTCTCGTCAAGCGCATGATTTGCCAGCGCCACAGCCACAAATACAAGACCCACTTCTCCACGAATACTCATTGCGTACCCAACCAACCGCCCTTCTTCCTTATCTTTAAAAAAGTATTTCACAGCATATTTTCCGGCAAAACCAACAACCGTAAAGACAATAGCAAGCATCCAAACCTTTCCAGAAAGAATAGCTGCTCGCGGAAGCATGGTACCAATACTTACAAGAAATGCGCCAACAAAAATATGCATGTATCCTTCTATCTTTTCCCACGCACTCTGTTTAATTTTATTATCTACTTTTGACAACACCACACCTATACCAAAAGCTCCAAGCACTGGCTCAAGTCCTATAATACCAGCAAATGCGCCGGATAAAATAAGTGAGCCAAAGAAAAATCGCGTGTAAATACCAGTACTTGCGTCTGCATAATGTTTGTCTAGATATTTTGCAATTTTATCGGCAACCCCCGCACTCCACAGCGCATACGTACCAAACAAAAACAATACAACAACAAGCCCAAGCATTAGCAATGAGTTAAGTTCAAAATGCCCTTCTGCAATCTTTGCTAGCGCGGTTAAAATAACAACACCCAAAATATCATCAATTACTGCCGCACCAATAATCTTGTTTCCTAAATTCGTGTTTAGTTTACCTGCACGTTTTAATGCCTCAACCGAAAGACCAACTGACGTTGCGGTAAATATACCACCCAAAAATATGGCGGGAATCCATGCCATAGCAAATACATAATGCCCCAGAAGCGCAAAAGTAACCAATGGAATAAGCACCCCACCAAACGCCACGAGCGTCGCGATACCTATGTTCTTTTTGAGTAAATCCATGTCAAAGTGCAATCCAGCTTCAAACAGGATAAACAGCACACCTGCAAGACGTGCGAGTTCTACACCGGTATCATACGGCTGCAATACCCCCAAAACAGCAGGCCCGGCAATAATACCAAGCACAATTTTACCTGCCATTGGCGCAATGCCAAAAAGTTTTGCCAAACGCCCACCAAAAGAGGCGAACATGGCCAAAAATGCAATATCTACCAAAATTGGCATAATAATACGCATTTCATCA
>JABJHO010000059.1 GCA_018661775.1 Candidatus Magasanikiibacteriota bacterium | reverse complement strand
ATTGCCTTCTGTTTTCTTTTTTCTAACGCCAAAATCATCATCAACCATATCACCACCAACAACCTGCACAAGATACTCTTCTGATGCCTCAAGGTATCTTTGTGGTTTTATGCTAAATGTATAATAATTACGCAAATCCCCGTCTTGTGGAACAGTAAGTGCATCAGCCCCCACCAACTCTGATTCTTCATCTTCGTTTTCGTTAACAACAGAAATGTTAATTGATTGTGTAATAAGCGTATCACACACCTGAACACTTTCTATTTCTTGACAATCGCCATAATATGGATCAACAATATTTCCGTCTTCGTCTAGCGGACAGTTATCTGTGGTTACCTCACCTTCACGCCAACATGAATTATTTGTATTATTAATAATGGTTGACGGATCCATTGGTTCGGCAAACGTAATAAGAATACTTGTATTTCGTACAACATCTTGCTGGTTTCTTTCTGGGTAGTGGTCGTCTATACTACTACCAAGCGCGCCACTAATATAAAAAGATTCGAGTGACGGACCCCGAACACCCGCAGTCCGTGACACACTCCCTGTGCCCGTTGCATCAGACAGCGCACGAATAATAAATGTAGCGATTCCCCAAGAAGATAACACAATTGCCAAACCAATAGTTGCATTAACCATTGTTTTCTTTCCTTTAGCAATTTTGTCTTCTTCTCCGCCAGACGTCATTATAAGATAGCCGGCATAAATAAAGTAGCCAACCACAATAATACCAAGTAACCCGAGAATAACATTGATAACTCGAGCGACAATCGTAATAAAATCTGTACGAGCAAGCGCAAGATTTGTTTCTTCTAGTGCCTGAACCCCAAGAACATCGTCACCTTGGGCAAACACGTCTGGTGCAAGTGAAAACAAAAAAACTACCACAATGAAAAGAATAACTGCTTGGGTAGTTTTTTTGTAATCTCTTATAGATTGTATATGAATCCAGGAAAGCATGGGAACCGGGACTCTGAACGAGTATTAATGAATTATGTAGAAAGTTTTTGCTCCACACATTGGCGCACTCTGTTGCCATCCGCACTGCCTTGCACTTGTTGCATTACTCCGCCCATTACCTGTCCCATTGGAGCGTCTGGGCCAAGCGCGGCGATAACACTTTCAACCACATGCATAAGTTTTTCATCCGACAACTGTTCTGGTGCATACTGTGTTAAAACTGCAATTTCTTTTTCAGTTTTTTCAATCAGCTCACCTCTTTCTGCGTCTTTAAAATCCTTCAACCCTTCATTTAGCTGCTTTATCTGCCGAAGCACCACTGTTTGAACCTCTTCGTCTGTAAGATGTCTTGCTTGCTCAATCTCATCATTTTTAATCTGAGAACACAAAAGACGAAGTGTACTTAAGGTTTCACTGTCTTTTTCTTTCATTGCACGTTTTCTGTCTTCTAAGATACTATCACGTAACATCATAAAAACATTTAACAAATTATAGATACGCTTATCTTCTTTTGTATCTTTTTTTATCATCCGGTGGTAGTTTGCCTATTTTTTGCAAATACCGAGTTTTTGACTGAATCTTAGAGGATTGTACGGCATGTTTTTTTTGTACTCCTTTACTTTTCTTTGGTACAAAAAACTTAATCTTTTTTGCCTGTAAAATTTTACCAGACTTTAACCAGCCTTGCTTAACTCTTCGAAAGTATGCTTCAAAAGACTCATTCTTTTTTCTTTTTATTTCTGACACATTGTTCACCTCCTTCAAGAGGGTATTAATAAGTAATATATATAGTATACACAAAAAACAAAAAAAAGTCAAAGGTTAGTGGATAAGTAAAAAAACTGAGCACCTCATGTACCCAGTTTTTTATTTTATTACTTTTTTAGTATGTTTTGAAGATGTTTGGCGAGAGTTTTCTGGTCAATTATCTCTTGCATGCCAGTTGCCATATCTCTAATAATAATCGTTTTATCTTGTACCTCTTTTTGTCCCAAAATGGCTGTGTGTGTCACTTTCATGCTATCTGCTAACTCTAACTGAGCTCGCAGAGACCCTTTTGACAATGTGGACATAACATATACCCCATCACGGCGAAGCTCTTCAAATATACGCAAAGCCTTTCTTCTTGCCATTTCACCAAGTTGTGCAAAAAAGATTGTTGGCTTTTCTTGTGTGACCACTTTTTTCCCTTCTTTTTGTGCCGCTTTCATAGCCAAAACACACCGTTCCAATCCCAAACCAAAACCACTTGCCGGAGTACTTTCTCTTCCGCCCAGCTGCTCAATCAATGCATCATACCTGCCACCTCCTCCAAGCGCGCCCTGAGATGTGTGGTCGCCACCTTCAACATAATATTCGTACACTGTGTCACAATAATAATCCAATCCACGAACAAGTGTTGGTTGTAACACATATGGGATGTGAAGTTCATCTAGATACTCTAACACTTTCATAAAAAAATCTTTCGAATCTTGAGAAAGCCATTCTATAATTTGTGGTGCATCTTGTAAAACTTCCTTGTCTTGTTCATCTTTTGAATCAAGTATACGAAGTGGATTTTTTGTTAATCTTTTTTTGGATAAATCAGAAAGATAGCTCCTCTTACTTCGCAAATACCCAACCAATTCTATAATATAATTCTGCCTATCTTCCAAAGAACCAATACTGTTAATGTATACCTCGGTGTTAATACCAAGATCACGGTAAAAGTTATATCCGATATTTATAAGTTCTGCATCAATCACCGGATCCCTACCTCCGATAACCTCACAACCAAACTGATGAAACTGCCTATATCTTCCGGCTTGTGGCCTGTCGTAACGAAAGAGTGGGCCACGTGTCCACAGCTTTACAGGCTGTGGCATATTCATCATGCCGTTTGAAATAAAACTCCGTGCAATACCAGCAGTAAACTCAGGTCGCATTGAGACCTTGTTTCCATCTCTATCATCAAACGTATACATTTCTTTATCAACCACGTCAGTCCCCTTTCCTATTGAACGAACAAACAATTGTGTTGGTTCTATAATTGGTGTTTCTATGTAATTATACGAATACGCACGCGCCAACTCTCTGGCACTCTTCCAAATGGCAAGCCAATATTTCTCATCCCTAGGAACAATGTCCTTCATTCCTCGGATTGGCTCAAATATCTTTTTATTTTTTTTTGTATCACCTTTTTTTTCTGCAACACTCTTTTTTACTAGACTCTTCTTTTTTGCAATAACCTTCTTTGTGGTCTTTTTTGCTGTTTTTTTTGCTGGAGGCATAAGGTACGTAATAGGTTAAAAATTATATTGTGGTGGTTGAAATATTTCTACTGTATCGATGGGCCAACCACGAATCCATGTCCTTCCGACTATTGTATCTTTGTGAATAGGGCCAAATCTACGAGAATCGTAACTTGCGTCACGGTTGTCTCCAAGAACAAAGTATTGATCCTCCCCTAGTACGTAACTCACAGAACCTGGTGTTTCTTCTATAATATACTCCTCTTTTACAAGGACACCTTTTGGGTGCTCCTCATTAAATACGATAATCTTATTATCCTCTACCTGAATACGTTCT
>JABJHO010000044.1 GCA_018661775.1 Candidatus Magasanikiibacteriota bacterium | reverse complement strand
CATATTTTTGTTCCAACAAAATCATCCCCCACTAAACACGCCCGTAAATTCCCTTCTTTATTCCCAGAAATAATATATGACGATACACCGTTCTTAGCAACCGCAAGCATTTCTTCCACCTTATCTCGCATTCCGCCAGTCACATCCACTACAGATGTTTCATGTAAATGTTTTTTGATTGTTTTGTAATTCTTTTTTGTAATTTCTGGAATAGTTGCCCCTGAATCATCTACCACACCATCATAGTCACCAACATGGATAATACGATCTACAGTCACACCTTTTTGTTTTTTAACATACTCTGTCAAACAATTAAGAATTCTATCTGTAGAATAAATTGTTGACCCTATGCTTTGGTCAAGTATTGCATCTCCGTATAAAAAAGGAATGAGACCAGCGTGAGCCGCTGCTAGAACAGAGGAAAAGTCTACATATTCAATCTGCTTGTTTTTTGTTCGTAACATAACAGAGGGTTGTAAACTTACTACAGGCAAGCCTTTTTCTATACAAACACCCACGACCATCCTATTGAGGTGTGCCGCGTCGTGCTGCACCGCACAATACCCAAACCGCCCTTTTGACCCAGAAAAACCACCTTCTGTGCCATAGAGTGCGGCAGACTGATGTGCAAAAGACCCAGCACCATTGGCCAAAACCAAATGAGACACAAGCCCATCGTCACAAATACCTTTAACCTCTTCAACCAATCGCGATATTATGGCAAAGCGCAAACTATACGCCATGGTTTTGTCAGTAATAAGCGAACCACCAAATTTTATCATTGTAAGATTCATAGAAGGGTAATATTATTACACGTACTATAATAAAAAATACTAAACTATATTAGCCCCTTAAAGCACATAATAATACACATGTCCTTCGTATTGACAAATACAACACAATGCTTTATACTATGAACTACTCTCATGCCTGATAATTTAGGTATTTTTAATATATTGATAGTTATGCCAAATTTACGTAATGCAAAAAAAGCATTAAGACAAACAAAAAAACGAGCATTGCGCAACAAAACAATCAAAACCGCATATAAGTCAGCAACAAAAGCAGTAAAAAAAGCTGTTGTGGCTGGTGAAGAAATGGGTGATAAAATTGTTCTTGCACAAAAGAAACTCGATAAAGCAGCAAAAGCTGGTATCATTAAGAAAAAAACCGCATCAAGAAAGCTTTCGCGTCTTATGAAGTCAGTACACAGAGCAAAAAAGAAATAAAAATCAGCATACGCTGATTTTTTTTATTTTGCAACACACCATTCTCCTACAAACACATCAACCAAGAGTTTTTGATCGCCCGCACCTGTCTTTATGCCAATATCTACACCAAGCAAAGCTTTATGCAGTGCAACTAACTGTGTCATTGTGTGTTTTCGCATAATCGGTAATGTTTTTTTTACCACAAATGGATGTAGTGACAGTCGTTTTGCCAGTGCCACACTCTGCAATGTGTCTTCTTGTTCAAACACATCACGCATTTGCAGTAATATTTTTACTTGCCGCAATACCATGGCAAACACATAGATAGCATCCTTTCCATTACTATACTGCTGCTGCAACATACCAAATACTTTTTTGGGATTTTTAGTGATAATACTGTCAACCAATGTAAAGATAGAGTCATCATACGATTTTTCAACAAACAAGTGCACCTCTTTTATGGTTATACTGTTTCCAGAACAGTACGCAATAAGTTGATCTATAATACCAGATATACACCACATATCACTGCCAACCCCATCAACGAGCAATTGTGCTGCGGACTGATATATTTCTCCTTCACGCTTTTTGGTTTCACTCACAACCCACTGCACAAGCTGCAACCCATTAAGGTGGTCAAACTTTTGGCTGTATGGTTGTTTTGCTAAAAGCGTGGCGAGTGTTTTTTGTGTTTTTTTCTTAAAGACATCCCCGGATTCCCAAAAAACCAGCACTGTGGAAGCAGGGATAGCACTATCGTTGATTTTTTGTGTAAGCATGGTCAAAAAATCATCTGGCATTACACTAATACAATTATCTAACACAACCATGCGCTTTTCGGCAAGAAATGGGCTTGCATATATTGTACCCATAATACTTTCTGCCAAATCCTCTTTACATGAAACTCTCTGTGTGTTTAATTCTTGTGGATCTCTGTCTGCGATAAACTTTTCTTGCATTTTTTTTACATGCTGCCTACTTCTGTAACTATCTTTACCGTATAAAAAAATAATCATATATTGGGTATTATGCCTAAACTACACAGTAAGTATACTACATATAGCAAAAAACTAGCGAAACAAGTTATACACACACTTTATACACAGGTGTTAATATAATTGTGGACAAAAAGTATATTTTTTAGATAAATAAGCAAAAAAATACATATGTACACACTAGTTTATACAAAAAATAGGCCGAAAATCGACTTATCCACAGCTTTTTTGGCTAAAATAAGCCAAAAAGTACCCATGTTGACAAAACTGTGAATATATGGTATACTATGTGTGTAAGTGAGAAAAATAATACCACTTACAAAGCTCTTTATACATATGCAGTATGTTCTTCGCAAGTATATCTTGTGGAGAGCTTCTGTGTTCTACTTCGTGTCTATCTAGGTTTGTTTGTGGATCTTCTTTCATAAACATACTGAATCTGTTAATGAACACACATGCTTTGTCATGTGGATTGAGGCATAAAGAGCTTCTCCGCGTTACTGAGAAAGGATTAAGGTTTTTAGTACTTTTCCTAAGCATTATTAAGACAACTACTATTACCATGTGTAATAAACGGATTGAATGCGTACGCGCTTCTCCCTGCACTTTACCTAGATCAGTACCAAGGATCGAAGCTTGTAACGCTTCTCCTTCATTAATACAAACAAGTCTAGAATGGTGTTTACCTATACCAAACCTCCTTCTTCGTCGTTTGGTCAAATACCACCACTCGGTAGAGCATTGTTCATTTTATAACCGTAAAAATGGCTGTTAAGCCCGTGTAGTAATAGTATCTTCTAGTATTACTACATGGGCTTAACAAACCACATCGGTTTTTAAAGCCCAGCTCATAAAATATCACTATTTCGAGCCTCGGGCTTTTTTTCTTTTCAATATTTTTGTATATACGGTATACTGTTGTTATGAAACCAAAAAAAAACATTTATAAAAAAAATATTGTCCTACTTGGTGGCTTTCTTTTTTTTGCCTTTTTTGCCTTTTTGGACCAATGGCTCAAATTTTTTGCAAGAACGCACCGAGAGTATACACACTATATAATAGAACCTTGGATAGGGTGGGAATACCTTGGAAACGGTGGTGTTGCATTCGGGATACCTGTGCCAAACACACTGCTACTCATAGTAACGCCTTTTATCCTTCTATTTCTTTCACGCTTTTTTTTACAACACAAAAAACCAAGCACCACGCTTTGTGCTGCCTATATTCTTATTTTGGGCGGCGCACTATCCAATTTTATAGACAGACTCTTATTTGGGATTACCATAGATTATTTCCGTATTCTTACCTCAGTGTTTAATGTGGCAGATATTATGATTGTAGTTGGTGCAGGATTGCTTATTGTAGAAGAGTATAAAAAGAAAAAATAATATACATATGACAAACCCAGAAATTCGTCACCATAGCTCAGCACGAGAATTCACATCAACCCTGTTTGAGCAAATAAAAAATATTTACCCAAACCTCCAGTCCGATCACGAACTTTTGGCCGTAGAAGCACGGGAGACCAAAGAAAAAGAACAGCGAGAATTTGAACAATTTCTACGTGAGGCTCCAATACTCGATATATTAAGTTTCTACAACATTGATGCTGAAAATATCACAATACCAGAAAAAGAAGGTGGTATTATAGAAATTGCTCTTAAAAAACATTTTTGGAAAGAGCGCCTACCTGATGGATATGGATATAAAGGTGGCGCCGCTAGAACTCTACTGCGAATTAATATAGGGTTGGCTGCAAAAAAACCACGAGATATCGACATTATACGCTTGTCAGAAGAAGAGCCCCACCCAAATGCAGACAATGCAATTGCAGAAAAATTTATGCCAGAAGATTTTGCACATGGTCATGGAGTTGAAGTGTTACATGGTACTCATCGTTATTTTAATACACGAGATTTTACAATAAATGAAGTGTATGCAACAGAAGAAAGTATACACTGTACCGAACAGTGTATATTAGACACAATTCGTGAAATTGTCCGAATAACAGAATATGAATATGGTATAGCCGACGAAGAAGGTGAAGAATACGATCAAAATAAAACACATTTTGAGGCTCCCCATAAATTATTGATAAAATTGGTACGTCTCTATAGTGAGGGCATACTAGAAAACAACAAAACAAGTATCGCAGGCACAGAAGACGCTGAGTTTTCTTCCATCACAAACATGTTTTGGGTTGCTCTTCAAATAGAAAAAGCCTACGAGCAGGGTCCGGCATATGCTGAAGCCTTTGTAAAAGAACTTGTTTCTAAAAACATCCTTCCAGACTCTATAACTTCAGCACAACAAGCTGCGATATATGTTGGAACAAAACTACATAGACCTTTCTACTTTAGGTGTGTACCTGTGTCTCAACTAGATATAGAAAAAGAAATGCAAAAAACCAACGCATATAAGACTTGGGAAAAGTATCAGGATTTTGATGAAACAGAATTACCAAAACGCAGAGGTCATGGAAAATCACGAGGAGATAAGTAGTATAAAAATAAAAAACCCATCAACAAATCGTTGTGGGCTTGGGTCAAAAAACTTTCAGACCGCGCGATCAATACATCTGAATTAACTCACCTTTTTCGTTCATGTAGATTTCCTTTTTGAGGTTTTCAAACACGCTCTTTGTTTCTTTAAGCAAGCGCGTAAGTTCTGGTGTCCACAGTTTTTGTCTGTTTAGGTTTGGTGAGATATCTGGCACATCTTTATCCATGTAAATATATCCTGCCTCCGACATCTTAAATAACAATTTTCCAAACTTTTCCATAGGTGGACCCAAATGATCTTTAATAACCTTGGATCCATATTTTTCAAAAATTACATAAGCATCCGACTCCTTTATGGCTGTGTCAACAGGTTGTAAACATACACTAATCACACCTGGTGTATGAAGAAGTCTTACCGCTTCACTCAGTTGGATAAACGTTCTTATTTGTTTTGTGTCACTCATGTGCACTCCTTTTTTTGTTATAGGTTGTCTAGACAACAATGTCTAATACCAACCTTACTAGACTTTACTCTTCTTGTCAACACCAGGTATGTTCCTATTATAAAAGACCACTCGGAGGTGGTCTTGGGAAATTTGGAAAAAGGACGAGGGTGATGTGAGTAACTTACCGCACCAACACCGCTCCTGCAGCCTTCGGGTCGAAACCTTTGGGCCAGATTGTTTCGCTGTTGTAGAGTGCACCACCAAGGTAGGCGCCGGTTAGGTTGGCATCAGTCAGGTTGGCACCAAGCAGGTTGGCTTCCCGAAGGTTGGCATAGCTCAAGTTAGCATGGTTCAGATTAGCACCGGCCAGTTCGGCATATCGCAGATTAGCACCGGCCAGGATGGCATAACGTAGATTAGCACCAGTCAAGATGGCACGGCGCAAAGTGGCACCACGTAATTTTATACCGTACATGAAGGCACCACGCAGTTGAACACCTCTTAGGTCGACCCATTCACACTCCGGAACGGACCCGACAACAGTGTTAGTCTTTATTTTTGTTAGGCAATTTTTTGTATCTAATTCTGGACGATTGAAATTTAAATTACTTAACGCAGAATTAGGCTTTGCACCAACAGTCGAGCTGAAGGCCGCACAGAGAAGTAAAAACTTAATTAATGTATTGATCAATTTATTCTCCCAAAAGAACATGGTTTCTGGTTAGACAAAATGTCTAGTACCAACCTTACCAGACTTTACTCTTTTTGTCAATGGCAGACATGTTTCTATTATAAAAGACCACTCGGAGGTGGTCTTAGGAAAAAGGGCGAGAAAGGACGAATGTTATTTGTGTTATTTACTCCACCAACACCGCTCCTACAGTCTTTGAATCGAAATCTTTTGGCCAGATTGTTTCGGTATTATACTTCGACCCACGCAGTTTAGCACCAGTCAGGTTGGCACCAAACAGGTCGACATGAACCAGGTT
>JABJHO010000034.1 GCA_018661775.1 Candidatus Magasanikiibacteriota bacterium | reverse complement strand
CTCTTCGGAATCTATCCACTCCAGCTTCGGTATTACACCATAGTGCCATGCAGCATGCCGTATTGCCTCGATCACAGAAATATAAGAATCAGACAGTGTAAAACCACCAGAGCCAAAATATTTTCCTACAACACCAATCCGTACTTCTTTTTTTGCACTCTGTGTTTTCTTCTCAAGCGCATTCCATCTAGACAGATTTGTTTTTCTTGCTTTCAATCCTAAGGTCTTTAAGAGCTTATTTCCAATGTGCTGCTCATCCATAACTCGAGGGATGGTATAAATAGAAGAAACATCGGGAGCCGAAATACAATGATCTTTTGGGACACCGCAGTGAACAGCTAGCTTTTCTTTCCTTGGAGCATCAAGCGCCGTATTACTTCTTGCAATGATAATATCTGACTGAATCCCTGCGCCATTTAACATTCTTGACGCTTGTTGTGTTGGCTTTGTCTTCATTTCACCAATATGTGAAGGAACCGGCAGATAACTAACCAGTACGAAACTAACATCTTCTGGGTTGGCAAGTTTCATCCTCCTGGCCGCTTCTAAAAAAAGAATGTTCTCGTACTCACCTACCGTCCCTCCTATTTCTATAATAGTAATATCCGCATTGTTAATGTGTGCGGCATGTTGGATCCTTCTGTTTATTTCTTCTGGAATATGTGGCACAACCTGTACACATTTTCCTTTATATTTCATTGTTCTTTCGTTTTCTATAACTTGCTGATACACTCGACCCGTAGTCATATAATTTGTCGAGGTTAGCTCCACTTCTAAAAACCGCTCGTAATTTCCCATATCCTGATCAGTTTCATCTCCGTCACTTGTAACATAGACTTCTCCATGCTCGGTAGGATTCATTGTCCCTGCATCAACATTAACATATGGATCAGCTTTGAGCGCGGTAACACTAAATCCTTTTGCACGAAAAATGGCACCTAAAGATGCAGTGGTCACACCCTTACCAACACCGCTTAGCACTCCCCCTACAACAAAAATAAACTTCTTTGTTTGTCTCTTTTTTTTTGCCATAACCGTGTGTTCAAAAATAATGTATACACATAGTATACCATAAAACACAAAATCAAAAAAGGCTACTTCTGTAGCCTAGTTTTTTGGAAAATACGAATTAAGAAACCTTGCAAGACATTACCACATCAACACCTTTAGAGACGCTAACACGGAATTTGTGTGTTCCTTTTTCTTTAATAGCCTCAGATATAGCGATATCTTTTGGTTTAAGTGCTGTCCCAAATTGCGTATTAATCTGCTCTGCTAACATTTTAGAATTAACTGCAGCATAGAGTGTTCCTTCTTTGTTTATTTCTTGACCAGACACAAGTACAACCTTTCCTCTCAACTTATCAATTGTACTTTGCGCCACACTCTTTACCTTTCTTTTTTTGCGATCTGATTTGTTTTTTTGTACCGCAACCTTGTGAACTGTGTCAGCTGTCACTGTACGGGCGAGCCCTTTTTTAATAAGAAAATTCTTGGCATAACCACTAGCAACATCCACCACCTCTCCTTTGTTTCCGGTTCCGGAAACCGCTTGAACTAAAATAACTTTCATACTCTATATATTATTACTTCATGTAGTGTAATACAAACTTGCCAATTTTGCAAAAAAATGCTACGATATTGGTATATTTTTCGCTAAAATAACCATACTATTCTATGAAATCGGGACTCGTTGTACTCATTGGTCGATCAAACGTTGGTAAATCAACCCTTCTTAACACACTTGTTGGTACAAAAATAGCTGCCACGAGTTTTCGTGCCCAACTAACTCGGCACATTATTCATGGTGTTATGAACACACCCGAAGGTCAGGCAGTATTTGTTGATACTCCTGGAATGTTTAAACACAAAAAAAGCCAACTTACCGGAAAGCTTACCGAAAAAGTCAAAAATTCACTTAGTGACATTGACCTGCTTATTTATATAGTTGACCCAAGCAGAGATATTGGCGTAGAAGAACGATCGGTGTACGGTATGATCAGGCATCTTAGCATGCCAAAAATTCTTGTACTTAATAAAAGTGACCTTGCGCCAAATGTACGAAAATATGGAGAACTCTACTCTGCATGGGAAAAAGATTTTGATGCCGTACTTTCTGTTTCGGCACTCAAAGCAAGTCATATTACCCCACTCAAGGAAAAGGTAATGGAATTCCTCCCAGAAGGTGAAGCACTGTATCCAGAAGACCAACTCACAAATATAGATAATTACTTTTGGGTAGCAGAAATTATTCGTGAAAAAGCTTTTTCTGTTTTTGACAAAGAGGTTCCATACTCTCTAACAGTTGACGTAGAATCAATTGAAGAAAAGCCAAATATTTTTGTTATTTCAGCAAATATTTTAACTAACGAAGACCGGTACAAAAGAATTATAATCGGCAAAGGTGGAAACAAACTCAAAGAAATCGGACAAATGGCGAGAAAAGAATTAGAGCAGGCCTTAAACAAAAAAGTATTCTTAGAACTTGAAGTAGAGGTGGACAAGCATTGGGTAGAACGTATATAATACAATAATTACTCACCTCCACTTACATTTGTATGCTTTATCTCTATAATTCACGAACAAAAGAAAAAGACGCATTTGTCCCAATTTATGACCATCATGCAAATATGTATACCTGTGGCCCAACAGTGTACAATTATGCGCATGTTGGCAACCTCCGAACATATATATTTGAAGATATATTACGTCGGGTATTAAAATATAATGGATACAAAGTAAACCATGTCATGAATATTACCGACGTTGGTCATTTAACCGATGACGCCGACCAAGGTGAAGACAAAATGGAAAAAGGGGCAAAAAGAGAAGGTAAAACAGCATGGGAAATTGCGACATTTTACGAGAAAGCATTTAAAACAGATATGGCGTTGCTTAATATGTTGGAACCTACCACGTGGTGTAGAGCAACTGACCATATTGATGAACAGATTGCGATGGTCACAATGCTATTAGAAAAGGGCCATGCATACAAAACCACAGACGGGATATACTTTGACACCACGTCAATTCCTGACTATGGTGAAATGGCCAATATCCAAAACCAGGAGCTTGCTGCCGGATCAAGAGTAGACATGGGAGAAAAAAAGAACATTCATGATTTTGCCTTATGGAAATTTACAAAAGAAGGCGAAAACAGACAGATGGAATGGGTTGCTTTTGAAAAAAAAGGATTTCCTGGCTGGCATATCGAATGTTCAGCGATGGCCGTAAAATATTTAGGTGAACAGTTTGATATTCACTGCGGTGGCATCGACCATATTCCTGTCCACCACACAAATGAAATTGCACAAACCGAAGCAGTAACAGAAAAAAAACCTTGGGTGAAATACTGGCTTCATGGAGAGTTTTTGCTTATTGAAAAAGACAAAATGGCAAAGTCTGGTGATAATTTTATCACACTCCAAACACTTGAGGAAAAAGGAATTGATCCGCTCGCCTATCGCTATTTTCTTCTTCAAGCACATTATAGAAAACAAGTACACTTTACATTCGAGGCACTAGAAGCTGCTTCGCAAGGGCTAAAACGACTAAAAAACACCATAGCACGAATCCCAGAAGAAACTGTAAAAGACATGAGTGTGGCTGGAGCATTTTTAGAAGCAATAAATGATGATGTAAATACACCAGAAGCATTGGCACTATTGTGGAAAGGATTAAAAGACAATGTTATAACAAAAGAACTAGTAACAGATTTTGATAAAGTACTCGGATTAAAATTACTAGACTTGGAAACAAAAGAAGATGTTATTCCGGAAAACATACAAATTCTGGTAGAAAAAAGAAAACAAGCAAGAAGCGAAAAAAACTGGGCACTAGGCGACTCATTGCGAGATGAGATAACCGAACTTGGTTACGACATAGAAGACACGCCAGACGGACAGCGCGTGCACAAAAGAACATAGTGAAAAAACCAAGACAAACATCTTGGTTTTTTGTTTACAAAAAAATAAGTATGATATACTACAGGCCATTATATACCTAACCGATCATATGCCACTTTCACTTGCCCGACCTATTGTATTTTTTGACTTAGAAACCACCGGTGTAGACCCGTTTAATGACAGAATTGTCCAAATAGGTTGCATTAGAATTGAAACCGACGGAACAAAGTCTGAAAAAGAGTGGCTTGTTAACCCTGGAATTCCAATTCCTGCAGCCACGTCACAGATTCACGGAATTACAGACGACATGGTAAAAGACGCTCCAACAATTGGAGATCTTGCTAAAGAATTGTCGGAAATGTTTTTTGGCGTTGATCTAGGTGGATATAATGCAAAAAATTTCGATATCCCATTACTTGTTCAGGAGTTTTTCCGTATTGGACTTACGCTTGATACTGAAAACGTAAAGATTGTGGATCCAATGAAAATTTTTCTAATAAAAGAACCACGAACCCTAACCGCGGCATATAAAAAGTTTTGTGGAAAAGAATTAGACAATGCACATAATGCAATAGCAGATATTCGTGCAACGGTAGACGTGCTCGAAGCACAGATTGACCATTACGAAGACCTACCAAACGCAATAGAAGACATTCATGAATTCTGTTTTCCGGCTGACCCAGATGCCTATGACGCAGAAGGAAAATTACG
>JABJHO010000057.1 GCA_018661775.1 Candidatus Magasanikiibacteriota bacterium | reverse complement strand
TTTTCAGGTCTTAATCTGTAATAAACGATTGTGGAAATATTCACACAACATGTAATACTATCATATGTGTATGACCTTGTCAAGTATCTGGTTGTTTTTACTTGATTATCATGGTATTTGTGTAGTACAGTTAAATGATTATTTATGATATATATTTCTATGAAAAAAGAGATACAGCATTACTCATGTTCGAAGTGTGGTCACGGTGCTCACACTGCAGGAGAAATTCGTGTGGCTGGAAGCTTTTTGACCCAAGCTTTTAATATGCAAAAAGAGAAGTATGCTGCAATTACCTGTAACACATGCCAATATACGGAATTTTATAAGATAAAAAAAGGAGGAAAGCTTGAAAACGTTCTTGATTTTCTTATAGGATAATCATGGGTATTATAAAAACCACCGGTGTGGTGGTTGTACTTTAAGCGTTAAGAATTTCTTCTAACAAAGATTCTCTTCTTTCGATTTTATCTAACATCTCTTGAGCTACCTCTCGAAGAGGTTCGACATATTTTATGATACTCGTCAGATTATCATTATCTGGATTTTGCTCAAGTAACTTCTGCCCAGCTTCTAGCCGAAGAGGTTCGACATTCCTGATAATATATAATAAATCATCATTATCTGGACCTTGTTCAAGAAGCTTATTCCAACCTTCCGCTCGAAGAGATGGGACATATTTTATCATAGACCACAGATCCTTATTTGATGGCTTTTGCTCAAGAAGTTTCTTTCCAGCTTCCTCTCGAAGCGGTTCAATATCGCAGATGATATGCTGCAAATCCTTATTTGATAACTCTCTCTCAAGAAGTTTCTTCCCAGCCTCCTCTCGAAGAGGTTTAACATGCTCAATGATATACAGCAAATCATCATTTGATGGGCCTTGCTCAAGACGTTTCTTTCCAGCTTCCTCCCGAAGAGGTTCAACATGCTCGATGATATATCGCAAATCCCACTTATCTGGACACTGCTCAAGAAGTTTTCCCCAAGCCTCCGCTCGAAGAGATTCAGCATGCTTGATGATATATTGTAAACCCCACTTATCTGGACCCTGCTCAAGAAGTTTCTTCCAAGCCTCTGCCCGAAGAGGTTTAACATATCTGATGATAGCCTCCAAATCATGATTTGATGGACCTTTCTCAAGAAGTTTCTTCCCAGCTTCCTCTCGAAGAGGTTCAACACACTCGATGATAAATCGCAAATCCTCATTATACTCGATGATAAATTGCCAACCCTCATTTGTTGGCTCTCTCTCAAGAAGTTTCTTTCCAACTTCCTCTCGAAGCGGTTTAATATCGCAGAAGATATGCCGCAAATCCTCATTTGTTGGCTCTCTCTCAAGAAGTTTCTTCCAAGCTTCCTCTCGAAGAGGTTCAACCTGCCTGATGATATACAGCAAATACTCATTTGACGGACCTTTCTCAAGGAGTATATTCCAAGCTTCCTCTCGAAGCGGTTCAACCCAACTGATGATATATTGCAAATCCTCATTTGTTGGCTCTCTCTCAAGAAGTTTCTTTCCAGCTTCCTCCCGAAGAGGATAAACATGGCAGATGATATATCGCAAATCATCATTATCTGGACCCTTCTCAAGGAGCATATTCCAAGCCTCCGTCTGAAGAGGATCAACATGGCAGATGATATATCGCAAATCCCCATTTGTAGGGTTTCTTTCAAGAAGTGCTCGAGCCGCAAACTTAGAATATTCATTTCTTTTTCTCAAGATACCATGTAATTCTGATCGCGTTGGGTTTTCTGCCAAAAATTCTTCCCAAGTGCCGCTTATAGTAGGCATAAATTACTTTCCTTATATAAAAGGTAAAAAGATCACAACACCACACATCGCAGTATTAGTAGATTATTTTTATCACGTCATGGTGTTTTTGTCAAGTTCCACATCAAATAGGTTGTGTAAAATAAAAAAAACCACCGGAGTGGTGGTTGTACTTTAAGAATTAAGAATTTTTTCTAACAAAGACTCTCTTCTGTGGTTTTTATCTAACATTTCTTGAGCCTCCTCACGAAGAGGTTCAACTTGCCAGATGATATATTGCAAATCCTCATTTGACGGACCCTTCTCAAGGAGTATATTCCAAGCCTCCGATCGAAGAGATTCAACATATTCAATGATATATCGCAAACCCTCATTTGAGAGACCCTTCTCAAGGAGTTTCTTTCCAGCTTCCTCACGAAGAGGTGTAACCCATCTGATGATATATTGCAAATCCTCATTTGTTGGCTCTCTCTCAAGGAGCATGTTCCAGACTTCCTCACGAAGAGGTTCAACATACTTGATGATATATTGCAAATCCTCATTTGACGGACCCTTCTCAAGGAGCATATTCCAAGCCTCCTCTTGAAGAGGTTCAACATACTCGATGATATATTGCAAATCCTCATTTGTTAGATCTTTTTCAAATAAAAGACCTTTTTCATGAAGTGTTTTCGCTGCAAGACCAGCATACTTATTTTTTTTTGCAAGAATATCACGCAAATCTGATTCTCTTGGTTCTGTTTCTAAAAATTCTTTCCAAGTGTCGCCTACAGTAGACATAAATTACTCTCCTTATATAATAGAAAGATCATAACACTACACAGCGCAGTATCAGTAGATTAGTTTTACCACGTCATGGTGTTTTTGTCAAACCTTACACACTCACTCACCTCGTCTACTTGCAATCCAGTTGCATTTGTGATAGAGTGATAATATATGGATTTACGCAAAACAATACAATCTCGTGGATTAAAGCTAACAAAACCACGTCTTGCCATTATTTCGGTGCTCGAAAACCAAAAAAAACCACTTACAGCAAAAGAAGTGTTTGCGGCAATTGGTAAAGCATATAACAAAGTGACGGTGTATAGAAATATTAATGCTCTTGAAGAACTAGCTCTGGTGAGTGTAGACATATTTAATGGAGAAAAACGGTATTGTGTAAAAGAAAAACAACATCATCATATTACGTGCACCAAATGTGGAAAAAGCAACTGTTTGCCCTGTCATCATGTATTTAAAACAATTAAAGATTTTAGTCAAATAGATCATCAGGTAGTTATTTCTGGGATTTGTGTATCATGTACGAATTAATATGTTTAGAAAGTTCCAACTTTTACTCTCTTTTGTTTGTGTGTGTTTTGTTGTTATGTTATCTGGTTGTGGGGTTTCTCAAAAAACAGTAAAGACAGAACATACTACCGCGCCAAATGTTGCAGCAACAATTTTTCCACTTTACGATATAGTAAAAAAAGTCGGTGGAGAAAAGATTAATGTAACACTGTTACTTTCACCGGGCGCAAGTCCACACACATTTGAACCAACTCCTGCAATGATACGAGACACGAAAGGTATAACGCATGTTTTTACTATTGGTTTAGGTGTAGATACTTGGGCCGAGTCTTTAATTCAAGCGATTGGTGGTGCAGAGTCTGTAGATTTAAGTCATGTTGTTCCACTTTTACCTTTTAATGAAGAAGGTGGCGATGATCATGCTGCACACGATGATCACGATGATCATGATGGCCACGCACATGGTGAATATGATCCACATTATTGGCTTGATCCAAACAATGCGACACTTCTGGCAAACGCAATTGCAGAAGAGTTGTCCGAAATTAATCCAAAAGAGCGTGAGTATTATATGGCGCAATCAGCAGCTTTTGCAAAAGAAATTAATGAAAAAAATATAGTATGGGAAAAGAAATTAGAATCACTTTCTTCTCGCGATATTCTTACGTTTCATGATGGGTGGCAATATTTTGCTCGGCATTTTAATTTGCATATTGTTGGCACATTTGAACCATTTCCCGGAAAATCACCAAGTCCAAAAGCATTTGCACAATTACATAATGTGGTAAAAACACATAATATACAATCAGTCTTCATAGAGCCACAATTGGCGCAGTCGGCGGTTGAAAGTTTTGCAAAAGATGCTGGGCTTACGGTATTTATACTCGATCCACTTGGTGGTGAATCATCAAAAAAAACATATAGCGAACTTATTGATTATAATGTGCGGCAAATATATAATGCATTACAGTAATGCATAAAAAAATATGAAAAAAGACTATATTATTGTAAACAATTTAACACATACATATGGAGATTTTGTTGCATTAAACAACATATCTTTTGGTATTACAAAAGGGGATATTGTGGCAATTATTGGGCCAAACGGATCGGGGAAAACAACGTTATTACGGTATATCGTTGGACTCATTAGTGCAAAGAAAGGTGTTGTTAGTGTTGGTGGAAAATCACCAAAAGATATGCGAAAACATATTGGATACGTGCCGCAACATTTTACGTTTGATAGAACAATTCCTATTACCGTGCAAGAGTTTATGGCATTGGAGTCTTGTGCAAAAATAGAGCACGAATGTAAAAATATTAAAAAAGCATTAAGAGCCGTTGGTATGCAAAAATTTGCGCGGCAAAAACTCGGTACACTTTCTGGCGGACAATTTCAACGCGTTATGATTGCGCGCGCATTACTTCACGAAAAAGATATATTGGTATTTGATGAACCGGCAACTGGTGTTGATGTGGCTGGCGAACAAACAATATATGATTTAATGAAACATATTAATAAAGAGCGTGGTTCGACATGTATTATTGTTTCGCATGATCTGAGTATTGTTTCTTCGTATGTAAATACCGTTATTTGTATAAATAAAACACTTGTTTGCCAAGGGTCGCCAGAAAAAGTTATAACACCAAAAAAACTAAAAGCGTTATTTGGTGCCGCAACTGGTGTGTATCATTCTCATTAATATGTTTGAATTATTTCACTACCCATTTATGATCCGCGCACTGGTTGCCGGAGGAATTGTTGCCATACTTTTGGGATGGCTTGGGTCTTTTATCGTGACAAGAAATATGAGTTTTGTGGGAGATGGAATCGCGCATGCATCTCTTGCCGGCATTGCTTTGGCTTTGCTTGTTGGTTGGGCAACGCTGCCAACCGCGATTGTGTTTGCCATTATTATTGCAATTGGCATATATGTATTGCAACACAAAACACCAATTAGTAGTGACATGGCCATTGCGATATTATTTACCACTGGTTTGGCAATTGGTGTTATGTTATTGCATTTGTCTTCTGGGTATCAGCCAGAATTAATGAGTTATTTGTTTGGTAATATTTTGACCGTAAGCACGCAAGACGTTATAACAATTGTATCTGCGAGTTGTATTATTCTTATTTTGCTTACGTTTACGTATCATAAAATATTGTTCACCACATTTGATCCGGATGGCGCTTATTTGGCCGGAGTAACGCCGTGGAAATATGATATTATGTTGTATATTGTCACAGCAATTGCGGTAGTATTAAGTATTAAAATTGTTGGTATTGTTTTGGTAAGTGCATTACTTGTTACGCCAAGTGCAATAAGTAAATTATTTGCCACATCGTTTGCGTCGTTTACATTTTTTTCTGTTATATTATCTTTTGTTACCGTTTTTGTTGGACTACTGCTTTCATATTATTTAAATGTGCCGTCTGGTGCGACCATTATTTTAACAGGAACAAGCATGTTTATTGTGAGTAGTATATTTGTAGGAATCCGTAAAAAACTGGTATAATTTTTATATCATTTTTTTATTATGACAATTACTATAAATGTTGCAGGACAAACTATTTCTTGTGTGTTTCGCAAAAGTAAACGGGCAAAAAGAGTAAGTGTTCGAGTGTATCCAGATACTTCTGTAATAATTACGGTGCCACAAAGAATACCGTATTTTTTTGCACAGGATTTTTTTTATACAAACATACAATGGATAGAGAAAAAAGTACAAGAATATACTACATCGCGGATTTCTCTTAACTCTTCTGGCACAAAAGAAGAGTATTTACAATATAAAGAAGTGGTTCGTAACATTATTTTGGAAAAAATAGCGCGGTACAATGTATTTTATTGCTTTTCATATAATCGACTGTCTATTCGCAATCAAAAAACACGATGGGGAAGTTGTTCGAGCGACAAAAACCTTAATTTTAATTATCAACTCTATTTTTTGCCAGAAAGGATGATTGACTATGTGGTGGTTCATGAATTATGTCATTTGGCAGAACTAAACCATTCTCCACGATTTTGGCAATTGGTTGGTCAAACCATTCCAACATATAAGAACATAGAGAAAGAGATGAGGCATATTTCTGTCGCCCGTACGGTTTAGAACAAGTAAACCTCTTTTTTAGGCTTGACAAATGATACAACTAGTGTAATATAGGGTCTGCTGTGTTCAATGTAGATAATACTGTCTTATTGAACAATATGTTCTTTTTTACAAGGAGATAAGTATGGCTTATCCAGAGAAAAATCCTGTGTATAGTATCGGCGATATTCGAGACCAGGAAAAGCGTAAGTGGACGCTGTATGTTAATGGTAAGAAATTTGATTCTTCTGTTAAGACTGTACTTCTAACTTCTCAGTTTGGAGAGTTCCAATATGGATGGCGCGAAGGCTACGACGGTTGGGTATTTCGTGAGGCAAGTGGGGGAGGTGCTATTACCATTCCGTATTTCATCACACCAGAACGACAGTTATACGTTGGCTTAGTCAAAGAAAACCGACCAAATATGGGACCCGATCCAGTGTGGTGCGCTACTGGTGGTTTTGTTGATCCTGGCGAATCCCACGCACAAACACAAATTCGTGAAACTGCCGAAGAGGTTGGGCTTGACTCAAGACAGGCTATTGAGCTCGATGGCTATCCGTTGAATGGTAATCGAGCATTCTTTGTTACTAATCCTCATAGTGGAGAAGGGGTTCGTGTGTATGGGCTTTATTTACCATTTTCTGACCTTGAGCGTGTTGATAATAAGCACAAGATCATTGCTGGTCGTCAGTTAAACCACAAAAGCGCCACTAATCTTGGTTTCTTTCCGTGGAAAGAGGTGGTGTGTTATGCCGATGCCCTTGCTGGCGCAGGAATTATACGTGTTGTTGCCAAAGAATACGAAAATATTGTGTAAATAGTTTAGCAGCGATCTTAAGACTGTTTTCAAAACACACACCAATGCCGTTTATAGGAGTACGCGGCATTTTTTAATACAAAAAAACCGACAATGTCGGTTAGGGTTTCTGGGGACTCATGTAAAGAACATGGAAGGTGTTGTTTTGTCGCGTTTACTACGCCATCCATCTTGGTTTAAAGAACATATCTTTTTGTTTCGAAAGAAAGAGCGAGTCAATCACACCTACCCAGACGCCACACAAGCGATATGTTTTTCTTTTTCGTAAGACGGTATATAATCGAACCGGCTCATTGACCATTTGGTGCTTAACAGGAATAATAGATCCAATAATTGGTGGAAAATACTGCGTAGTTCCTGGTCTATACAATTGTTTTCGTTGTAATAATCTTGCCACAATCCCTTCTATTTCTACAACCGGTTGTATGGTATTCTTTGTTATATGTGTCGGGGTATACTTAGAGAGCGAAGATCCTATGTAGTGGTTTTTGTTATTTACAGCCACAATATACATGGGGATATGAATGTATGTGTATACACTCGGATACAAATCTTTTAGTAGGGCGCAAGTAGTTACGTCGCCTTTGGGAATTTTTTGTGAATTGTGCATGATTCCCTCCTTTCAAAGTATAGTATAACAAAAAAACAGCATTGTGTACTGTTTTTGTGAGCCTGCAAGGAATCGAACCTTGACCCAGAGCTTAGAAGGCTCTTGTTCTATCCATTAAACTACAGGCCCATTCATTATATGACACGAGTATCATACTAGATTGTGCTGAGTTTGTCAATCTTTTTTTCTTTTTTTGTCGTGGAATTTTTTGTGTGTTTTTCTGAGCTCTTTGTCTGTAATGTGGGTATATATTTGTGTTGTGGTAATAGATGCGTGGCCAAGCATACTTTGTACGCTACGAATGTCTGCACCGTTTTGCAAAAGGTCGGTAGCATAGGAGTGTCTCATGGTGTGCGGTGTAACAGGCTTGGTAATACCAGCGAGTTTGGCATATTTTTGTACAATTCTTTGTGCGGTTCTTGGGGTGATTGGTGTATCATCAGCACCACGTTCTTTTTCTTTGTTTGTGCGTTTGTCATGTGATACAAATATATATGGGTTCATGTCTTTTCTTGCGCCAATATATTGTTTTAGCCAATATTTTGCTATTGTAGACAAAAAGACAATTCTTGTTTTTCCACCCTTTCCACGAATAGTAAATTCTTCTCGTTTTAGATTTATATCTTCTTTTTTAAGACTTACAAGCTCTGACACACGAAGTCCGGTAGAAAATAACAATTCGAGCAATGACTTGTCTCGTAAAAGAATCAGGAGTTTTGGTGGTGCATGTTGAAGATTTTTTTGTATCGTTTCTTCTGATACTATGGTAAGTGGTGCTTGAAGAATGTGTTGTAAGTCTTCTTGTTCTAAAAACGTGACTATTCGGTCGGGCATTTTCATGAGCTCTATTTTTTCTGGTGCCAAAGTAGCAACATCTCGTTTTGCTAGATACTTTAAAAAAGATCGCAATGCAATGAGGTGATAGTTTTGTGTATTTTTTTTCAAAGGTTCACCATTATTATCTACGAGTCTGTTAAGCCAAAGACGGTATTTTCTTACGTCTTCGCCTGTGATATCTTCGGGTTTTTTACTATTACCACCCCAATGAACAAATCTATGAAGGTAGAAGTCATAGTTTTTAATCGTTTTTTGACTTCTATTTCTTTCGATTTCCAGGTGTTCGAGGAAATCGGTAATATATTGAGAAAGAGAGTGAGGCATAAAAAAATAATGAAGAAGTGTTTATTACACTCTATTGTACGACACAAAATAGTATTTGTCAAAATGTGAGACTGAGCGCTTTACGAGGATGGTCTTTTGTGATACTATACACGTGGTAACTAGAATGTAATTGAACATGTATTGTGGAAAAGCAGTCACTTGCATTACCAGACAAATATGTTCTTTTGGTACAAAGATTAGTCATATTAATTATTATTATTTTATGCTTATGGAACATATATTTCCTTCGTCCGAAGTAACATATAAGAACGCAATCATTGTGTTTTTCATGTTGTCCCTCTGTTTTTTTGGTGTTTCTTTTGTGCATGCACAAGAAGACGTGGATAGTGAAGACACAACGCAAAATCAAGTAGTGGATACAGCAAGTGACGTAGCGCTTGAAGATGCATTAATTGACCAAGAAGGGGGTTTGGTGGAGGTTGATACCGAAATAGAAGGGGATCTGGTCTTGGAAGAAGTTGAGGTAACGGAAATAGATACGGCACCATCACGATTTGGGATGTTTTGGCGAGGTGTGCGAGAAAGGTTGTCTTTGGTCACGACATTTGATCCAGTAAAAAAAGCAGAAAAGCAACTACGTTTTGCAGAAGAACGTATGGAGATTGCAGAAAAGATTGCAGAAGATTCAGGAAATGAAAATGTTGATGAACGAATGCAAAAAATTATTGATAGAGCGCAAAACATGATTGAAAAGGTTGAGCAGAAAAAAGATGATTGGTTGAGCGAGCCGGATGAGAGAAAAAAACGTCTTATGCGAAATATTGCGACACATCACACAAGAAGAAATCAGGTGCTTGAGCGAATCGAAGAGCGGTTGCCAGAGGATCGTCGAGAAAAATTTCAACAACATGTGGAACGGTTGAGTAATGCAGGTAAGCGGTTTTTTGACAATGTGAATGATGAGGAGTTACCAGAAGGAGTTCGTGATCATATTAAAAAACACAGAGTTCGGGTGCAGGCACATGTTGAAAAAGTAAAAGAATTTAACACAAGAAGAAAAGACTTGCGAGTGCGCATAGCAGATGGAGATGAGAGCGCCAAAGAGGATTTGCAACAACTGAAAGAGAGGCGACATGAATATGTAAAAGAAAAGAAAGAGGGTTTTGCAGAAAAAAGAAAAGAAACACTCGACCATATTCAGCAAAAACGATCGGAGGCAAGAGAAAAGATTTCAAACTTAAAAGATTTAGCTAAAGAAGGGGATGAGGAAGCCAAAAAAGCTCTAGACAAGTTACGAAAACGGCACAATGAAATAACAAAAACAAAACCCGAAGTACTAAAACGGTTAAAAGAACAACGTGATTTTGTGAAAAAATTTAAACATGCAGACAAAGAAGAGCGAAAAGACTTGCGAGAAGACCGAAGAGAACGAATAGAAGATAGAAGAGAGGACCACAAAGAAAAAATAGAAGACAGAAGAGAGGACAGGAAAGAAAAGCTAGAAGATAGAAGAGAGCGTGTGGAAAATGCAAGAGAAGGTAGACAAGAAAAACATGCAGATGTTCGTGGTCAAGTAAGAGATAGAACACAGGATATTCGAGAAGACCGAAAAGAGCGCGTGGAAAATGCAAGAGAAGACAGACAAGAAAAACGTGCAGATGTTCGTGATCAAGTAAGAGATAGGGTGCAGAATGTTCGAGAAAACAGGAGAGAACGAGTAGAGAATAGAGCATCAGTGGAAAATGCAAACTAAGAAGTATTGTTTAAAAACCTGCCCTTTGGCAGGTTTTTTTACTATAGTTTCTTATTCAAAGAAATTTTGTTATACTTACTATTGTATTTACTATTTACTTTATATATGCATACACCACAACAAACACATCCACCACAACCACAACCACACTTACAACCCTCCTCATTGGGTGGTGGGCATCAACCAACCCCCTCTAAGCACAAAAAAGCTGGAATGATTATTGGTGTTATTATTATCATTTTGTTTGCTGCGATTGGTGTGTTTGGGTATGTTTTTATGAGCAAAGCACCAGAAAACATTCTTGAAACTTCTTTGGAAAACATGAAGGATGTTGATACGGTGCATATGGATATACAGTTTTCCATAGAGGTGGACATAGAAAAAAAAGAAGCCAAGAAAAAGCTTGCAGGATTGCTGCCTTTTGGTGATGTTGGTGGTATAGCCGACATTAGTTTGATAGAGGGTTATATTTTAGGGAGTATTGATAGGGCCAACGAGGACGCAATAAAGTCAGACTTACGGTTTGTACTAACAGGCGATATTGAGGCGGGAAAAGTGGATATGTCAGTGCGTTCTATTGATAAAAGAGTGTATGTGCTCCTATCAGAACTTCCAGGCATTGGTCCTATGGATTTTTCAAATCTACTCAACACCTGGATAGAGGCTGACTTGGGTCCAACCAGAGACATGAGGCCGATTGGTCTTGATGGGGATAATAAAGTTAGTGAGTGGCAAGAGAAAAGAAAAAAAGAGGCAGAATTAAGAGAAAAAGAACAGCAAGATCTTTTGGTTTCTTTGCTAAAAGAATACCCAGTCCATAGTATTACAAATATATCTGCACCATCTTTATTTTCTGGGTCTGGTTTGTATAAAGTTGAGTATGAGATTAATTTGGAGAATTTAAAGAAAGTATACATTGGTCTTTCTGGGGGTGATGTGGGTGCTGAATTAAAAGATGGTGATCGGTTTAATGAGGCATTCTCTTCTGTTAAAAAAATTAATGGTGTGGTACGTGTCGACAAGAAAACATATGTGCCAGGATTTATTTCTATTAATATTGATGTAGAAACAGAAGAAGGAGATAGAGTTGTTACAACAATTGAAAGCACATTTACTAAATATAACGAACCGGTAACGGTTGTGGTCCCAGAAGAAACAAAAACGTTTCAAGAAGTTGCACAAGAGTTTATGATACAGATGATGGGTCCTACAATGGGTGCGCCAGGTTCGACAGCTGGCATGCCGATTCCAGGTGATTCATTACAAGAAAAAAACTTATCAAATAGTCAGGTATTCTCAAACACAGGTAGCCGTGATTTCTCTCAAACAACAAAAAACAAAGACGGTAGACGTTTGAATGATGTGCGAGATATAAAAAATGCCTTAGGTATGGTGTATAAAAGCAATAACGTGTATCCGGTGGCACCAAGCCCGGGTGTTCGTGTTGGTGTAGGAAATTTTTCGTGCATTAATGCTGGTGGCTTTGGTTCTGTGGGTTGTGATTCTCCTTTTTTAGCATCTATAGGTGTTAGGCCTGAAGAGGGTGATGAGTATGTATATATATCTGAAGATGGTTCGACATATGTATTATCTACCACCTTGGAAGGTGAGGTTAATGGTTTTGGTGGTGTGGTTTTGGTGCGACCAAATGATTTTGTGGTGTCGAAAAAAGATGTCTTGAATCAGGGGGGTAATGGTATGGTAACGTATAGTTCAGACTATGACGGAGATGGGTTATCTGATAACGATGAAAAATTTGTTCACAAAACAAATCCATACAATTTTGATACCGATGGGGATGGGTTTGATGATAAGACTGAAATAGATAATGGATATAGTCCGCTTGAATAATCCTTTTTTTTGTGGTTCAATAGTGTGTATTAAACAACACTCTATGAAAGAACACAATCTACACCCATTGTATCTTATTTTACCCAATATTAGATCTTGCCATAACGTTGGTGCCATGTTTCGCAATGCGGATGCTTTTGGAATAGAGAAAATATATTTGGTTGGCTGGACACCGGCACCACCAAAACCTCAAATAGACAAAGTGGCACTTGGGGCAGAAACGTGGATTCCTTGGGAACAGCGGAAGAGTTTAAAACGACTCATTACTACCTTAAAAAAGAAGGGTGTGGTTGTGGCTGCACTTGAGCAATCTGCGCAGAGTGTTTCTGTACATGCGGCAAAAATAACCGCACCAACCGCACTGATTGTGGGAAATGAAGTGACTGGTGTGGCTCCAGAAATACTTTCGTTGTGTGACGTAGTATACGACATTCCGATGTGTGGAAAAAAAGAAAGTCTTAATGTGAGTGTGGCTGCCGGTATTGCATTATTTTCTTTGCGTAATAACCAATAGTGTACTGGTCGGAATAATATTTTTTTGGTATACTGAGGGTATAACCACATATTTTATGTCCGTAGACCATACACGATATATTTTTGAAAGACTTTGTCGAGATCTTCCCCCTTTGGTACCAAAAAAAATTCAAGAAGATTTGAGTGATGCGTTGGAGCAGGTACAGGATAATGTGAGCCTTACATTAGACCAACTAGAAGACACGATGATTCTTTTTGCAAAGAAGCTTTGGCCATATCGCGAAGCCTTTTGGGAGTTTTATCGTGTTAATGAGGGTGAAATAGGTGAGAAGATGTTGTGCAAAAAAATGTCCAAAGAGATGGTAAAAAAATATACCACATTCAAAGAGGCGGGTGGAGAATTTCGTGATTTGTATCGTGGCGGAAGTGTGGCAAAAGTATTTTCTTCGGAAGACATTACTACTCTTTGTGCTACTTTAGTTGAAATGCAACAAGATATTTGGAATTATACTGTTCAAGAGGTGCTCACAAAAAGTAAAATACGGTACCAAAAAAAAATAGAAGAGTTTAAGCATATACTTACCAATATTGAAGAGCAGTTAGATGTTTTGTTGCGTATGGCAGATAACGAACAAGAGCATCCTGGTTTGGCAGAAGAAATCAGGCAACATGTACGTGGCTTTGAGCATGGTATTGCATTGTTGGGTCCAAAAATTGATTATAATGAGTTGTGTGGTGTGGAAGATTATTATAAAGAAAGAAAAATATATAAGAAGCATAATAAGAATATTGTATGACAGATTATACTGTGCAATTGTTTGACATGTTAGTAAAAAAACCTGCAATAGGATTGTCGCAAGACGTTATGGTGGAGGCAAAAAAGGCGTGTGAAGCGTTTGTTCGTGATGGAAAGTCTGGTGAGGAGGCTGAAAAAGCAATGATAGTGTTTGGGAAACAGGCGTGGCCGTATTGGCAAGCACACAGAGTGTTTGTTGAGCGTTTTGGCGAAGAAAAAGAGCAGGAGTTTATGAAAGATCTTTTGTCACCAGAGCTTTCTGAAAAATATACTAGTTTTCTGACCTCTGGTGGAAGCATTCATAACTTTCGTTCTGGACAAGAATACGAAGATGCGTTTACCTCCGAAGAGGATGTTGCCATACAAGAAGCAACGGTTCAGGCAAAAAGTGCTATAGAAGATTTTGTGGTTCGGTTGGCACAAAGTGAAGAAAAAAAGAGTGAATATAGTGCACTTGTTTTGTCATATCAACAGGAACGTGATGATATTTTGACCATTATAGAAACATTGCAATCTCTTGCGACGACACATGAAAAATGGTCAGAAGAAATTGCGCAAGATATATATTATATAGAAAAAGGGTTTGCTGAATTAGAAGAACGACCAAGCAAAGAAAAGGCCCAAGGAAGACTAGATTGGTATACAGGACAAATAGGGAGCACAGAAACACATATTTTTTCATAAATATATGATAGACAAAACAGTATTGCTCGTTATTGCGGGTGAAGGGTTTCAGGTTGTTGAATATTCTGACACAAAAAAAGAGATTGAAGCGGCTGGTCTTACCGTCGTTACCGCCAGTGATATTGCGCAGTCTGCAAAAGGGCATAATGATGTTATGGTGCCGGTTGATCTGGTATTAGAAGAGGTGGATACAAAAAAATATGATGGCGTTTTTCTTATTGGTGGTCCAGGAGCATTAAAGCATTTAGATATACAAGAAATACATCGGATTTTGAATGAAATGATGATAGCACAAAAACCCTTTGGTGCGATATGCATTGCGCCAAGAATTTTAGCAAAAGCACATGTGATAGTAGGAAAAAGAGCAACTGGCTGGAATAATGATAATGAATTAGAAACGATTTTTTCACAAAATAATGTTACATATATTCCAGAGCCGGTGGTGGTAGATGGAAATGTCGTCACGGCAGATGGTCCAAGTTCTGCAGAAGCATTTGGAAAGGAAATAGTAAAGATTTTGCAATAATATATAAAAAATCACCGTGTATATGGTGATTTTTTATTTTATTACAGATTTCTCACATCCAGTTCGAAATGACACTGCACACAATACATTGAATCTCTTTAACCCACTTTTTGGCACCAAAAAGTTGCGCAAAAAGTGCCGAGCGATGGTTCGTTCAGAGAATTTGGGGCTTGGTAAAACTCAGACACCAAAACTCGTCGCTTTGCTCCTCAAACAGTTGGTGTCTGTGCCTGCGGCACCGGTTTCCCTCGCCTTCAAATTCTTTCTTCACGTACCAAATGCTCGGAATCTTCAGACAAGTATCATTTCGCTACACCTAATTACTCGGTTTGTGGTTTGTGTGTAAGTTTTCGGTTAGTTTTTTCAGATTCTTTCAACACTACCCAAATGCTCGGGGTTTTCGTGTAGTTGTTTTACGTACTAAAAAACACACCAGTATCATGTTTGGTGTGTTTTTGGATTTTTTGTTTTTATGTGCTTTTGATTTTTTTGGGTACCACCTTTGGGTATTTTTTTATGAGTGCTTTTGTGCCACGTAGAGAAAGTAATCCTCTTTGGGCACCAACTTTTTGAATAACACCACCGGCGTTTGATGTTCCCCATTGCATAGCTTCTGCCAATGTCTTTTTGTGAATAAGCGCAGAAAGTAGTCCGCTTGTGTAGGCATCTCCGGCGCCGGTTCTGGCAATGGCTTTTATATTGTATGTTGGCATGTGTAAAATTTGCTCACCATCATAACTATATGATCCATTTGTACTATCTGTAATAACTACGTGAGAAATACCTTTTTTGTGTAAGAGTGTGAGGAGTTTTGGTATGTCTTTTTTTTGTCCTGCGAGTTCACATGCCTCTTCTTTGTTTACCACCAGAACATCGGTATATGGGAGTATTTTTTTGATTTCGCTTAAGCCATTGCTCATTTGGTAACAGCCTGGGTTCATGGCAAGTCTAATAGCAGGATTCTTTTTAAGGTGTGTTATTAATTTGTGTTGTATTTTTTCAAAACCAGCAGAAAGTGATGTATAGTAGATCCATTTTGTTTGAGGTATTTTTGGTAGGGAATAGCTTCGTTTTGCTTGGTATGAAAGAATGGTTCGCTCACTTTGAAAGTTTAGTATAACTGAGTATCGTGTTTGTGCATTTTTGCAGATTTTTATGTATTTGGTTTCGATCTTAGCATCAGATAGTACATTAAAAATAACAGACCCAGAAATGTCATCGCCAATTTCTGTGATTATGGCGGTGCTACATCCTAGTTTTTTTGCACCAACCGCAACATTGGCGGCATTTCCACCAACTGATTGGTCACTGTGAGTAATTGGGATTTTATCGGCAAAATTAAGACACAGCTCACGATTTTTTTTGTTTATGTGACACTGCTTTGTTGCGTCATTTAAAATAAGAAAAGTGTCGATGACTGAATCACCGATGGTAACAATGTCTAGCATAGAATTAGAAATAATGTACGAAAAAAATAATACTTACTCATTGAGATAGTTGAGATAATCTATTGCGCTGAGTGCAGCAATAACACCTTGGCCAGAAGCAATCATAAGTTGTTTAAATGGAATATTTGTGACATCTCCGGCGGCAAAAATACCTTTACAGCTAGTTTGGGCACGTAAGTCTATTTCTATTTCTTTATTTTCATTCTTTTTTACACAATCGGTAAAACCAGAATTTGGGACCATGCCAATATGCACCATTGCCCCATTTGTTTGGTGTGTGTGCATTTCTCCGGTTACCAAATCTTTGTACTCTACACCTTCTACTTTTTTATCTCCTAAAATTTTTGTTGTGTTGGCATTATAAATAATTTCTACATTGTCTTTTTTGAGAATTTTTTCTATAAGAATATTTTCTCCTTTTGGAAATCCGTGATTTGTTTCTGGTGTGTTTGGGTATTTTGTAATAAGGTATGCTTTTTGTGCAATATCTGCAAGCATAAGTGCCGATTCTAAAGCAGTATTTCCGGCACCAATAGTTGTGGTGATTTTGTTTCTATATAATGGACCGTCGCAAACCGTGCAAGACGTTACACCACGCTTTTGTAATTCGGCTTCGCCCGGAACACCTAAATGTTTAGGATGAATTCCGGTGGCAATAATAATGGATTTGGTTTGGATATTTTTTTCTTCACCACCTTTTTTTGCATGAATAGTGTGAATAGTATTTTCTTGAGAAATTCCTGTTACTTCCCAACCATTTTCTATTGTTACTTCGTTGGCCTCCAAATGAGCTTTAAATTGTTGCGCCAGCTCAATGCCGGTTGTGTGAACTATACCAAGCCAATTTTCTACCTCTCCATTTTTTACTACTTCTCCACCAATATCTTTGCTAATTATAATAAAGTTTAAGCGTCGTCGTGCAGCGTACACTGCTGCGGCAGATCCGGCGGCTGATGCGCCAATAATGACTAAATCGTACATAAGTATATAAAAGTTAGAATAGTGCACGTGTACAAACGGAAACAATTCAACGGATGCACACGTGCATAAAGAAATGAATTACGCAGAAACTTCAGCAATTAGTCGTTGTAAAGCTAATACATTTTCTGCTGGTGTTTTGTCGTTGCCAAACACGGCACTTCCAGGACAAATAATATCGACGCCGGCTTTAATAAGAGTGGGGATGGTTTTTTCGTTTACTCCACCATCTACCGAAATTGGCTGTGCGATTCCTTTTGCCTTCGTTTCCGCAATTCTGTTGCAGGTCTCTGGAATAAATTCCTGGCCTTGGAATCCAGGATACACTCCCATAAACATAATGATATCAATATCGTTTACAAAATCACCAATCACCGTGGTTGGTGTGCCTGGATTAAGGACTAACCCAACTTCCCATTCGGTTTGTTTTGCTTTTTGTATGGTTTCTGCAATATCATGTGGTCCTTCAAAATGAACAAGCACACGCTTTACGTGTGGGACAAAAAACCACTTCTTCATTTCAGCAATAGGGTCGTTTACCATCAAATGGAGCTCAATGTCTGTGGTAACAACCTCAGAAACGGTTTTCGGGTCTGCCCACGTAGCATTTGGCACAAACTTACCATCGGCAATATCGAGCTGAATCATAGAAACACTATCACCAAGCCCGGTGTAGTTGGTAAGAAACACCTTCTTGTTTGGAACAAGAATTGAGGGAATAATACTCGTCATAATTTCTCCTTATTTTTCGAGTTCGGCGATTTTACCAAGCCTGCGAACATGACGTTCTTCGTCGGTAAAATTATGCATAAGCCATGTTTTTACAATAAGCTTCGCATGGTTTTCTGACAAGGTGCCACCAGCAAGTGCAAGAACATTGGTGTTGTTATGTTGCATCATAGACTTGGCTACGGCATCGCTGTAACCAACACCGCAACGAATACCATCAATTTTATTTGCGGCTATACACACACCAATACCACTACCACAAACCACAATACCGCGACCCTGTGTCTCGGTCACTTTTTTTGCAAGAGGAATGGCGTAATCTGGGTAATCATCATTAGCGTCGTATTCTTGTGAGCCTAGGTCTTGCGTCTCAAGATGAAGCTCATTTTTGATGTACCAATCAATGGTATTTTTTAACTGATACCCAGCATGGTCGCTGGCTATAAAAAGTGGACCGCTGTACATAGGATTCTTTTTTAACATAACACCCTCCTTTGGGTATTTGATTGATGGTGATTGCAGTATATCACGGAGACTGTAAGAATGACAACTGTATTTTACCTTTTTTAAGGTCTTGTGGTATACTTATTTCGTTTGTGCTCATGAATGAAAAAGGAGATTCTATGATTTGCTCACAAATTGATTTTAGTGGCGAAATTGGCAGTTGCATTATTGCAGTTGGCCCAATGTTCGCATCCAAGTCTTCTTGGGTTATTGGACAGGCTGCCAAGGAGTTGATTGTTGGGTCTGGTGTCATGGTGTTTAAACATGCATCAGACACGAGATACACAGAAAAAGAGGAGATTTTTACACACGACGGACGTACATTTAACTGCTACTGTGTCACAGAAGCATCACACATTCGCGAAAAGTTTTTAAATCAAATTATTGGGAGCATGACCCAAGAAAATGAGGAGCATGTAAAAACCTCTGCAGTTATAATAGATGAATGCCAGTTTTTTTCTGAAGATCTTGTTGGTGTGGTGCAAGAATTGGTAAATGAGTATAATGTCCGTGTGTATGTTGCTGGTCTTGACATGGACTTTCGCGGTCAACCATGGGACACAACAGCACGAATTATGGCAATTTCTGATGAAGTGCATAAAATGCGGGCTATTTGCGGTATTTGTCAAAAAAGATATGCCACCCACTCAAAGCGCACCTCTGGTTCTGAGGAGGTTCTCTTGCTTGGGGCAAAAGATGGGTATGTCGCTGCGTGTAGGAATTGCCATAATAGGTAATATTGATCTTTTATTGGTTTCAGACCCCCTTGTTAAGGGGGTTTTACTATTGCATTTTTTTATACATTTTGTGCTTGGTAAAAAATAAATTATAAGCACAAATTACAATAGAACAGAAGGGGATTGACATGTGGCGAGTTTGTGTAGTATGGGTGGCGTGTCACAAGGTTGAGAGTGTCGTGGAATGGCAGGGTTTGACAAAAATTTGCTTACATGATACGGTTCTCATGTACCCATATCTTATACAAAGGAGGTTATCATGGTACGATTACAAAAAACTAGTATAGGCACAATTGTGTGGTTATATGTGATTACAATGGGAGAACCGTTTAGAGTTTCCAGAGTAAAGAGCGGAGCTACGCTTAAACACACAGATGCAAGTTTCGACTCGTTATCTGAGTATGTCGAAGAGTGTAAAGCAAAAGAGGTTGGTTTTTTTTGTATAACAGCATCCGAACCATCGTTTAAAGCGATTGTAAAAAAGATGCTTTCTGAAGGTGTAATTTTCCCCATACCAGAAGAAAGAGAAAGAAAAAGAAATAGAATTTACTCTTGGGAATACACTAAAGATCAGCTGTGGGAATGGTTGAAATTAGACAAAGAAAGACAGGTGCTTGCGGATTACTTACTCAACAAGCAAAAAAAACCAAGAGTAACAGGTGTTGTTGGATTAACACGTGTAACAGATGTTGCTGATTTAACACTTGAGGAGCTACGTGATGGAATTTTAGCAATCACAGAACAAGAAAAAGAACTTGAAAAGAGAAGAATATTGTTTGAAAGTCAAGAAAAACACTGCTATAGAGAAAAAGCAATATCTCACCTTCAAAAAGAGCATGGCTTGACAAAAGAGCAGGCAGATAAGTGTTTGAGCTAAGTTAAGTTGGAAGAGGGTATTCACAAAGCACGTAACAGTGCTTTTTTTATTTATATACACAATAGGGTATTGCTTTTTATATTGTGTTGTGGTAGGCTCAATACTACATACCATAAGGTGTGTATTGTTCTTTTTATTTTAAGCAAAGGAGTGTTTTATGACTAGTATTACTTATGTGGGCGGCATGACTGATGTTACCCGCAGGCGCTGTGAAAAGTCTATTAGAGCTTTTCTGTTACAGTGGCTGCAGTGCGCAAACACCAGTGGTTCGTTTTGCTTTACCTATATAAAAGGATTATCCTTTTCTTTTCCTCAGGTGCAACAACATGGAAGTTCTGGAGAAGTCTGGGTTCAGGTTCCGGAAAGAGCAAAAAGAGGGAAGTTTACTTTTGGGACTGGCGTGAAAGGGGCCATGTGTCGTGTTTGGTCAGAAGACCAAAGTGTTTCACATGGTGACTTGGTGTGTGCACTAGAAGAAGTGATTCCGCAGGTACAAGAGTATTATACGAAGAAAAAGAAATCTTCACCTACAAAAAAAGAGGTTGCCACGCATGAAAGGGTTCCTGCCTTACCTAAAGGGTCAGTTTCTGAGGAGGTCGATACTCATGCTCTGGGTCAAAAAAATGCCTCTGTTGTTTCAGAAGAGGTTCAGCTCTCGGTCATAGATTTTTCTACCAATCTTTCTGCAGTACAAATACTTATATTACTTTACCTGTCACAAGATAAAGAAATTGCCTTTCGATTGTTTTGTGATTATGCAGAAGAGGAATTTAGAAAGCAGCTATGTTTTGTTGGTTTATCAAAAAGTGATCTGAGTAATACAACCACATTAGATGGTTTTGACGTGGATGAAGGGGTGTGCCAGCAAGTTTGTGGGTATATTCTTTCTCAGTACAATAAAGATGGAGAACATAGCTCGTGGCTTTCTGTAATTCAAGAGGTATTATTTAGCACAATTGAAACACTAAAAGATGATAATCGTGAAAATGCGAATACTATTGCACAGTGCGCCAAAGAAGTGGAAGAATTGAGAGAAAAACACACCACCATCGCTTTGCAAAGAAACCAAATTTTTAAGGCATTGAGCGATAGGCAAAATGCATATACTGTGTTAGGGTCAAAGCTAAAGGAGGGGGTGAAAAGTATTACATTTTTTGAGCAGCTAAAAACTGATATTGAAAAACAACAGGAAGAAGTCAGCCTTATGAGTGATTTTTTATTAATTAAGGAGCTTGCAGCAGGAAAAGGTATGGATGTACAAACATATTTGGCACATATGTCAAAGATATCTTAATACTTCGCCACTCTTTTTACCAAACATTGTCCAAAAGACAGTGTTTTTATATTATGCACTTGACATGCACCTGTTTTCTTGGTAGGGTATGGTATACCACTATAATGGTATTTTTTTTTACACACACAAAGGAGTTTTTGTGAACCAATACATTTTTAATCAATCAGAAAGTAGGAGTGTAATGCATGAACAAACTGAAGTCTTTTTGCGTAATTTACGTAAAGCCCATAACCTTTCTGACACCTCACTAGCCAGCTATGCAGACGTTGTAGTCTTTATTGATGATTTAGTGAAACAAAACAACAGCTTTCAAGAGGCATATTCTGGAATTTCTTCACAAATTTGTTCGTGGGAAATAGAATACCAAAGAATTTGCATTGAATTCATAAAAGATCTAAAGGAAAAATTTCCAAGACTATATTCCCAAGATTTTGATGACTGTGGTGCTGGTGATCCAGGGAGCGTGGAATATTTATTGTTAGTTATTCAGTCTGTTATAAGTAATACACAAACACAAGAAGAGTTTTTAAGACGAGAAGTGGAAGAGTTTAAAGAAATTGGATCACTTGAAATCACAGAAGGTATTACCGAAGCAAGAGATAATACAATTGCCGAGCTTAAACATCTTGAGAGTGACTTACAATCACAGATCGAATTATGTGATGAAGACGTTGGTAGGATAAATGAGGAAATTAGAATCCTCCAGTCTCGTCAGAAAGAATACTTAGACCGTGTTAGTGTAAGAATGAATACAGTAAGTGGGGATAAGAATACCTATATAGACTGTATTATCTCCGAAGAAATTAATGCACAAGGCAAAGAGTATATCTTGAAACTAACAGACACGCAAAAAGTTCTAGAAAGGAGTAAGATAGAACTAAAGACAAAGTTGAGAAGATGTAAAAATGCATTAAGTGTTTTACTGGGGGGTATGGCAGAAGTGTCACAGCAACCTTCTTTTTTACCCGAAGATACTGGTTTATTCTGGCTAGATTGTTCTGAAGATGCCATAGCTACTTTGGTAAATACACAAATAAAAGAAGTGGCAGAACGGTTTGTTTTTTCGTTAGATCTACTATCTGCTTCTGATCTACTTCCTTTAAGTAGAATGTGTTATTTAGCGCATAGACATAAAGTGGGAGGTGATGACCATTTTGACCGTGCTTGTGGCTTGGTGGGTCTGTATCTTTTGTGTAAATGTCATGACATTGCACATATTGATGAATTATCTCTTAGTATGGCAGATCTGGTTAATTGGATTTTGGAAAATCAACAATTATTAGATATGTTTGCAACCAGGTTCATTACCGAAGCGGGTGTGTGTGAATTGTTTACTAAAACACTGCAGGGATATATACTGAGTAATCCGCCAAGTTTATTTACAAAAGTAGTTCAGCGTGGAAGAAGGTTACCAAAAAACCAAAAATATTTCCTAAACAAGAGTCTTTGTATTATTGCTGGCGATGCTTTTCCTAGTGAAGTAAGTCAGTCTTTTCTGTATTTTATGTACGCTCTTGTTGTGCAAGTAGAAAAAGGTGTGTTTAGTACTTCGGTAATAAAAGATACGCTTTCTTAGTATTTTGCTCCTTTTTTGCTCTTTTTTATTATTTTTGATCCAGCTATCTGGATCTTTGTAAAAAGCTCTTCATATTATGGAGTACTTTTTACAGAGTAATTATGTGCAAGGTGGTGGTTGACAAATTATACGCCTTGTGGTAAGCTCTGGCCATAGTATTGAATGTCTTACGTAAGACCATTTTACGCTATGTCTTTATTCGTACATTTACAATAGAAAGAAAGAGGAAATCATGGCAAAAAAACGCAAGAGTAGAGTGCCTGTTCTGACCAATAAAAGAAGAATTGAGCAGCAGGATGCTTTAAGGAAATTGGAAGATTCAGTGGGAAGAGATGCACTTAAAAAGTTTTTACATGAACACAAACTTACGAACCGCTTGTCAACGTGGTTCCATAAAAAAATAAGACCAATCCCCCCTGTGGCTTGTGCTATGTTTTTTACTATATCTAAGGATATAAGATTCTTGTATACCGCAGAAGAAAAAATAGCCTATCGTATGACCGTGCCAGATGAGCATGTTTGGCCCACATTAACCACAGGTCTTCAAATAGAAGATGTAGATGTTGAAGTGGTACATTCTCCTGCCCCTGTTCAAAAAAAGCAAACAAAGAGGGAATCGCCAAAGAAAGAGGTTTCACCTGAATCGCCAGGCCCCCCTGCTAAGGATTGCTCTTCGTTGAGACCATATCGTTATCCTGAATTTGTAGATACTATGCGTCTGGATGTGTTTGGGTTAACGCAACTGTTAAAAGGGGACCCACGTTTGGCGGCACATTTAAGCCCCGAACTGTCTAAATTAGCTGTTGCGTATCTAAATGGAATAGAAGTGTATGTTGGTACACCAACGCATATGCAAGTTATGTTGAGTGCGATTACGAATGTATTGGCAAAAGTAGAAAAAGCGCCAGAAGGAAGCACTGTTCGTAACCTTGCTTCTCGTGGACTTGTAAGACAAATAGAAGAACTTGTTGATCTTGCTGGTAGACTTGGTGTACCGGTGAGCGAAGCATATCAAAACAAACAACATTTCAACAATTTTCTGAAAGGGAAATAAAATGAAAAAATTTAGCATTTCTGCCAAATGGAAATCGCTTATGAACATATTAAGCAGTAAGTTATATCAAAACTGGTTAGACACATTTGTTGAACTCATCAAAAACTCTTTGTCTGGGGCTGAAATTGCCAACAGAAGATTAAAGATGGAGATTTTTTTGACAAAAAAACTTCCGTTTTTAAAAGGGGGAGGAAAAACATTAATTTTTCTCGACAATGGGTGCGGTATAAATGCCAGTCAGCAATTATTGGAAAGATATTTTCAAATTGGTAAAGATGAAGATGATGATGATAACTGTCAGTCTGTTCATGGTATTGGCGCCTTTTCTGCATTATCTCTACTGGATACAAGACAGAGTGAGGATGGGTATTATATTCTGTGTCGACGTGAAGAAGAGAAAGATGTTTTTTACTTTCGAGTGAGTCCAGAAACGCTGATTCCGTCAGATGGAAACAGTATGAAGAAGTTGGACCAAGAAAAAATGAATATCCCTCATATCCCTATCTCTGGTTCTTTTACCATGGTGGTAATTCCATTTGTAAAAAAAGTGGTAATAAATAATTTGAGAGATTCTCAGTCACTGCAAGAAGTAAGAGAGAAATTTCAATTAGATTTTGATCTTTTTTTCAATGGTACACTTGTTGGGCTGCCAGCGTTTGTTCCTGATCTAAGAATACCACAAACAACGTTGCCAGGAAAACCTTTGGTTTTTTCCGCAGAAGTGTCTCAAGAAGGTGGAATGTTAGCCATTTTTGATGGAGATAATAAGAAGTTTTGTGGGTATGTTGATCAAATGGCAGAGCTTATCAATGATCGTCGGTTGGAGTTTTTAAAAAGACATAGAGACATGTTTAGAGGAAATTTGTACTTTGGTGGCATTAATCTTTCTCAATACTCTTCTACTGACCACAGTGGTTTTGGTACCGGGTTCTTTGATGAAGAGAACGGGATAATGATCATGCAGGCATTGTATGAAATATTAATACCGGAACTACAAAACCTTTTACCAGAAGCGCAAGAGGTGGATAAAGAGGTGGTAGAAGTTCTTGCATCAATCATGCAGAGGTTTAATGAAACATTTGATCCAGATGAGGATGCTCCAATACCTCCGCTGCCACCAAAAAATACATGTCGTGAGTGTAATGAGGCGCCATGCATTTGTCCTTGTAAAAAGTGTGGTGAAGAAGAATGTGTTTGCGAAAAAGAAGAGAGAAAAGCAAAAGCAAAAGAAGTTTGCTGTATTTGCGAGGCTGATGGAGACAGTGAGCCAAAAAATGTTGCGTATAAAATTAAGCAGCGTAATATTGATGAGGGGTTTGACTATTCCTTAGGCTCTCCTGTTTGTCGTCAGCATTATATTGAATTCTTTAAAAAAGACAAGGTTGCAACCATTTGTGTAGATGGGAAAGTATATCTTATTGCAGCCAACGCTCTTTCAGCTCAACACAAAGTGTTTCCTGTAGAAGTTGACAAAAAGCGAAGAATACTTGAAGTGTTTGTTAATCATGAGGTTTTGACTAAGGTGTATAAAGGTAATAATAAAGCCCTACGAAACCACGTAATAGAGACATCACTCGTCGATGCGCATCTCCGATTTCAAGCAGAAAATGGCACTCAGGAAGACAAGGATCAGTTCGAGTACGATACTGCACACTTTAATAGGGAGCAGTTACGGCTGAAGGGGCTGCTTGAAAAGTAACACACGGTGTAGGGTTGGATCGGTGATTGGGTGTTAGAGATCTTTGTTCGTTCTTACAGAGAGTTGGTATTATACTAACTCTCTTTTTTATTTACTCATTTTCTGTGTTATTGACTTTTCCTCCTTTTGTGATACGATATATATACAATTATAAAGACGTCATACCTGTTATCAGCAGGGAATTGCTTATGCAATGCGTCGAAGAAAGAACGGTAATGTATGACTTAGTAGACTCTTCCGGATAAGCCCGTAAACGCTGCAATAAAGCGCCACAATGGAATCGAGATGGTACCGCCCAGATTTGGGTTCTCGAACTGTGTGGTTTTTTTTATTTAACTCTATTTTTATGGCATATAATGCACACAAAAACGAAGAAAACATTGCTGACTTTTGGGAAAAGCACAATATATTTCAGCAATCAATTAACATGCGTCCGGAAAACAAACCGTATGTATTTTATGATGGGCCACCGTTTGCCACGGGTTTGCCGCATTATGGACATATTATTGGGAGTATATTAAAAGATGCAATTCCACGATATATGACTATGAACGGGTATCGTGTTGAGCGAAAATGGGGTTGGGATTGTCACGGACTTCCTATTGAAAATATTGTAGAAAAAGAATTACACACAAAAAGTAAAAAAGACATTGAAACACTAGGTGTGGATGTGTTTAATCAAAAATGCCGCACAAAAATTGCTGATTTTGCTGATGGGTGGAAACAAACCATGCGCGCACTTGGAAGATGGGCCGACATGGAAAATGCCTACAAAACAATGGATCTGAACTATATGGAAAGTGTGTGGTGGGTATTTAAAACACTTCATGAAAATGGATATATTTACAAAGGGCACCGATCAATGCATGTGTGTCCACGTTGTGAAACAACACTTTCGCAGCAAGAGGTAAGCGAAGGATATAAAACCATTAAAGATATTAGTGTTACAGCAAAATTCAAGATTACTTCTTCTACAAAAGATATTATTGACGAAGACGCAGAAGTTTATTTTCTTGCATGGACTACAACACCCTGGACACTTCCAGGAAATGTATTGCTTGCGCTTGGAGAACATATTACGTATTGCGTAGTAAAAAGTGAAGATTCATATTATATTATTGCAAAAGATTTGGTTGAAGATAATTTTGCCGAAAAAGAATTTGAAGTGGTTGGTGAACATAATGGAAAAACATTTGAAGGGTTTACTTATGAACCACTCTTCCCATATTATAAAGAAACACAACATGCATTTACCACGATTCTTGCAGATTTTGTGACAGCAGAAGAAGGAACTGGTGTTGTGCATATTGCGCCAGGTTTTGGCGATGACGATTACAAAGTAGCAAAAGAAATTGGTGTGCCATTTGTACAACACGTATCAATGGGTGGTGAATTTGCCGAAGCAGTAACGGACTTTGCCGGTGTGCAGGTAAAACCAATTGACGATCACATGGCAACAGATATTTTAATTGTAAAGTGGCTTGCACACAATGGAAAACTGTTTTCAAAAAAGAAGTACGAACATAGTTATCCACACTGCTGGCGATGTGATACACCGCTGCTGAATTACGCAACCGATTCTTGGTTTGTCGCGGTAACAAAAATAAAAGCACAAGCATTGGAAACGGCAAAAAATATTTCATGGATGCCAGAACATGTAAAAGAAGGTCGATTTGGTAATTGGCTTGCAGGTGCACGTGACTGGTCTATTTCGCGGCAGAGGTTTTGGGCATCATGTATTCCTGTTTGGGAATGTGTGTGTGGTGAGCAAGTGGTGATTGGCTCAGTAGCCGAACTGGAAAAACTTTCTGGAGAAACTATTACCGACCTGCACAAAGATGTGCTTGATCCTATTACATTTCCATGTGTGACATGTGAAAAGCAGATGAAACGTGTACCAGATGTGCTTGATTGCTGGTTTGACGCTGGTTCAATGCCATATGCACAAGCGCATTATCCATTTGAAAACAAAGATGCGTTTGACGCAGCATTTCCGGCGCAATTTATTGCAGAAGGAGTAGATCAAACACGTGCATGGTTTTATTATCTGCATATTTTGGCAAATGGTGTTATGAATAAAAATGCCGTAGAAAATATTGTGGCAAATGGTATGGTCTTGGCAGAAGATGGAAAGAAGATGTCTAAAAAACTGCAAAATTATCCAGACCCAATGGAGGTAATGAAAAAATATGGCGCCGATGCTTTGCGATGTTATATGTTAAGTTCTCCGGTAGTTCATGCAGAAGATTTGAATTTTTCCGAACACGGGGTTCGTGATATGTTTAACAAAACAACGAATTCGCTGGCAAATGTATTGTCATTTTATACCATGTATTATGTTGATACTTCTGCAGTATTACACACTGATGCAACACATGTTTTGGATAAATGGATTTTGGCACGGCTAGAAGAAACAAAAACAGATGTGACGACATCATTTGATGCATATGATTTGTCTTCTCAGATGCGAACAATTATTGCGTTTATTAGTGATCTTTCGCAATGGTATGTGCGCAGAAGCAGGGATAGGTTTAAAGGATTAACAAGCAAAGAAGATGCGCAGTTTGCGCTTGCAACACTTAAACATGTGTTACTTGAAACAAGTAAACTTATTGCGCCATCAATGCCTTTTATTGCAGAACATATATATCAGGAAATGAAAAAATTAGACAATGCAGAAAATATGTGTGAGTCTGTACATCTTGAGTTGTGGTCAGAGTTTAATAGTACTTTAGAAAATAAAGAATTATTAGCACAAATGAATCACGCGCGGCAAGTGGTAGAGCTAGTTTTGTCGCTAAGAAAAGAGGCAAAAATAAAAGTACGACAGCCACTTGCGCAAATCAGTATTTCTGGAATTAGTCTTTCTAAAGATCTGCAGTCCATTATTTTAGAAGAAGTGAATGTACATGATTGTGTTGAAGATATATCTTCTGAAGGTGTGGTAACAAAAACAGAGTATGGAATAACAGTATCACTCGATACAAAAATTACAGAAACATTAAAAAAAGAAGGACTACTTCGAGAAATTGTTCGTGCTATTAACTTAATAAGAAAAGAACAAGGATTTACTGTTGAAGATAAAATTGTAGTCGAATATTTTACAGAAGACAAAAATATTTCTGCAGTTTTTGCAGAATATGTTCAAGAATTACAAAACCAAGTACTTGCTGAAAGTGTCACAGAGAACAAAAGTGGGGAAGTGGTGGAAATAGAAAAGACTCCGGTGTATCTCAAAATTAAGAAAGTGTAAGAATTACAGAAACTAGAAAAAATATAAAACACACCTTTTGGGTGTGTTTTTTGGTGGAACAGCAAACAGCTGTTTATTGAGACGAAATTGTCATATAAAGAACGGGAAACTCTGTGTGTATGTTTTTGTGTTGTATTTCATCCACGTATAATAGACATACGAAGGAATTCTATACATTATGGCAGTATTCTCCGAATATGGCGTTCATACCCTTCGGCTATCATGTACCCATCATTTCCAGTGCTGTGATAAGAAAAACAGGCAGCACCTTTTACAAACTCTAGCTTTCGTTCGGAAATATCTGATAAGCCAGGTCTGTATCTAGATAGGTCACCTTCAGTTATTTTTTTGAAAACGTGAACATCGTGGACCTGACCTGCTTCATGTACTTCATTGTAAATGTCGTGAGGTAATTCGATTGATTGTTGGGACAATTGGACAAACTGTGCACTTCCAAGCTTTGCGTGAAAACCGAGAATAAAAAACAGTACGGCATGGTGTGCATCTGAGCCAACTTTTTTCTGAAGTGCGTAAGATAGACGTGGTTTACTTTCGATAATGTCCTTATAAAAATAATACTTTTTCGCTGCACCTTCTTGTCTTAAACGACTAAAAAGATCTTTTTTGTGACCGCTAAAATAGTGGTCGTGAGGATCATATTTGCAGTCAGATTGTTGTTCGTGTGCATTATCCATAGCTTTAGAGCATAAACCTACAAGCCGAGAGAGTTTTTGGTCAAACGGAAGATCTCTCAATCCTTGGGCTTGAGAAATGAGGGTTTCAAGAATAGCACAAGAGGAGATAAGAATCCCTGTTGGCATAAGATTGAGATACGTTTGGTATGTTTGCATACCGCGCCTTTCTTTTAGTTGTGAAAAAGAACAAAAAACATGTGTGTACGGTATCATGTTGCATTCATCTGGGCAAGGCGCTATGTGTAATAAAGAATATGATGACTAGGGGTGCATTATACCAATGATATGCACATAACAGGCTTTTTTACCTGTTTTTTGTGTAAAAAAACACACATAATAGTATGTGCGCGTAGTTTTCCTCATCTTGTTACTTCTCAGAGCCCCCTTTCTTGTTCTGTATTATCCTCCCATACTTCAAAGAACGTATTTTGGATATTGTGCATACTCACTTGCTCTTCTTCTCGAAGAAGTCGGAGAAATAATTTCATCTCCTCGGGGTTGTTAAACTGTGCAATCTTTTTCTGGACAATATCAAGTATTGTCCGTGCTCCATCGCGACTGTTTCTGTACATTGGAACAAGTTCCATAAGAAGTGCACCCTCATCTTCGGTAAACCACCGAACAACAGGTGCTTTGTGTTTGCTTCTTGTAAGAAATCCGAACATAGATACCCACTTTCATTTTTTGTTGAGTAACTACACACCATACCACAATTATTTGTCTTTGTCAAGTATTGTGTGGTATGTTTCTATGCTTTGGTTGTGGTATTGACATTGTTAGGTGTATGTGGTACCGTATGTCTGTCTCTGTACTTTTACACAAAGGAGGTGTTTATGGGGAAGTATCTTATAGAAGTAAGCGAATTGCCCGAGGATTTTTTTAAAGAAGAATACCAAAGGATTCGTCGTAAGATCTTTTTCTTTTCATTATTTGGATTCAGTGTCTGTGCTGGAACAACATTAGGGTATTTGCATAACAAGACATATGTGGACATACTCATTTTTTCTTTTTTCTTTATTCAGTTTGTGGTAATAGCCTGTGTAGCATTGCTGATTCAGTGGTATGTGCATAGGCGAATGCAGCGCTTGCGTAGAGATCCGATGGTAGTTGATCGTTTTAACGAAGAGTTAAGTAGAAAAGTATTGCTCCATCAACGTTATGGTCGGTTTGCGGATGATGATGAAGAAGAGCGCTCTGAAAGTTGATACTGCTATATAGTAGCATTATGTCATGTGTGCTTGTGGTGGAAGTTTTTAACTCCACCATTTTTTTATATAACATAAATTAAAAAAAGACCAGTAAAGGTCTTTGTGCTTGTCTGTGCTAACCAACTCGCATGTTCCATTCGTAAAATGGTTCAAGAAGTTTGTGTTGTGCACCAGACTTTACGTCTTGAAGCGCGTCGCGTAATTTTTGAGTTACCGGACCAAACACTCCACCATGGTATACACCTTCTACATCTTGGTGCACAATACTGCCAAC
>JABJHO010000026.1 GCA_018661775.1 Candidatus Magasanikiibacteriota bacterium | reverse complement strand
GTGGGGATGACGTCAAATCAGCATGACTCTTACGCCTTGGGCTACACACATGATACAATGGCCAGTACAAAGAGTAGCGAAATCGCAAGATGAAGCCAATCTCAAAAAGCTGGTCTCAGTTCGGATTGTAGGCTGCAATTCGCCTACATGAAGTTGGAATCGCTAGTAATCGCGCATCAGCCACGGCGCGATGAATACGTTCTCGGGTCTTGTACTCACCGCCCGTCATACCACGAAAGTTGATAGTGCCCGAAGGCCCTGTATGGGGACGAAGGTAAGATCAGCGATCAGGGTAAAGTCGTAACAAGGCATCCGTAGCGGAAGCTGTGGATGGATCACCTCCTTTCTGGAGTATTTTCAATGAAAGTTGAAAACATTCAGTCGACGCTGTGTTTACACAGCGTAGTTCCGATTATTTTGATTCGGGATTAGAAGATGTTTGTGTTTATTGTCACGTTTATATTGTAAAAGCAAAAAAATACTCACTGGAGTATTTTTTTGTTGACTGTTTTTTTGTATAGCGTTATACTTTGATCAATATATTAGTATGTTTTTATGATTTTACAATCTTTTGATAGACTTTTTGACATAGCAAGGCGCACCGGTGATAAACTTATTGTACATGATCCACATGGTGGGTATGATATGGTTGTTATGGGTGTAGATAAATATCTAGATATTATTGAAAATAAAAGGAATATTAGACATCTTACAAAAGATCAGATGCAGGATAGGATAAATAGGGATATTGCAGTGTGGCGTTCACATAACGAAAAGATTAAGCAGGATGATTTATTGTATACACTGGAAAAAGAGCTGTCTTCAGATCCGAATGAAGTAGAAAAACACAAAGCCCCAACACCTGAGGGGACAAATGTAGCAACACAAAAGAACGATGTGTCAGAAACTACTCCTCAGAATTTTACACAAATTAACCAAAACACAGGGTCTGGATTGGCACCGCTTGGAAATATTATGAAGCAGTATATTGAAAAAAATAATTTACAACCTTTTCAGGATTTAGATTCAGAGATTCCTGTCGTAGAACCAATACATGAGTATGATAAGGATAGTCCGCATATTATGAGATATGAGGTGCCCGATATTAGTAATATGTCTTCAAAACAAGGGGAATACGTGCTTCGTGAAGAAGGTGACAGTAATGTGTTGCAAAAAAAACAGATAGGAGAGTCTAATGAAACTGACAATTCTCAGGAGAGTGCAATATACTTTGAGGAGCCATTATAGGCAAGTACCTTCCTGACTTTTTTATCACCAGTAAGTCACTTGACGAGAGTGGAAGAATGCGGTATACTTTGTCCGCCTATCATTTGTAGGTTTTTACATTATTTATACATTTAATTAGTATTTCCTGCTGGATTACAAATCTACACTGACCACTCAGTTGTAGTGTGGGAATAGTTACCATAACAATATGGCAGACTTTGACAGATCAAAACCACACGTTAATGTGGGAACCATTGGTCACGTTGACCATGGAAAGACAACAACTACCGCAGCTATTTTGAAAGTTGCAGGTGCACATGGGTTAACTGCACAAACAAAAGATGTTAGTGAAATTGACGCAGCCCCAGAAGAAAAAGCACGTGGTATTACTATTGCCACTGCTCATGTGGAGTATGAAACAGAAAATAGACACTACGCTCATGTAGATTGTCCAGGCCATGCTGATTATGTAAAAAACATGATTACCGGTGCGGCACAGATGGATGGTGCTATTTTGGTTGTTTCTGCAGCTGATGGTCCTATGCCACAGACTCGAGAACACATATTGCTTGCTCGCCAAGTTGGAGTACCATATATTGTTGTATTCCTAAATAAGGTTGACCAAGTTGAAGATGCTGAATTGATTGACCTTGTTGAAGAGGAAATCAGAGAACTTCTTAACAAATATGAATTCCCAGGAGATGATACCCCTATTATTCGAGGATCTGCTCTTAAAGCACTCGAAAATCCATCAGATGAGGCAGCTTCAAAGCCTATTTTAGATCTTCTTGCGAAACTTGATGAATATATTCCAACTCCAGAACGTGACTTAGATAAGGACTTCCTTATGCCAATTGAAGACGTGTTTTCAATTGAGGGTCGTGGAACTGTGGTAACAGGAAGAATTGAGCGTGGTATTGTAAAAGTTGGAGAAGAGATTGAGCTTGTTGGGATGAGTTCAGAGACTAGCAAAACTATTGTTACTGGAGTTGAGATGTTTAATAAAAATCTTGACCAAGGACAAGCAGGAGACAATGCAGGTATTCTTTTGCGTGGTATTAAGAAAGAAGAAGTTGAGCGTGGGCAAGTATTGTCAAAACCAGGAACAATTACTCCACACACAGAGTTTGAGGCTGAAATGTACGCGTTAACAAAAGAAGAGGGTGGAAGACATAAGCCATTCTTCAAGGGATATAAACCACAATTTTACATCAGAACAACAGATGTTACCGGTGAGGTTGTGTTACCAGAAGGAACTGAAATGGTTATGCCTGGTGATACCATTACATGTAACATTAAGTTGATTGTACCTGTTGCTATGGAAGCTCAAATGAGATTTGCTATCCGAGAGGGTGGGCGAACTGTTGGGGCTGGAGTAGTAACAAAGATTATTACATAAGAATCCTCAAGGCGATGGAGCGAGCTCCATCGCCCTAGGATATAATTTTTGACACATAACTCAGTTCATTTCTATGACAAAAAAAGATAACTCACAAAAAGAAGAGCAGGCGGTTGGTACGCGTATTCGTATCAAGATCAAAGCATATGATAATCGCATAATTGATGCAGCAACTAAAACCATCATTGATACAGCCGAGAGAAATAGTGCTACAGTGGTTGGCCCAGTACCGCTTCCTACAGAAAAAAGTAAGTATAGTGTGAATCGATCATCGTTTATCCACAAGACAGCACAAGAACAGTTTGAGATGCGTACGCATAAGCGTCTTGTGGATATCATAAATCCGTCACCAAAGGCAATTGATGCGCTTATGAATTTGAACATGCCAAGTGGTGTAGATTTAGCCATAAAAATGATCTAATATAAGGGGAATCTTAGATTTTGAAGGGGGTGTGGATAATAGATAACACTTCTCTTGACAAAATACGTTATTTTGCATATAATATAGTCAACATAATTTCTTGTCTCATATATCGTGTGTAGGTTCAAAAAAGAAAACCGCATGCAGCATGTGTTACAAGACTGGTCAACGCAATGTAAGAAATTCAAAAAAATTACAATAATTCTTATCTGCAAGACTAGAAGTGTGTTGTCATATGGATATGTGATAGAACACTTCTAGTTTTTTGTATAAGTTAATAATATTGTAAATATTTCCTCTATTTGCATTACATTTAGTACAGTATAGTAATATGAAATTTATTTTAGGAAAAAAATTAGACATGACACAGGTATTTCGGGATAATGGAGAGGTTGTTCCTGTAACAAGGGTTCAAGCTGGTCCTTGTACTGTTACGCAGGTGAAAAAAATGCCTAAAGACAGAGTAAACGCAGTTCAGATTGGTTTTGGTACACAAAAAATGTTTCGTCTTAATAAAGCACAGCAAGGGCACATAAAAGGTATGGACCCCATCTCTACAATAAGAGACATGTCAGTTGGTGCAGAAGAACATGGGTTGAAACGGGGTGATAAGTATACTGTTTCCGTTTTTAATTCTGGTGAAAAGGTTCAAGTAACTGGAACATCTAAAGGAAAAGGGTTTCAAGGTGTGGTTAAGCGCCATGGTTTTGCAGGAAGCCCAAAGACTCACGGACACAAGGATCAACACAGAATGCCTGGTAGTATTGGTGCAACTGGTCCCGCAAGAGTTTTTAAGGGTACTCGTATGGGAGGGCACATGGGTGTTGATAGGGTGACGGTAAAGAATTTAGAAATAATGGAAATAAATGAAGAGGCAAATGAGATGTTGCTTAAGGGCGCAATTCCTGGGGCACGCGGCGGTATTATCATGATATCAACTTATGAAGGTGGTATGGAAGTTACTTCGACGGTTTCTGAAGAGAGCAAGGAAAAGAGCGTGGAAGATTCACCAAAAGAGGTGGTAACTCAAACAAAAGAAGAGGAACCTAAGGTTGCTGAAGAAAAAAATGAAGTAATCACGGATAGTGTTGTCTCAGAGGATGCAAAAACTACAGAAGAAAAATAGATTCTAAACTATATATGGCAAAAACAACTGTATACAATAAAGATGGCTTGGCAAAAGAAGACCTTGGGCTTTCAGAGGCAGTATTTCATGTTGCGACAAATAATGCCCTTGTGCATCAAGTGTACATAGCATTAGAAGCAAACCGACGTCAACCTTGGGCACACACAAAGGATAGAAGTGAGGTTCGAGGTGGAGGAAGAAAACCGTGGAAACAAAAAGGTACTGGTCGAGCGCGACATGGTTCACGTCGTTCTCCAATTTGGTCTGGTGGTGGAATTACCTTTGGACCAAGAAATGATAGAAATTTTACAAAAAAAACAAATAAGAAGATGCGAAGAAAAGCATTACTCATGTGTCTTTCTGATAAGGTTGCTGACCAGCGATTTATCGTGCTCAATGAGCTTCCTTCTTCTGGAAAAACAAAAGATTTTGCAACACTACAAAAATCACTTCCTTGTAAAGAATATAGTACACTTATTCTCACTGATGGTGGTAATGCAAATGTCTGTCTTGGATCAAGGAATATTAAATCTATTAATGTGCAGAGACTACAAGACCTTAATGTTGCTGACCTCCTCCATCACAAGTATGTGATTGTGTCACAGCAGGGTGTTTCGGCAATAGAAAAAATGTTTTCATAATACTATTACGATATGGGATTGATAGACAAAATAACAAAGCAGTCTACTGCTAAAAAAGATGAAACAGATGCAAAAAAAGCACCTCAAGTTTCGGATACTCCAGAATCAACACAAAAAAAGAGTGGTGGTTCGGCGGCCTCGAAGGCTCGCGCATACGATGTGTTGATTCACCCCTGTGTGACAGAAAAAACAACCATGCAAGAGAGTATGGGTCAGTATACGTTTGTTGTAGATTTGATGGCAAATAAGGTAGAGATTAAAAAGGCAATCCAAACGTTGTATGGTGTAACCCCATCTCGAGTGCATGTGCTTCATTATGATGGAAAATCACGAAGATCTGGTCGCTTTACTGGAAGGGGTGCAAGCTATAAAAAAGCAGTTGTGTTTATGCCAAAAGGTGTCACAATTGATATCCACGAAGGTGTTTAATATTTTCAATAATTAATACTATGGCTGTTAAAGTACACAAACCAACTACTCCAGGAAGGCGCAAATCAAGCGTTCAGGATTTTTCTGATATTACAAAAACAAAGCCAGAAAGATCTCTTGTAAAACGCCTTAATAGGCATTCTGGTAGAAATAATACCGGACAGATTACCGTAAGACATAGGGGTGGTGGAGTAAAGAGGTTATACCGAATAGTTGACTTTAAGCGAACCAACTTCGACCAGGTAGGAGAAGTAATTGCTATAGAATATGATCCAAATAGAGGGCCTCGTGTGATTTTAGTAGAATATGAGGGTGGCAAAAAAGCCTATCACCTGGGTTATGCTGGAGTGGCGGTGGGCGATAAAATATGCTCTTCAAACGCAAAAATTGAGCCAACCCCAGGAGCTCGTATGCCTATTGGAGAAATCCCTATTGGTATGTCTATATATAATCTAGAATTACAGCCAGGAAAGGGTGGGCAAATGGTACGAGGAGCTGGTTTAGCTGCTCAGCTACAGGCTGTAGAAGGGAAGCATGCACAAGTGAAACTTCCTTCAAGTGAAATGCGTTTAATCCCTAAAACATGTTTAGCGACTGTTGGAAGAATTGGCAACAGCGATTATCGACTTGTTCGGTGGGGGAAAGCAGGTAGAATGAGAATGAAAGGTTGGAGACCTATTGTGAAAGGTAAGAACATGAACCCGGTAGACCATCCACATGGAGGTGGAGAGGGGCATTCACCGATTGGTTTAAAAGGTGGTCCAAAAACTCCTTGGGGTAAGAAGGCTTTGGGTGTAAAGACAAGAAACAAGAAAAAAGCAAGCAGTTCACTCATTGTGCAACGAAGAAAAAATAAACGTAAGTAGTTAATACATAAATTATACTAATCTCAACACTATGTCTCGAAGTTTGAAAAAAGGGCCATACTTAGATGAAAAACTCATGAAGAAGGTTGCCAAGGCAATAGAAACAAAAAGTACTTCTGCGATTAAAACATGGGCAAGAGCAAGTACTATTACACCAGAAATGGTTGGCATGGCCTTTCTTGTTCACAATGGAAGAAAGTTTTTGGAAGTTTTTGTGGATGAAAACAAAGTCGGACACAAATTGGGAGAGTTTTCACCATCTAAAATATTTAAAGGTCATGGTGGTAAAATGGCAAAGAATGCTAAATAATAGACCAATTAATGTATGAAGATAGAATCAAAAGCACAACTTAATAGATTTCGCACAGCCCCAAGAAAGGTACGTCTTGTAATAGATGGTTTGCGAGGTAAGACTATACAAGAAGCAATTCAGGTGTTGCGGTTTTCAAAAAAACACGCAGCCATACCTGTTAAAAAGCTTATTGAGTCTGCAGCAGCAAATGCATTGCACAACTATAATGCAAAAAAAGAATCACTTGTTATTGGACAGATTTATGTAAATGAAGGAAAGACGACGTATCGCTGGATGCCACGTGCATTTGGTAGAGCAACGCCTATTAGAAAAAGAACATGTCACGTGACAGTTGTATTGGAAGGTGAAGGTACTACTGCATCAACAGAAAAGAAAGAAAAAAAGGAAGCGAAAGAGGTGGCTGAACCTGTTGCTGAAAAAAAGACACCTAAAGAAAAAAAAGCTGATACTAAAAAAGCTGAATAAGATAACACTAATTTAACGTACTATATGGGTCATAAAGTTCATCCAAAAATCTATAGAACACCAGTAATATATAATTGGGATTCTCGTTGGTTTGCTAAAAAGAATTATGCAAAGTTTTCTGAGCAGGACACCGCAATTCGAGAATATATTGCAAAAAAATGTAAAAATGCCCTTATTGATGGGATTAGTGTTGAACGTGGACCAAAGAATATTACCATCACCATTCTTGCGGCTAAGCCAGGATTTGTTATTGGTAGATCTGGAAAGGATCTTGATACTATGCGAAAGCATATAGAGACGAAGATTCTTCAAATGAAACTACGTGCAAAGATTAATGTAAGAGAAGTGCGCTCTCCTGCAACAAGTGCCCCTGTAATTGCACAGTCAATTGCCGCAGATATTGAGCGTCGTATGCCGTTTAGACGTGTAATGAAGCAGACAGTACAAAAAGTGATGACTGCTGGCGCAAAAGGAGTAAAAGTTATTTTAGCTGGAAGATTGAATGGAGTTGAAATCGCACGAACCGAGACTGTTTCAGATGGAAAAGTGCCGCTGATTACTATCCGAAGTAATATTGACTATTCTACTTGTGTGGCACGTACGATCTATGGAGCTATTGGTATTAAAGTGTGGGTGTATCACGGGGAAACATTTGCTAAAAATGATAAATTTGAACAGGCAGAAAAGGATCAAGTCAAGAGGCCAAGAAGAAATATAAAGAAGTTTTAACGCCAAAATGATATGTTATTACCAAAAAAAGTAAAACACAGAAAATGGCACAAGCCTAGAAGAATGAACAAGGGTGTTGCTACTCGGATTAACACTGTTGCATTTGGAAGCTACGGGTTGTCTGCAGACACACATTCATGGGTAACTTCTCGGCAGATTGAGTCAGCACGTAGGGTTATTACCAGATATATAAAAAGAACAGGAAAAATGTGGATCCGTGTGTTTCCTGATCGACCGGTAACAAGAAAAGGTTCCGAAATGCCAATGGGGAAAGGAAAAGGTGCGCCAGATCATTTTGTGGTGACGGTAAAGCCTGGGACTGTACTATTTGAGTTAGAAGGTGTGCCAGAAAATGTGGCACGGGAAGCGTTTAAGCTGGCTACATACAAGTTACCTGTATCTGCTACATTTGTAAAAAAAGTATAAGCATATGACTAAAGCAGAACTAGAAAATAAAACAATAAAAGAGTTGAGGGAGCTCCTTGCTCAAAAAAAAGATGCATTACGGCAGTTACGGTTTAAGGCAAAAGAAGGGCAATTAAAAACGGTACACACTATTAAGCTAGTACGAGCTGAAATAGCTCAGATTGCTGGCGCAATTTCTCACAAAGAAGCACAGCAATAATGTGTTGTACGACTAATCATATTCAGTATATGAAAAATACTAAAGAATCACAATCAACAACTGTAAAAAGTACGGCTAAAAAAAGACAGTTTACTGGTGTCGTAGAATCTGTGTCGGAAAGTAAAACGATACGTGTTCGTGTAAAGACACAAAAAATGCACAAGAAATATAGAAAACAATACACAGAGAGTACCAAGTATGCTGTACATGATGAAAAAGAGCAGGCTATTATTGGTAACACTGTTGTGTTTGAGGAGTGTAGGCCACTAAGTAAGTCAAAGCGTTGGAGACTTATTTCTGTTATTTCGTAAAACGTACAATAAAGATATTAATAAACAAAGATATGATTCAACATTGTTCAATGCTCAAGGTAGCAGACAATTCAGGGGCAAAAAGACTGATGTGTATCCGTGTTCTTGGTGGGTACAAAAAAAGATTTGCTCGCATTGGTGATATTATCACATGTACAGTCAAAGAGGCTGCACCACGTGCTGGGGTGAAAAAAGGTGAGGTTGTTCATGCTGTTATTGTTCGACAAAGAAAAGAAATGCGAAGAAAAGATGGTACCTATGTGAGGTTTGACGAAAATGCAGCAGTAGTCATTGACAAACAAAGCAAGGAACCAAAAGGAACGCGTATTTTTGGTCCAGTAGGTCGTGAGTTACGTACTAAAGGGTATCAAAAAATAGTGAGTCTTGCGCCTGAGGTTGTTTAAGAAAATGCATATTCACAGCCGATTTTATCTCGTGACGAATCATTGGATAAAATCAGTTGTGAATATACTGTTACCAAATATTTATGAAAATAAAAACCGGAGACAAAGTAAAAATACTATCTGGAAAAAAAGAGATAAAAGGTAAGACTGGAAAGGTTGTCCAGGTGATTTTTAATAAAAAAAATAAGAAAACCTACGCTGTTGTTGAGGGTATAAACATGAGAAAAAAACATGTACGATCTGGTGGAGGAAGATCTGGTCAGATCATTGAGTTACCAGGACCAGTCCATATTAGTAATGTTATGCTCGTTGACCCAAAAACAGACAAACCAACGCGTGTTGGGTATGCAAAAGAAGGGAATGATAAAAAAAGAGTCGCCAAAAAAAGTGGTGAATATATAGACTAACTGTAATTTTACTGTAATAATCGTATGTCAATATTATACACACAATCAAAAGAAGAAATAACCCCTGCACTCCTTAAGGAGTTGGGTCTTCAAAACATCCACCAAGTACCAACTGTTAATAAGGTTGTTGTTAATGTTGGCTACGGGAGACATCATAAGGATAAATCATACATCGATAACGTTGAAAAGACTCTCACGACCATTACTGGTCAAAAACCAGTACACAACAAAGCACGAAAGTCTATCTCAAACTTCAAAATTAGAGAAGGGATGGATATTGGTATGTCTGTAACGTTGCGTGGTAAAGTGATGTATGATTTCTTGTACCGTCTTATACATTTAACAATTCCAAGAATTAGAGACTTTCGTGGACTAGACTCAAATGCGTTTGACCGACAAGGAAACTATACACTGGGCTTGAAGGAGTCGGTTGCGTTTCCAGAAATTACTGGAGATGCTCTGGATAAGGTTCATGGGTTGCAAGTGGTAATTTGTACGACTGCCAAGAGTAAGGCTGATGGAACACTCTTACTTAAGAAAATGGGATTACCCCTCAAAGAGGCATAATAATTTTATATAACTATCTATGGCAACAAAGGCACAAATTGCAAAATCCAAAAGAAAACCAAAGTTTATTACGCGACTCATTCGAAGATGCTACAAATGTGGGCGTAAAAGAGGGTTTATGAGAAGGTTTGGTTTATGTAGAATATGTTTTAGGGAAATGGCAAACGAAGGACTCTTACCAGGAGTGAGAAAATCAAGCTGGTAAACATATTTTATCACGTATATTTATTACATATTGACTTGTATATTATGATGACAGATCCAATAGCAGACATGCTTACACGCATTAGAAATGCGCAAATGGCAAACTTGCGTACCGTTAGCATACCGTACTCAAAATTAAAAGATCGTTTGGCTACAATCCTTAAAAAAGAGGGGTATATTGATGGTACAAAAAAAATAGAGCAACATCCTGCAACACTAGAATTGTCATTAGTGTATAATGGAAATGTGCCAAGAATTCAATCAATCAAAAGAGAGAGTAAACCAGGGCATAGGAAATACTTGAAAGCATCAGAGCTCCCAAGAGTGTTGAATGATTTTGGTGTTGCTATTGTGTCTACATCAAAAGGTTTGATGACAAACAAAGAAGCCAGAAAAGCAGGTGTAGGTGGGGAAGTTATATGTTCAATCTATTAATTTGACTTACTGTATATGTCTAGAATAGGAAAAAAACAAGTACCCATTCCACAAGGAGTAGAAGCAGTTTGTGCAGATGGAGTACTTACAATAAAAGGGCCAAAAGGCACTCTTTCACGGCCAATACATAGTTTTGTTACTTGCAAAATTGCAGATGGAGTAATTACTATGAGTGTTAAAAAAGAAGATAACAAGCAGCAGCGCTCACTTTGGGGAACTTTTAGTTCTCATGCAGCCAACATGGTGCAGGGTGTTACTGAAGGGTTTAAAAAGCAGTTAGAAATAAATGGTGTCGGGTATAAGGTTGCCATGCAAGGTAAAACCTTAAAAGTGGACGCTGGATACTCTCACTCTGTTATGTATGAACCAAAAGAGGGTGTGGTTATTTCTACAGAAAAAAACATCGTCACAATCGAAGGGGCTAATAAGGAAGATATTGGTCAGGCTGCGGCTGAGATTCGAAAGATTAGAAAACCTGAACCGTACAAGGGAAAAGGAATTAAGTACATCAATGAGATTATCAGAAGAAAAGCTGGTAAATCAGCAAAAGCAGCATAATACGCGCAACATAATTATATGAACAAGAAAAAACAAACAAAAAGAACCTTACGTGAAAGACGACATGCACGTGTAAGGGCAAAGATCAAAGGTACGGCCGAGCGACCACGACTTTCTGTGTTTCGTAGTCTTGTTGCGTTTACAGCACAGATTATTGACGATTCAACAGGAAAAACAATGGTAAGTGTAAAAAAATCTGAGGTAAAAGATGTTGATGCTGGTGAAAGAAAAGGGAGAGTTGCTAAGGGTTATGCACTTGGGAGAATTATAGCTGAAAAAGCAAAGGCAGCGGGTGTTACATCTATTGTGTTTGATAGGGGCGGCTATCCTTATTCAGGCAGGGTTCGTGCGTTGGCTGAGGGTGCAAGGGATGGTGGCTTACTGTTTTAGCTATTGTGTTTACTTATTTCATTTAATTACTATTTATGCAACAGGGTAAAGGAAGAAAATTTAGACGCAAAAAAGAGAAACCAGAGTTTGATCAGCAGATCATTGATTTGGCGCGCGTAACACGTGTTACTGAAGGTGGAAAACAACTTAGTTTTAGAGTGTGTATTATTATTGGTGACAGAAAAAGTCGTGTTGGGTATGGTGTTGCAAAAGGTAAGGATGTGCAAATTGCTGTAGAAAAGGCAGTAAGGCAGGCAAAGAAAAACCTTATGACTATTCCACTTGTAAACGGCACAATTCCACACAAAGTAATTGCAAAGTTTAAGGCAGCTAGGATTATGATTAAACCAGCGCCTCAAGGTTCAGGTATTATTGCTGGTGGTGCTACACGATCTATTTTGGATCTTGCGGGTGTACCAAATGCTTCGGCAAAGACACTTGGAAAAACAAACAATAAATTGACCAACACAATGGCTACATTTGCTGCACTGAACTCTTTTCTTCCACAAGCAGTACGATTAGCTAAAGAAAAATCATCTACAGAAAAAAAATCAGAAAAATCTTCAGAGACTGTTAAAGTTGAAGAGAAAGTGGAAGAAAAAAAGGTGATAAAAAAAACAACAAAGAAACCTATAACAAAAAAAACTGACGATGCACCAAAAGCATAGTTTGCATCGCATATTTACTCTATATTACTCATATGGCATTATCAGCTCACACAATTAGTGCAAAAAAAGGTTCACAAAAAAAGACCAAGCGTATTGGGCGTGGAAATGGCTCTGGAAAGGGTACGTACTCAACAAGAGGGCTCAAGGGGCAGCGTTCACGTTCTGGTGGAAGATCTGGTCTTGCTCGCCTTGGTTTTAAACAAGCGTTACAAAAAGTACCAAAACTTCGTGGTTTTGTCTCACCAAATACCAAAGCAGAATCTGTTACATTGTTTACATTGCACAGGGTTTGTATAGATGGTGATGTTGTTACGCCAAAATTTTTAAAAAACAAAGGTGTTATATCTAACGCAAAATCTGGTGCAAAAATTGTTGCTACCGGAGAGTTGAAGAAGAAACTCACCGTAAAAGGTTGCAAATTATCAAAAACAGCCGGTGAAATGATTGAAAAAGCTGGTGGAACGATTATTTCATAATCACTATGTGGAAAAAACTCTCTCAAGCATGGCACATAAAAGAACTGAGAAATAGTATTATTTTTGTTCTCCTCATGCTTGTTATTTTTCGTGTTGCAGCGCATATTCCTGTGCCAGGTGTTGATCCTCAGGGGTTAAAACAATATCTTGCGGGAAATCAGATTTTGGGGTTACTTAATATTTTTTCTGGTGGAACGCTGGAGAATTTTTCTATTGCCATGCTTGGGGTTGCACCATATATTACTTCTTCTATTATTTTTCAGCTTCTTCAAATGGTTGTGCCAAGGCTTGAGGAACTGAAAAAAGAAGGGGAGAGCGGACAACAAAAAATTCAGATGTGGACACGTCTTGCAACTATTCCTCTGGCTGTTTTGCAATCCTTTGGGCTAATAAAATTATTGCAGTCATCTCAAGCAAATATTTTGCCAAATCTTACGAACTTTAGTTTTTGGAGTATTATTATTACAACCACAGCCGGAACCGTATTCCTTATGTGGATTGGGGAGCTTATTACAGAAAAGCGCATTGGAAATGGTATTTCACTCCTTATTTTTGCTGGTATTATTGCGGCGCTTCCAAGAGTATTGCAGACAGCTGCGATTAACTATAGTGCACAAGATTTTTACACCTACCTTCTTTTCTTTGGGGTAGCTATTGGGACCATTGTTGGTGTTGTGGCTATTAACGAGGCACAAAGAAATATTCCGGTAAATTACGCAAAACGTCTTATTGGGTCAAAAAGTTTTGGAGGAAGTTCGAGTTATCTACCACTTCGCATTAATACGGCTGGTGTGATTCCAATTATCTTTGCTATTTCACTTATTCTTTTTCCACCAATGATTGCACAGTTTTTTGTTAATGGGTCTGGTATGCTCGCCACCATTTCACAATTTACTATAACATTGTTTAATAATCAATTTTTCTATAGCTCGGCATATTTCTTGTTGGTATTTGGGTTTACGTATTTTTATACGGCAATTATTTTTCAGCCAGAAAAAGTGGCAGAAAATCTCCAACGACAAGGCGGGTTTATTCCTGGAATTCGTCCAGGAAAAGAGACGGAACAGTATCTTGGTAAGGTAATGAATCGACTTGTATTTTCTGGTGCAACATTTCTTGGATTAATTGCGGTATTGCCATTTATTTTACAAGCTGCGACCGGCATGCAAGCTCTTGCTGTGGGTGGTACAAGTTTGTTGATTGTGGTAAGTGTGGCAATTGATATTGCAAGGCAGATTGAGGCACAAATTACGCTTCATGAATATTCTTCCTAAATAAACATATACAAAAAACCAAGAGCGTGCAATTGCAGGCTCTTGTTGTTTTTATGGGCATATTTTGATATAGTGGTAGTGTTATATAAGAAGCATTTTTATGGGAATATTTGGATACACAAGCCCGTATTCTCGGGATAAACATAATATTACTCGCGCTGCTGTGCAGCGGATTATTTCACGCACGGCCATTAAGCGGGTTACAAAAGAAACAGAGCTTGCTATTGAGCGGGCGTTTGAAGTAGAGAGGAAACATGACGGAAAACTTTCTTTGCGTCAGGTTGATGAGGTGTTGCGGCAGTTAAAAAAAGAACATGTTGTTGACGTATATAATATGAAGACAATTCTGAAGGCGTTTGAGACATTTTTTGAAAGGTAGTATTAGCTAATAAAAGTATTGTATGAAAAAAGTTGTTATTTTAATTGGAGTTCCAGGAAGCGGAAAGGGTACACAGGCACAAAAACTTATTCAAGAATACGGGTATTGTCATATTTCAACAGGTGATTTGTTGCGCAAATTAGAAAAAGACATGCACGCTGATCCGGTCGAGAGGCAGCAGCTACAAGATATGAAAAGTGGCAAACTGGTCGCTGATGAGTTGATATATACATTAGCATTTCGGGCACTTGATGCATGTTTTACTAAAGAAGGGGGAGCGATTTTGGATGGTGCCGTGAGGACGCTGGCTCAAGCAGAGAGATTTTATACGTATTTTGTAGAACACAACATGCTCAATGAGATATGTGTGGTAGAGCTTTATATTCCAGACGAGAGTATTTCACAACGTATTCGTGCGCGGGTTGCAGACGGGGAGGGGCGGCCTGATGACGTACGCCCAGAAGTAATACAAAATCGTATTGCACAACAAGGAAATATGGCGATTGCGCCAATAGTATCGTTTTTTAAGGAAAAAGATATACTTTTACGTATTGATGGGACTCAGGATATAGAGGTGGTATACAACAAACTCTTGGAGTGTGTAAAAAAAGATACATAAAAAATAAAAGCCAGTGTACAAAACACTGGTTTTTTAGTGAGCAAATACATGCTCAAGAACATAAAGAGCGGATGTGCCTTTTGGTGTAGTACAGAGAGTTGTACGCTGTTTTTGTTGCCTGAGAATAAAATAGCCACGTACTTGCGCAGTTCTGCTGAAGGTGTGTTTTGGTAGCGGGGGAGTAAATAGCACTGGCACAGATAAAGACTGGTCATATGGAGTTAATACGCAAGGTGACCCCCATTCTTGTTGCTCCACCTTATTGAGGAGTTTGCAAAATGTAGTATTTGTTGCAAAGTTACAGCTCCAAAATGACCGAGACATAGGTGTGTGTTTGAGAAATGTGTTTATGTGCTGCATGCCATCAAATGGCAATGGTGTGGTGTTTTTGGGTGTGGGTGGTACGGTGGGGGCGTAGTGTACACAACCAAGTGCTAGACAAAATATAATGAGCGGTACATATTTGTACATGATGAACTCCTCCTTTTAGTATAGTATAGCAAGAAATAGGAAACTTGCCAGTGGATACAGATAGGCTGCATATTTATTGATAAAACTTGGCTAAATTAAGCTAAATTTTATCCACAACCATGGGTTGACACGAGGTGTTGTATGTGATAAGGTAATCATGTTATTTCGTTCCTTTAAACATAACAGAAAAGAGGTTGACTGTGGCTGATAAAACACCAAGAGTGGAGAAAAAGATTTTACCAAATGGACTTACGATATATCATGAATATGATAACAGTGTAGAAGGGGTATTTATTGGTGCGGTAATTCATGCTGGCTCAAAACATGAACAAAAGCCAGGAGTGGCGCATTTTTTGGAGCATGTGGTTATGACACAAAAAATTCCTGGTTTTGATACGGGTTTACATGGTATAGAAAAAAGATTTGGTTACAAGAACATGTGGTTTGATGATGCATATACCGATCGACTGGGGACAGTATATAGTTTTTGTGCATCACCGTCTTTTTCTGAGTTTCCTGTATTTTTAGAGACATTTCGTGATGTATTGTTTCATATGCCTATTGATGGGGATATTGAGGCAGAGAGACAAACAGTTTGTTCAGAAATTAATTTAACAGACTATGATTTTGTGAATAAGTCAGAAAAGATGATGTATCGTGAACTCTTCCCAGGTACATGGATAGAAAAGAATCCTTTTAACCTTGGTAGGGTTAGTGATGTTGCAGAGATTACGGTAGATGACCTTAATGCATTTAAAAATACTCACTATACTCCACAAAATACCAGTATTTTTATTTTCGGCAATCTTCAAACTGAGTACGTAGAATCGGTATTTTCTCGAGTACAAATGGAAAAACCTTCTTGTTTGGTAACATCAGTAGAGCCGCTTGTGTATACGCCTTATGTAAGAGAAGAAATCTTTTACTATGACGAAGAAACACAACAGGCAAGTGATGATCAAGGTTTGGTCGACATTGCCTGGGCTGTTCCTGATTTGGGTGAAAAGCACAATCTTACATATGGCTTTATGGGGGAATTGCTCTCACGCACTGCACTGCATCACCCGCTTCGCGACGATAGAAGACTCTACGGAACCTCTGTAGGTTTCCGTTGGCTGGGGGAGGTGGGTTTGTTTACACTTAGGGTGCAAGACAACATACCGTTTGGTGAGGAGGACGTTGTTCGTCTTATACACCTTCTTTCTTCAAGAAAAGTACTAGATGAGTATGTGGAGCCGGTTGAGCGATTGTTTAGCCCTACATATATGCAATTGCGTTTTTCTCCTAAAGAGCGAATGAATGTGCGGGTGAGGCAATTGGTTGATACAGGAACGTGTTATTCTATAGAAGAATACTGTGAGCGCTTGCAGAGTGTGTCAAAAGATGAGGTGTATGAGATTATAGCGAAGTATATCACACCATCGTCATGTACAATCTTTATGTGCTAACACATAACAATACCCAATAAAATGGGTATTTTTTAATACCAAAAATTAGCTTAAATAAGGCAAAATATACAAAAAGCACGGTAAAAGACTTGACAAGTTCTGCAAAGTGTGGTATAATGTGTCGTTACAGTGATAGAGGGCAATATGACAAGTAACAATAATCATTACAAAAGACTAAAAAAAGCAAATAAATTGTATATAACAAAGCAAAGACTTGACAAGATTGTGAAAGTGTGATATAATGCGATGTTCAATACAAAGGCAGAGAAGTGTTTAGCAACAAGTTGATACACGTTTATCCATTTGTTGCTGGGTATTTCATACTCAACAAGGGCGGTACCCTTAAACACCATTTTTATTTTTTTGGACTCACCTCGAGAGAGAAGAAAGGACATTATGTCTCGTCCAACGCCGACTGATCAGGCGAAAAAAGATCAAAAAATCCCCCCAGTTACCGTTGTCAGTGACCCAACCCCACCTACCCCCACCCCCACTCCACCTACTCGCCCCCCTGTTCGCGTCCCCCCCGGGGGCCGTGTAGTAGGGCGTCTCATCTTGGACAGAGAGGGGTTTGTCGTCGGCACAATCAGCTGACAATAACCCCTCCCTGTCCCTCCAGCTGTTTTTGGCGAACACTGGAGTAATGAAAGGCCAAAGCACACGTCATTTTGTGAGTAATGACAGCTGTGTAGAAATTCTAATCTCATGTTCTTTAATCCTAGGGTCTGCAAAGCATTAAATTGCTCACTGTAGGTCCTCCATCCTTTACGTCTTATCTTGTATGATAGGGAATAAAGGATGGGCATAGCATATTTCGGGTCATCAGACCCGCGTATGCGATGATATGTTGGGTAATTTACCCGATGTATCGCAGCACATTGTGTTACTAGTTAGTACTTCATAGTTGCCGGACAGTAAGGTGTCAGGCATACAAATGGGGTACAACACAATGTTCTGCTTGGGTCCATATTTTTAGTGAAAGGTTGGTTGAGTTTTTTGTCACCACCTTTCATTTAACAACCTCAAATCATAAGGAGATGATATGAAAAATGAGGTTTATGCACTTTAACTAAGAAAGATTACCTATTCCCCTGGCACTAGGACCGCATCAGGTCGTTGCTAGAGGTTGTGTACCAAGAGAAAGTAAAAATACTTGGTATAATTATGAAATAGGTAATACAGTTAAAGTGCGCATTATTTATCTCTTATTCAATAGAATGAGACATGAACTGTGGTTCAATTACTTCTAAAAAACACCTTGCTGATATGCAAGGTGTTTTTGTTTTTTGTGCAATAGAGCGCTTCTTGTTATCGCTTGAAATGGTATTTTTAATGCATTGAATTCTTGTTAATCCACTTTTTGGCACCAAAAAGTTGAGCAAAAAGTGCCGAGCGATGGTTCGTTCAGAGAATTTGGGACTCAGGAAAACTCATACACCAAAACTCGTCGCTTTGCTCCTCAAACAGTTGGTGTATGTGCCTGCGGCACCGTTTTCCCTCGCCTCCAAATTCTTACTTCTCTTACCAAATGCTCGGGGTTTTGGGGCAATGTACAAACCCCCATTCGCTACACCTCATTACTCAGTTTGTGTGTTGATGTATGGCTTATTGTAATGGTTTTTTCAGATTCTTTCTTCACGTACCAAATGCTCGGGGTTTTGGGTAAATACCGGTTTATTGCATATTTCTAAGATGTGGTTTGAAAT
>JABJHO010000035.1 GCA_018661775.1 Candidatus Magasanikiibacteriota bacterium | reverse complement strand
TATAATATTAGTTATTATCACACATGTTGGCGTATGCGTTATTTCACTCTTCTGGTGCCACGTGCCTCTCTTGTCCTTCACATAAGCTCTGTTACTGTGTGGTATACTTATATGCAGTATTATACGTTGAGGTGCTCTCTGGTATTAAAAAACCCCCAAAATTAATTGGGGGTTTTTGTAATTTGTAAAAAGATTATGCTTTTTTGTCTGGGTCTGTAAGGTGTCCAGAAACAAGTTTTGTCATCTCAAACATTGTTACCTCTTCTTTACCAAAGATAGGTCGTAGTTTGTCATCAGCAAAAATGTTACGTCTGTTTTCTGGGTTCTGTAGATCATGCTTCTTAATGTATTCCCACATTTTTTTCACAACCTCAGTTCTTGGAGTTGGGCCTGGGCCAATTACCGCTTCTAGCTCTGCTGACAAATTAAGTGGTTTTGCCAAAGCAGGATTAAGTTTTCTTACCATAGGATATTCTATTAAAAATAGATAAATAAATAATATGATATATAACGTTATCTAGTATAACACAGTAGTAATAGCAGGGCAAGCGTTTCATTAACTATTGTGTTTACTAACCCCTATATATACGCTATACTCTTTATAGAAAATCGATAACATAAATTACCTGTAATACTCAAGTATGGCACTTTATCACAAGTATAGACCGCAAGTTTTTAAAGATGTAATTGGACAAGAGCACATTATCCAAACCATTTCAAACCAAATCATTCAAAACACAATAGCCCATGCATATCTCTTCTCTGGTCCACGAGGAGTTGGAAAAACTACAACAGCTCGACTCATAGCAAAAGCAATCACCTGCCCCACACAAGATAATTCGAGCCCTGAACCGGATAACACCAAAGCAAATGCTATAGAGATTACCGAAGGCCGCTCCCTTGATGTAATCGAGATAGATGCCGCAAGTCATACGGGTGTAGACAATGTCCGAGAAAATATTATTGAAAACGCGCAATTCAAACCAACCAAACTTCCATACAAAGTCTTTATTATAGATGAGGTACACATGCTTTCCACAAGTGCGTTTAACGCGCTTCTTAAGATCTTAGAAGAGCCCCCAAAACATGTTATATTCATTTTAGCTACCACAGAGCTACACAAAATACCCGAAACCATAGTATCAAGGTGTCAGCGTTTTGCTTTTAGACCAATAAAGTATACTGTTATTAAAAAATACATTACTTCGGTGGCAAAAAAAGAAAACGTAAAAGTAGCAGAGGAAGTAATTGATGCTATTATCACAAAAAGTGAAGGTTGTGTCCGTGATGCGGTAAGCCTATTAGAGCAAGTACTTGCTATTGGTAAAGATACCATAGAAAAAGAAGATGCGTTTGCTCTTCTCCCAACCACTGCAACCGAAGAGGTGCAGCAATTTATTCTTGCTCTAGTGCAAAAAAATGCTACCAAAGGGCTTGGTATTATAGAAAAAGTATGCGAAGAAGGTGTTGATGTTATCTATTTTATAGATAGTACGATTTCACTGCTACGCGATGCCTTAATCTACACTATTAGTACAAAGGAAAACAACCAAACACAAACCAAAGCAGTGCAAGACACCCTGACTCACATTGAACAACATGCTACCTCCCAAGAAATGGTTACCATGTTACAAACACTCATGGAAAGACGTGTACAAATACGAAAAAGCCCCATACCACAGCTTCCGCTTGAATTGGCTGTGGTAACGCTCTGCTCACAAACACAAACAGAAGCCACTACCCCACCCCCTCAAATACCTGTAAAAAAAGAAATGCCCCGAGAAAAAACTACAGTAGCACAACAAGACAAGGTGCCCCAACCTGATACCAAACAAAACCAAACCATAAATAACCCTACTACCATAACTAAAGACTGGCACCTGGTAATAACAAAAGCAGAAGCACTCTCCCCTTCTCTTGTGTTTATTCTTAAAACAGCCATCCCTGCTTTTGTGGATGATTCTACGGTTACTATTCAAGTAGACTACAGTTTTCAGAAAGATAAATTACTTGAACCACGGTATGCTAAAAAAATTGTTGAAATATTACAAGAAGTGTATAGTCGTCCTATAGAATTTTCTGTAATAGTGAAAGAAGGGTCACAAAAAAAACAGGATTCTGAAGATTCTTCTATGCAAAAGTTAGCAGAGTCTTTTGGTGGTGAAATTGTTTCTTAAAAGCATAATTGTGGTATACTCTGTGTATATGCACCATAAGAAACAGTTACATATTTTTTGGGTCTTATTATTTTTTTTGATACACCCAATACACACTACTGCACATGAGGCAATACATACCATACCTGTACCATTTACACCGCAAGCACCAGAAAAAAACTGGGAACAGCCGTGGCAAGATGCGTGCGAAGAAGCATCAGTTGTGATGGTGGATACATTGTATCAAAACAAGACATTAGATACTCAAGAAGCACAGCGTCGTATCTTAGAGATATTCACCATTAAAGAACAATATTTTGGTGCAAGCTTGGACGAAAGCGTAGAAACATTGAGCTCACTTATTAACCTCTTTCTTCCTTGGGAAGCACAAGTAGTCTACTCCCCCACTCTTAACGAGATTATATCTGAGCTTTCCCAAAATCGACCAGTTATAGCACCTGTCCATGGCGCTGATTTACATAATCCACACTTTTATTCTGATTCGGTACAATATCACATGCTTGTGCTCTCTGGGTACGACCCAAACACAAAAGAATTTATCACACAAGAACCCGGCACACAATACGGACTTGACTACCGCTACCCATATGATACAATAATGAACGCAATAGTAAACCACGGACAAGTGCGAGGATCTCACCTATCAAAAGCAGTATTGTTTACAAAAAATACCATTAAAAATACTGGTTTTATTGATAGAGATGCTGATGGGTTGTCAAAAAAGCAAGAAATATTCTACCGCACAAAAACATATATATCAGACACAGATGGTGATGGGTACAGCGACGGGTTAGAGGTTACCTCAGGATTCCTCCCCACTCTCAACGAGTACGCGTTAGAGCATGGGTCACTCATAAAAACAGAAAAAAATCCTAAAGTATATCTTCTTGAGAAAGGAAAAAAGCACCACATAGTAAATGAACAAGTATTTCTTGTAAACAACTGGAAATGGTACAATATTAAAACTGTCAGCGAAAGATATATTTCATCACTCACTGATGGTGCGTCCATAAAAGAACAGCGTAGTCACTAATCAATAGTATTCGGAGATCGTCTAATGGTAGGACTCCAGGTTCTGGTCCTGGCTATCGGGGTTCGAATCCCTGTCTCCGAGCAACACCCCAAGCAAGCAATTACTCGTTGCTTGTTTTGTATTTTCTACTATAAGGTTATGCGAAAATCTGATTTTATGATATTATATATAATAATTACGTTATTTATTCTTTAACCCCTGCCCCCCGTATACAAAAAAAGGTCGAGTATACACCCATTTTATTTTATTTCTACTTATATATTTATGAAGTCAAAATCAATGGATAGTATTTCTCAGATACTCCTTATTATTGGAGGTATTAACTGGGGATTAGTAGGATTACTCGACATGAATCTTGTGTCTACCATATTTGGAGACATGACCACCATTTCACGAGTAATCTACACTGCAGTCGGTCTGTCTGGTCTTTATGCTCTAGCACATATGTGTAAAATGTGTAAATCTTGTAAATAACCACAAGAAATAAAAAAAGTGAGTACCATGGCTCACTTTTTTTTATTTCCAGAATCGTTTATCGCAACGTTTTTCTTGCATTTTTCCACTGTGAAGAGACAAGTGTGATAATGTATCTCTTTACATCATCTGCCAAACCTGTTTCTATAGCATATGTGTCGACCATTTTTTTCACTAACGTCACATACCGCGCCTTCGTAAGCTTTTCATAGCTTTCGGTTTTTTTAATCTGCTTTTCTAATTTTTCATATACTTCTGCTGCGCTATCTAGCATTTGTTCACGTACCTTTTTTCCTTTTTTTGTGGTTACAAGCCACATAGAAGCGGCACCAAACAATCCACCAAAAAACAATCCTTTGTTAAATTTTCCCATAGTACGTATAATTATTATTAATACCCATATTATATCACTTTTTCATCTTAGCTACAATCTCCATATATACTGTCTCGTGTTTTTTTGCCACCCCTTCCCAAGAATATTTCTCTTTAATTACGTGTTGTATGTCTTGACCCACGTGTTCTTTTTTTTGGTCTGAATAATTAAGCACATGTATGAGTCTTTCAGAAAGCACCTCATAATCACCTACCGGGAATACACCCCCTCCATTTTTTGCTATAGTTCGTACACCAGGTAAATCACTCGCGATAACCGGTACACCACTTGCCATTGCCTCTAGTAATACCATACCAAACGCTTCACTAGTGTTAATTGAAGGAAGCACAAAAACATCAGCCAAATTATAAAAATCTGGTAACACTTCATCATCAACATGTCCCACAAAATGCACATGTTTTTTTATACCCATACCAAATGCTTTGAGTTCATAACTCTCTTTCAGGTTCCCGTCCCCCACCATTATGGCCCTAAAAGATACATTCTTTCGTGCCAGGATACGCAAAGCTCGTAAAAGTACATCGATACCCTTAAAATAATGTGCATCATCCATACCTCCTACAAAAAGTATGGTTGGAATACTTTCATCACCTAAGCCAAAACGCTCTTGTAAGTCGACTGAAGAGTCTTTAGGGTAAAACCTTTGGGTGTCGACTCCAAAAGGTATGTAGTGCCATTTTTCGGGCTCTGAGCGCTCTATTACCGCTGCATTACTTGTTTGAATATAGTCTTTTGAACTTCCTATGAGTGCGTCAGCTACACCAAGAATTTTTGGAAGCCAAAATTTTGTATAATACAAAAAATATAACCCCTTTAAGGAAATTGCCTGTGTATCCATATGATACGTTAATACAAATCCCTTTTCTGGGTTTTTTTTCTTCCACGTACGAACCATATTAGCTACACCATAAAAAGGATAATGAAGGTGCACTATATCAAAATCATCTAAATATTGTCGTATTTGTGGTATATACGCCGCATTCCCGTGTTTGAGAAGTGGTGCATATCTGTGAACACGACCACGCACATCATGTTGCTGTATATCCGTTGACTCACCTATTGTAAATACAGCCGTTTCATGGCCCATGTTCTCTAACTCATTTACAAGACTATACACAGAGTTTCCCATTCCACCAAAATACGGCGGGTACGCACACACAATATGAGCTATTTTCATATTACCCTTTTTTATTGACCCGATCTTCTAGTAACGCAAGTTTTCGTGTTATACGGGTAATTTCTCTTCTTTGAGAAAGAAGTTTTATGTGTAACCCAGAAATAAGAAAGAAGATCGCCGCTATAGCGCAATAAATAATCAAATCCACCCCTCTTCCTACACCAAATGTTGCGGCTATTTTTGATGTACTATTTGGCAACAACACCACCCCAAGTGCAAAAACCCACAGTAGTATCCAAAATACAAAAGCTCTTGTACTCAATACATGTTCTTTTTGTTTCTTTATGAGAGAGAAAAGTGCTACTGCTGTAAAAGCAATAAAAATAAATTGAAATAAGATAAGAGTTTTCATGTATACTTATTTTAAAAATTTCCCAAAGAAGAGGTCCTTGATAATAGTCATACCTGCAGTAGCACTCTGTCCATACGAATAATAGGTTACCTTAACCGGAAACTCCACAAATGAAAGGTTGTGTTTACGGACAAGAAATGGGATTTCTGTTGCATGTGCCATACCATCTTGTGATATGTATATTTTATCTAAGGCTTTTTTATGTAATATCCTAAATCCATTATGTGCATCAGAAAGAGGAAGTCCGGTAAACGGTCGGTCTATTATGTATGTTGCACACGGACGAAGTATATATCTTTTGAACCACGGCACTGACGTTGACCTATTGTCTAAATACCGAGAACCAAATAATATATCTGCGCGAGCCTCTTGTATTTTTTTGAGTGCGGGTACTATATCTTGCACATCAAACTGCCCATCCCCATCAAAGTGAAGCACGTATTCTGCACCACATTGTCTTGCAAATACATGACCAGTCTCAAGAGCGGCTCCCTGCCCCCTATTTGTTGCATGTGTTAACACTGTTGCACCACACTCTTGTGCGATCTGCTCAGTATTGTCTGTAGAAGCATCATTTACCACAACAACAGTATCAACATGCGAAAATAGGCTCCGAACAACGGAACCTATTCTTTTTTCTTCATTAAAGGCTGGCACTATCGCGACTATCATAACAAAAATCAAGATTTAGCATGGTTTCTCCTTGATACTCTACCCTATTATTTCTTTGTTTGCAATAGTATAGTCTACCACCTGCCGCAATCCATCTTCAAGACGTACGAGTGGAATCCACTCTAATGCTTTTTTCACTTTTTGCAAATCAGGGATTCCTTTTTCTGTAAGAAATGTTAGTGGTTCATGAAATACAATTTTAGAAGATGAGTGTGTAATATTAATAATATAGTTTGCCACGTCTACCATTTTTACCGCCTCATCTGACCCCAGGTTCACAAGGAACACATCTGGTTTTGCTCGCATTAGACGAGCTAACCCATCAACAATATCTGTAACATAACACAAAGACCCGCTGAGTGATTCATCACCATAGACAATCAAATCTGTACCATTGAGTGCATTCATTATAAAATCTGGAACCAACAAGCCATCTCGTAATTTCATTTTTGGCCCATAAGCAGTAAACACTCTTGCGATTTTTGCATCTACACCATACACCTGCCTATATGTCTCAATACATGTTTCGGCAAACTTCTTTCCTTCGTCATAACACGCACGCTCTGAAAGATGATCTGTTTGGCCAACATGAGTTTCTTTAAAAAACATGCCTGGTGTTGCAGGTGGCCCGTATACCACAGAACTCGAGGAAAAGACATACTTTGCTCTATATTTTACCGCCAAATTAAGTGTTGCCACCATTGCTGATGAATTGGCGTACAAGGTTTGTATTTTGTGCGATTCAAACTGTTTTGGGCTTGTTGGGCAAGCAAGATGGTAAATCTCTTGCACCCCTTGAAACTTAATATTAAACTTATCCAGCTCATCATACTCTTCAAGCACAATAGGATTGTTTACATCACACTTTATAAACTCAAAATTTGGGTACTGCAGTAAGTGCTCAATGTTATGAATAGATGAATTCGAAAAATCATCCATACAAATAACATTTGCCTCTTTCAGCATTCGCTCACATAAATGAGACCCAATAAACCCCGCTCCACCGGTGATAAGAACATTCTTTTTACCAAATATAGGTGTGTCGGCCATATGATGTAAATAAAAAATAAAGTAAACAAAACACATTACACCACCCAGTATACCACAACTACAACACCGGGATCAACGAAGTAGGAAATGTAATGTTTTCTTCACTGTCAATAATATGCCAGCCACGCACCTGTCTCCCTCTATGATTAAGCACTTTATACTGAGAAACACCCTCCCCCTCAAGAGCTGTTACGATATTATCCTTTCTATCACCAGTTATATCCCCCACCATAACCGTAAACACACCTTCTGCACCGGAAGGAAAGGCAATAATATTTTTCCTATATGTACCATGTCTTGTGTATAGTAATAGTTTTCTTTTGGTTGTGTTTCCTACAGTAAACACATAATCTTCCACACTATCTCCATTAAGGTCTCCTACGGCAAGTGCTTCGACATTTTTCTCTACTTCAATAGTAAAACGTTTTATCTCTTCTTGGTCTCTTCCGTATCGCACCACAACAGGAAACTCTTTTGTATTATACGCTACAATTAATTCATGCTTCTTTTTTGATGCATCTTTTCCTACTGATGATACCGCACCTTTATGCAGTGTTTTGAGTTTTTTGGTAAACAACACATCTCCTTTTGTGTTATACACTGTATATAATGTTCTTGATCGATACAACGGTGTTACAATAATTTCTATTTCAGAATCCCCATATATATCTCCTGCAGAAACATGCACTTTACCTTTTGTGTCAATAGAAAAGCTCCGCATCTTTCTTAAACGCTTTGTTAGTGTGGTAATAGTATATTTACGAGAACTATCTTGAGAAACTGCAATAGTTATTGGCTTAGTATTTGTTGCCACCTGAATAACTTGATCGGCATCTTTAGTGTATAGTGAATATATTTTTTTCTTTACCTCGCCTGTTTTTGGGTGTGTAGCATAGACAAAACCTGATTGTGGAGAAAAAGACCGTATTGTATTTAGTGGTGTAATAGGTGCAACACGAGCCAAAGAATAGGCTAATGCTTTATGTATCTGTAACAAACCTTTTCCATATAAATGCGCATACTCCTCTTCGTCTTCTGGTGGTGTTTTGTGTGTTGTGGACAACAACGCTTCATACACCTCGCTTGGTGACCATGTGGGTTGGATTGCCTTTATCAAAGCAGCGGCACCAGAAACAAAAGGTGTCGCAAAAGACGTACCCGACCAAGACCCCCCATAACTCTTAGAAAATCCTTGCTGCGGTGCATATCTCATGGTGCTTGCAATACCCACACCAGGGGCAGTAATATCAACACACGAGGAGCCAAAATTAGAAAAAAAAGCTGAGTGATGCTCTTCACCAATAGCACTCACACCAATTACTTTTTGCACATCATCCTTAGCATCAGAACACACTGGATACACCGGAGAAACATTCAAAAATGAGCTTGTGTTGCCTGCTGCAGCAAAAATACTTACACCACTGTCATACGCATAGTCCAATGCCTTACGCAGTGCATTATCTTGCATACTAGAAACTATACTCATGTTAATAATATCTGCTCCATTATCCACTGCATAATGAATTGCTTCAGCAACACGTGCCAAACCACCAGAACCAGCATTACCCAAGACACGCACATTCATAAGTTGTATGTGTTGACTTATGCCACTGCCATCTTTTTTGTTATTCCCAACCGAACCAATAATACCAGCAACCGCGGTACCATGATGCAGCGCTGCGCGGTATCGCTTTTCTTCTGGAAGATCTTCCACCGGGGGAAGTACTGTATTATTTCCTATCTTTTCTTCTGGATCAATACTACCATTGCCATTTGTGTCTTCTATAACAAAGTTCCACCCC
>JABJHO010000056.1 GCA_018661775.1 Candidatus Magasanikiibacteriota bacterium | reverse complement strand
GTTTGGCACCTCGATGTCGGCTCATCGCATCCTGGGGGTGGAGAAGCTCCCAAGGGTTAGGCTGTTCGCCTATTAAAGCGGTACGCGAGCTGGGTTCAGAACGTCGTGAGACAGTTCGGTCTCCTATCTGCTGTGGCCGTTGAATGTTGAAGGAATTCGCTCCTAGTACGAGAGGACCGGAGTGGACGAACCTCTGGTGTACCAGTTGTACCTGCCAAGGGCATCGCTGGGTAGCTAAGTTCGGTACGGATAAGCGCTGAAAGCATCTAAGCGCGAAGCCGTTCCTAAGATTAACATTCATTTGAGACTCGTTCGAGACGAGGACGTTGATAGGCACTACGTGTAAGGCCAGTAATGGCTTGAGCGGAGGTGTACTAATATGTCGAGCATTACTACAGAAACACAGAGTGGTTCTTACAATAATATTGTTGAGACAAATTAAAAAGAGTCAGAATCTTGGTGGTTCTTGCGGCGGGGGTACACCTGTTCCCATCCCGAACACAGCAGTTAAGCCCGCTAGCGCCGATGATAGTCGCAAGGCAAAAGTAGGTCGCCGCCAAGATTTTGACTCTTTTTTTAATACAAAAAAACTGCTGTATGTTACAGCAGTATGTCGAGTTGTACGGGGCAGTGGTCGGACCCTTCTTTTTCCATGAGCACCGTTGCTTTTTTTATATCTTTTTGTATTTTTTTATCTGCAAAAAAATAATCGATTCGCCAGCCCACGTTTCGTGATCGTGCGCGTGTTTTCATGTCCCACCAACTGTACACCTCTGTTTTTTTGGGGTGAAGTGTCCGGAATGTGTCAATAAATCCTGCTTGTTCGAATTGATCAAGCCACACGCGTTCAATTTGCATAAAACCAGACGTATTCATATTTTGTTTTGGTCGGGCTAAATCAATTTCATGATGTGCTGTATTAACGTCACCACAAAAAATAATAGGCTTGCTAGTGTGTTGTTTTAACTCAGTAATACATGCAAGAAATTCCTTGTAAAATTGGAGTTTGTACTGCAGTCTTTCATCGCTCGCACCGCCGTTTGGGAAGTAAATATTAAACAAAATAAACCTATCAAATTCCAGTTGCAAGACACGCCCTTCTTGAGATAGGAGTGAATTACCAAAATCAGTTTTAACGTTTTGTGGCGTCTCTTTTGTGTATACCACAGTACCACTGTATCCTTTTTTTTCTTGTGCACCATGCCAAAACGGTGTGTAGCCATCTGGATTTTTTAACTGTTCGCTGAGTATGTTATGGTCGTGTACTTTTGTTTCTTGTAAGCATACTATGTCGTATGTCCCAGTTTCGAGCCATGGGACAAACCCCTTCCGTTCTGCTGCACGAATTCCATTAACATTCCATGACACAAGTGAATAACATTTTTTTTTGCTCATATAATGATTAAATTAACTGTATGTATGCTCTATAGTATACGTTACTTTATGGTTTTTCCACAAGTGCACTTGTCACACTATTTATAGTATGTTATATTTTCTTGTATTGAGTTATATTTTTATTAAAATTTATGCCGGAACTACCATTACATCAGATGAAAAGGGCAATCCTTGGGCATGTTGAGTCTGTGTTTGGCGATATCGAAGAAATGATGACAATCAAGCATCAGGAGAAGTATGCACTTCTTGAGGATACTTGTGAGAATGCCACGGATGTCGACGAGCTACGGGTTGCATTTGAGAAGTGGTTTGCAGAGCATCTGGAGGATCTAGAGTTAGACCAATCCTCTCATGATCTCTGGGAAGAAGCTCTTTCTAATGCAGAAGACGGAGATTTCTCTGACTTCTAAATGAAAAAAGAAAAAACATTCGTTTACACGAGTGTTTTTTTTATGGTATGCTTGGGGTATTATATTTTCGATCCATTGCTATGTTATCATCACAAACACTCACACAATTTCTTTTACACCATTTAGCAAAACATCCCGATCAGATAACACTATCGTTACTTCTTTCTGATTTAGCCACTATTGGTAAGGCAATTTCCCAAAAAACAAACAAAGCGGGGATTGCAAAAATTTTGGGGAGCGCAGGAAAAACAAATGTACAAGACGAAGAGGTCCAAAAACTTGACATGCTCTCAAATGAGCTTTGTAAGGAGTATTTAACACAAACAGGCCGTGTGGCGGCGCTTGCATCAGAGGAAGAGGATATGCCGGTAGATATGGGTAACGCAGGAAAAGATGCTGCGTATGTAATTGCGTTTGATCCGCTTGATGGGTCAACCAATATTGATGTGAATGTGAGTATTGGTACGATTTTTTCTGTGCACAAGCGTTTATCTGGAATTGAAAGAACCGATGAGCGACAGTTTTTACAACAAGGAAACGAACAAGTGCTTGCTGGGTATATATTATACGGTTCAAGCACAGTGCTTGTATGTAGTTTTGGTGATGGTGTACATGAGTTTACCTTGGACCAAGGGCTTGGAGAATTTCTTTTGTCACAAGAACATATGTCTCTTCCGTCAAATGCGAAGTATTATAGTGTGAATGAGTGTAATATGAAGTATGTGTGTGAAAATGACCAAAAACGCATGTTATGGCTTCGTGATGAGAGTGGTCTGCGTGGGCGGTATATTGGCTCTTTGGTTGCTGATTTTCATAGAAACCTTATAAAAGGAGGGGTATTTATATATCCAGAGATTGATGGAAAAAACACCGGTACATATGCAGGAAAACTCCGACTGAACTATGAGCTCAAGCCGATGGCTTTTTTGATTGAACAGGCGGGAGGTGTGGCAACAAATGGAAAAGGGGATAATATACTAGATATGACACCAAAAAGTCTACATCAGCGTTGCGGGTTTCTTGTTGGGAATACATCTGTGGTGGAGCATATAGAAAAGATCGTATAGTGGTGCGTGCACGAGACTATGTTGGATTCTTCTCTGTGATGGTATATACTACTATGAGTAGAAGTAGTTAAGGATGAATCTATTAATTGTATTAACTTATTGGTATTTAATAATACGTATATGTCGTTTTCAAATATACAGAAAGTGCTCGGTAGTGAATCAGAGGGTCTGCTAGGGTTTTCTGCCCCAAAAATTGCAAAAGATCGTTTGCATGTCCCATCTCCCGATCTTATTGATAGTGTTTTTTCTATTTCAGATAGGTCAGAAAAAGTAATTACTTCGCTTAAGTCTCTTCGCGATTCTGGGCGTCTTAGTGGTACAGGGTATTATTCCATTCTTCCTGTTGACCAAGGAATAGAACATTCGGCTGGCGCAAGTTTTGCAAAAAACCCAGATTATTTTGATCCAGAGAATATTATTAACTTAGCTATTGAGGCAGGGTGTAACGGTGTGGCAACAACCTACGGAGTTTTAGCAATGATGAGTAAAAAGTATGCAGACAAAATTCCATTTATTGCAAAAATAAATCATAATGACCTGCTACGCTGTCCAAACAGTCATGACCAGAGAATGTTTGCCTCAGTTGATCAGGCGTATAATTTGGGTGCAAAAGGTGTTGGACTTACCATATATTTTGGCTCCGAAGAATCAAAAAGACAAATTGAAGAAGCAAGCGCAGCATTTGCACGGGCACATGAACTTGGTATGTTTACTATTTTATGGTGTTATATTAGAAATGCGCATTTTAAAACAGAAGAGGGGGATTTTCATAGTGCCGCAGACTTAACTGGTCAGGCGAATCATCTTGGTGCAACCATTGGTGCCGATATTGTAAAACAAAAACTCCCAACAAATAATCGCGGGTATGAGGCGGTAAATAAAATGGAAAAGTTTGGAAAGTATGACGAAAGAATGTATACCGAACTTTGCAGTGACCATCCAATAGACTTATGCCGGTATCAGGTAGCAAATGGCTATATGGGAAGAATTGGACTGATTAACTCCGGAGGTGGGAGTGGAGAAAACGATATGGCAGATGCAGTTAAAACAGCGGTTATCAATAAAAGAGCCGGAGGGTCTGGGCTTATTTTAGGGAGAAAAGCCTTTAATAAACCGCTCGCAGAGGGGGTAGAGATTATTAATGCGGTACAAGATGTCTATTTATGTGATGAGGTTACTGTTGCGTAAGTATACGTTGTACGAATAAAAAACATGGTATTTCACCATGTTTTTTTGTATACGATGTTTGTCCACAATAGTTGTCGAAAAAAAATTGACACGATTTAGACACATGATATACTCTAAATATAGCAAAATATATGAATATTAATTATCTTAAGAAATTGGGTTTTTCTGACAAAGTAGCCAAAGTATATCTTGGTCTTCTTTTGCTTGGACCAAGCTCGGTTCGAACGCTTGCAGAGCATGTTGAGTACAATAGGGGCACAACATACGATGCATTAAAATGGTTGCAGGAAGAAGGGGTGGTAAGTTTTTTTAAAAAAGATTCAAAACAGCATTTTGTGGCCGAAAACCCAGAAATGCTTCATGCGATAATCAAAAAAAGACAGTCAGAATTGTCTCGCGTTGAGCAAAGTGTAGAAAAACACATTCCAGAGCTTTTGGCACTCTATAATGCAGGTGGTGGTAGACCGGTTGCACGGTATTATGATAGTAAAAATATCCATCTTATTTTAGAAGATGTGCTGGAAGTGTGCGAGCAAGATGAAGAATCGTTATATAGAATATATTCAGCTGAAGGAGTAAGAGAATATTTATACGATAATTTCCCTACATTTTCCGATGTACGAATTACAAAAGGTGTTTCGGTAAAGGTAATTGCCGTTGGAAAAGGCGGAGAACTGCGTGGGCTCGATGAGAGGAAGTGGTTACAAGCCAACACACAAACACCAACATATATTTTAATGTATCCTGGAAAGACGGCATATGTTTCACTCAATGCAAAAGAAAAACCAATTGGTGTGGTAATAGAAAATGACGGGGTATACGAAACACAAAAAGCCATTTTTGATTCGTTGTGGAAAACATTATAATATTTCTTTTGTATGTTTATTCTTGATTTTGATGACACACTATTTGACACCCATGCATTTAAGCAACAGTATTATATTGCATTAAAAAATATTGGCATAAGTCAGGAGCTTTGTATGCAAACATACCAAAAGACACGATCGGATATATTTGGGCGAACTACATACTCAGATAAGCGACACGCAAAGTGCCTTAGTCAGTATGGGTTTGATTATAGCACTGTACTTGCACTGTTGTTGCGTATTACAAAAAACGCCCAAACTTTTTTATTTGATGATACTATTGATTTTTTACAAACACTGAAAGCAAAAAAAGAGACGGTGGTGGTTTTGAGTCTTGGTGAAGAAGAGTTTCAAAAAAAGAAAATAGAAGCAAGCGGGATATTGCCGTATGTTGACAAGGTGTTTACGGTAAACACAACAAAAAATGAGGTGGTTAAACAGATTGTTACAGAGTGCTCAGAAGAGTCTATATATTTTATTAATGACAAGGTGAAGGAAACACAAGACCTTGTGCAGAAATTTCCTCAATTGACCCCGGTGTTAAAAGTCTCCAAAAGTATTGCATTTGTAGAATACGAACAGAGTTGTATACCAAAAGTGCAGCACCTTTCTGAAATATTTTCTTTGATTATGGTATAATGCCTTTTATATGTATACACTTTCCTCTGCTATTGTATTGCAAAAACAAGAGAACACAGAACAAGAAACACTGCACCTTTTGTTATTATACGATGACTCAACGTGCACCTATTATTTTCCAAAATGTTATGTTAACCATGGGGATGTCATGCAAGACATGTTGGTGCAAGAGGTGCAAGAGTCGACTGGTGCGACTATACTGGTACATAACTATGTATCCTTTATAGCGTCATCTATGGTACATGAAAATGCAAAAATCAGAAAAAAGACCCACTACTTTGCAGCAGAATATACTGGAGGGGAATTGTGCGTAAAAGAAGGGTTTCTTGGGCGTGTGTGTTTTTATACTGTTCCAGAAGCGTTGGCATTGCTACAGTTTCAAGGTGTGCATACGTTGGGTTTTGAAGATGAGTATGCGTTACTTAAACAATATAGTGAAACAATATAATAATTATAATGAATATATGGAGCTAGATTCAAAAGTAGGTGCGGTGGTTCTTGCTGCTGGGCACGGTACAAGAATGAAAAGTGGTATACCAAAAATGATGCACACCTTGGCTGGTAAGCCACTTGTAGGGCATGTGGTAGATGCAGTTATATCGTCAAAGTGCTGCGCCAAACCGGTGGTGGTGGTAAGTGCTGATGGGGCGCTTGTTCGTGAGTATTTGGGGTCACGAGTGGATTATGTGGTTCAAGAGCAGCAATTAGGTACTGGCCACGCGGTGGCGCAAGCAAGAACGCTTCTTGAGCATACTGCTGACCATGTTGTGGTGTTGTACGGAGATATGCCATTTGTACAACCTCAATCTATTGCGAGCTTAGTTGAAAGACATGAAGAGCGCGGCAACAGTATTACACTTATGACAATTACTGTACCACATTTTGAGAATGAGTTTTCATCGTTTGCAGGTTTTAGTAGAATTATTCGTGATGAAAAAACTGGGCATATTGTGCGAGATGTGCAAGCAAAGGATTGCACAAAAGAGGAGTTAGAGATTCATGAGGTGAATCCATGCTATTTTTGTTTTAATGCACCGTGGCTTTGGAATCATATTGATCAGCTCGATAACAATAATGCGCAAGAAGAATATTATCTTACCGATTTACTTCATATGGCAATTGATTCTGGCGAACCTATTTCTTCTATTTCGATTGAACCACAAGAAGCTCGTGGTGTGAACACAAAAGAGGACTTGGCACTAGCCAAGCAAGTACTGTCATAATATATAGTATATGAACATAAAAGCAGTAATTTTTGACATGGATGGGTTATTGGTAGATAATGAAATTCATTGGCATGGTGTTGAACGTCGTTTATGCAAACAGCTTCGATTATCTTCAGATCAGGTTTCGGCAAAAGAGCTATTGGGTAAAAATCTTAATGACATAACCAAGGTGTTTCAACAATACAATCCAACAATTACATTTGAAGAAGTGTATGCATTTTATGATCACGAAGCAGACATTGTTTATACAAAACAGTCAAACCTTCTGCCTGGCGCGCAAACGCTTCTTGACTTGCTATATGAAAAAGGTGTAACAATGGCAATAGCATCTTCTTCACCAAGGAGGTGGATTGATTTAGTTGTTGAACGATTTGCATTACAAAAATATTTTGCCCATTTGTTTTCAACACAAAGTATGAATTTGCCAGGAAAACCAGATCCGGCGGTGTATAATGCATGCATAAATGAATTAGGATTTCCAAAAGAACATATTGCAATATTTGAAGATTCTTTTGTAGGAATCCAGGCAGCAAAAGCAAGTGGCGCTTTGGCTATTGCGGTGCCAGACAAACGGTGGAGTCATGGGGATTATTCTGTGGCAGATATTATACTAGATTCTTTGGAGCTTGTTACAGAAGAGTTACTTTTTAATAACCGATAAGTATATGTGCGGAATAATTGGATATATAGGAGATAAGCCGGCAGCACCAATTTTACTTCAAGGGTTGCGGCGTTTGGAATACAGAGGATACGACAGTGCTGGAATGGCAATTCAACATGGTGCCACAATGGCAAGAATTCGAGCGCTTGGAAAAATAGAAAATCTTGCCACGTGTTTAAAAACAGAAACAATACCAGGAACTGTGGGAATTGCGCATACACGTTGGGCCACGCATGGCGGCGTCACAAAAGAGAATGCGCATCCGCACACCGGATGTCATGAAAAATTGGCTATTGTCCATAATGGTATCATTGAAAATTACAGAGAAATAAAAGAACATCTTGGTGATACTCATACATATGAATCAGAAACTGATTCAGAAATTTTGGCACATCTTATTGAAGAACATTTCCATAGCATGGATGCGAAAGATTCAGTCGATGCATTGCGACTTGCTGTTGAGCAAGCGTTGACTCATGTGCGTGGTACATATGGTATTGCTGTAATGCACAAAGATATTCCCAATTGTGTTATTGCCGCAAGAATGGGAAGTCCACTTGTAATTGGGATTGGTGAAAATGAACACTATATTGCAAGTGATGCAACACCACTTTTGGTTCACACAAAAAAAGTTATCTATTTGGAAGATGGTGAAATTGCACAAATTACAAAAGATGAAATTCACACCTTTACATTACAAGATGATGAAGTAGAAAAATGTGTAGAAGAAATTGAGTGGGATGATGAGCAGGCACAAAAACAAGGTTTTGATCATTTTCTTATAAAAGAAATTCATGACCAACCAACGGTATTTAAAGATGCAATTCGTGGCAGATATAATGTAGAAGATGGTACAGCGCATTTGGGTGGACTTAATATGACGATCAAGGAGATGCAGTCTATAAATCGCGTTATTTTGATTGCATGTGGTACTGCAAGTTATGCGGGAATGATAGGAAAATATGCTTTTGAGCGTCTTGCAGGAATTCCAGCAGAGGTTGATGTTGCAAGTGAATTTAGATATCGTGACCCAGTTTTAGATAAGCATACGTTAGTATTCGCAATTTCTCAATCAGGAGAAACAGCCGACACGCTTGCGGCACTTCGTGAGGCAAAAAGAAAAGGTGCTTTTGTTCGTGGAGTCGTAAACGTAATCGGGTCAACAATAGCAAGAGAAACAGATGGTGGAACGTATATTCATGCCGGACCAGAAATATCTGTGGCTTCGACAAAAGTGTTCACCAATATGGTTGCGATTCTTACATTGTACGCGTTGCAGTTTGGAAGGCTTAAACGTGTTACTCCGGCAACCGGAAAGCGTCTGCTCACCGCATTGCTAGAGATTCCTGAAAAAATGAATACTATTTTAGCGCAAAAAGAGTGTATTAATGACATGGCAAAAAAATATAGTTCTTACGAACACATGTTTTTTCTTGGAAGGGGAATTAATTTTCCTGTAGCGTTAGAAGGTGCACTAAAATGCAAAGAATTGTCTTATATTCATTGCGAAGCCTATCCTGGTGGAGAGTTAAAACATGGGCCATTTGCGCTTTTGGGTAAAGGAGTGCCTGTGTTTGCCGTAATGACAAAAAATCAGCTATACGATAAAATGCGTAGTAATATAGAAGAGGTGAGAGCGCGTGGATCTCGTGTTATTATAATCGCAACAGAAGGTGATGAACAGGCAAAAGAACTTGCTGATGATATTATATATGTACCTCCAACAATGGAATTATTAGAACCACTACTTAACACAATACCGCTACAGCTATTTTCGTATTACATCTCTCTTGCATTAGAAAGAGATATTGACCGACCAAGAAATTTAGCAAAAAGCGTAACGGTAGAATAAAAAAATATATGAAAAAAAAGCATGTTGTGGTGGTCGGAGGGGGTACAGGTACTACACCGGTCCTGTCTGGATTAAAGGTTTTTGATGATCTTGCGCTTTCTGTTATTGTTAGTATGACTGATGATGGAGGAAGTAATGCGGTTGTGCGTGACGAATTTGGTTTACTACCCTTAAGTGATCTTCGTAAGTCTATTATTGCTCTTGCAGATTCACACAATGATCTGTTGCGGGAAATTTTTACCTATCGTTTTGCAAAAGGTGAAGGGCTTGCTGGACATACGCTGGGAAATTTAATTCTCATGGGGCTTACGGACATGAAACATGGTGAAGTTGCTGCCGTAGACGCGTTATCTAGGTTGTTTCGTGTAAAAGGGCATGTAATACCGGTAACACTAGAAAAAACCACACTTGTGGCGACATATGACGATGGTACGAGCATACAAAGCGAACATGCTATTGATGAGCCAACATTTGACAAACAAAAAAGAATTACACGTCTTGAGCTTAATCCACAAGTAAAAGAGAATCCTCAAGCATCTGCAGCAATTAGGAATGCTGATTACATTATTGTTGGTCCGGGAGACTTGTTTACTACTACTTTGGCAAACATTATTGTGGGTGATATCGCAGAGGCTATACAATCATCATCTGGTACGTTTATATTTATTACAAATTTAATGACAAAGCGTGGTCAAACAGATGCAATGAAGTTACGTGATACAGTAAACGAAATAACCACGTATGTTGGCCGGGAACCTGATTGTATTATTGCGCATAAAGGGGTAATTCCAAAAGAAATAATGAACAAATATGCTGCGTCTGGTCAAAAGCGACTTGAAGATGATTTGGGTGAGGATCCTTGTGTTGTTAGGCAGGATGTTATTTTTGACGAACACATAGAAACCGAAGAAGGGGATACGCTTGTGCGGAGTTTTTTACGTCATGACCCAGATAAGCTTGCCAAAATATTACGTAGTATACTTATATAGCTAAAATATATGAATGTTACACAAACAAAAAGATCAGACTCGTATGCCATTGAGTTTGATGTGGTAGATGATAATAATAAAATTGGGTATGTCTTTCTTGTTATTATACAAAATAACATACACAAAGAACCATATGGGCTTTTGGAAAATTTATTTGTTGAGCCAGAATATCGTGAAAAAGGATATGGGACTGCTGTGGTAAAGGCGGCTATTACCAAGGCAAAGGAGTTGGGTTGTTATAAAATCATTGCACAAAGTAGGCACGGACGAGATGCACTGCATGAGGTGTATAAAAAGTATGGTTTTGCAGATCATGGGATAAACTTTAGAATGGATCTGATTGATTCACCAGTAACACAACAAGAGTAATATGAATTTATACGAATGGGAAGGAAAAAAAATGTATCAAAAATATGGTATTGCAATCTCAAAAGGTATTGTTATTAGTAGAAATGATGATGTAAAAGAGTGTGTAAAAAACATATCTTTTGATTCAGTAGTAGCAAAAGCACAAGTACTTTCTGGAAAACGAGGAAAAAATAATGCCATTCGTTTTTGTTCTTCGCAACAAGAAATAGAAACCGCCGTGAGTGATTTATTTGCCATGAATGTGCGCGGACAATATGTATCTTCGGTTAGGGTTGAAGAAAAACTTGCTATTGCGCAAGAATATTATCTTTCAATTACCTATGACACAAACACAAAACAACCAGTATTGCTTTTTTCTACCGAAGGTGGAGTAGACATTGAAGACGTGGCAGAAAAAAATATACAACGTATTCCACTTACTATTTCAAATCCAAATATCCCTTCATTTACACAAGAGCGTGAGGTGCAAAATATTGCACAAAAGTTATGGGAATGTTTTTTACAAGAAGACATTCGTTTGGTAGAAATTAATCCACTGGTTAAAACACAAAATAATACTTGGATTGCGGCTGATGCAAAAATTGCCATTGACGACGATGCGTTTTTTCGTCACGACGAATGGAAAGAATTAGAAGAAAGAACAATGATGGGAAGATTGCCAACACAAAGAGAAATTGCCGTAAAAGATATAGACAAAGGAGAAGGGTATTACAGAGGAACGGCAGGAAAATATATAGAAATGGATGGAGATATTGCCGTACTATTTTCTGGCGGTGGTGCAAGTATCGCCGCAATGGACGCAATGATTCGTGCGGGTTTGAGTCCGGCAAATTATACCGAATATTCTGGTAATCCACCAAAAGAAAAAGTATATGAACTGGCAAAAATTGTATTATCAAAACCTGGAATTCGTGGATTGTGGATTGCCGGCGCAGTAGCAAACTTTACCGATATAGCCGCAACATTTGCAGGAATTATTCAAGCACTCGATGAGGTACAACCAACATTTCCTATTGTGGTTCGTCGTGCTGGGCCAAACGAAGAAGAGGGTATGCAAATGATGAAAGAGTGTGCAGAACGCAACAATCTTAATATAAAACTTTTTGGGAAAGAAGTGGGGATTGACGAAACAGTACACAGTCTTGTAGAGTTAGTTAACGTATAATGGAAAAATTATGGCAATTATTTTAGATAACAATACAAAAGTGCTTGTTCAAGGAATTACCGGAAAAGAAGGGCAAAAGGCAGTGTTGGCGATGCAGGAATATGGCATCAATGTTGTAGCAGGAGTGCGTCCGGGAAAAGGTGGGGAAGAAGTGCACGGTGTGCCGGTATATAATACGGTCGCTGATGCATTTGCAGCACATCCGGATTGCAGTATAACCACCATTTATGTGCCACCATTTGCCGCAAAATCAGCGATTATGGAAGCGGTTGATGCAGGAATTCCGTGTATTAATACTATTATAGAGCGTATTCCTATAAAAGATACGGCATATTGTTTGGCCGCGGCAAAAGAAAAAAATATTCGTATTATTGGCCCAAGTTCGCTTGGTATAATAAGTCCTGGAATTGGAAGGGTGGGTGTTATTGGTGGGCCAAAATCACTGGCTGATACCATTTTTACTCCCGGAAACATTGGTATTATTTCTCGGTCTGGTGGTATGACCAATGAATTATCGTGGCAAGTACGCAAAGCTGGTCTTGGGCAAAGTACCGCCGTGCATGTTGGTGGAGATTTACTTATGGGTACAACATATGCGGATTTACTCGAACTATTTGAACATGATGAACAAACAAAAGGGGTAATACTTTTTGGTGAGCATGGCGGAAGTTATGAATTTGATATTGTTGATCTGATTAAGAATAAAAAGTTTACAAAACCTTTAGCTGTTTATATCGGTGGAAAGTTTGCCAATGTGCTTCCAGAAGGAATGAACATAGGACATGCCGGTGCCATTGTTGCGCGCGGTCAGGGTGCGGCAGAAAAAGAAGATGCATTACGCGCGGTTGGTGTGAGTATTGCACAAAATTATGAAGATTTAATTCCGTGTATGCAAAAAAATTTACTCTAATATTTATATATGAAATTTACCACAGCGATAACACAGATTAAAGATGGAAAAGAGTCCGTAAGAAATCATGCACTTACCGATTTAATTGCAAATAATTCATTTGTGCAAACCATTTTTTTATTATTGAAAAAAGAATTACCAAATGCGGCGCAAGAAAAAATGTGTAATGCACTGTTTACTGCCGTTATTGATCATGGTCCGGGAACCGCGTCTGCAATGAATGCAAGAATTTCTGCCTCGGCCGGAAACAGTATCCACTCATCTTTGGCAGCAGGAATTTTGGGTTTTGGTGCGCGGCATGGTGTTGCGGCGCAAGACGCAATGACCTTTTTTTATGATATGGAAAAAGTAGAACATATTGCAAGTCATTTAAAAACAATGAAAGAACAAAAAAAATATGCTCCTGGTTTTGGGCATAAAATATTTACCACCGATCCACGCACCGAAGCACTTTTTGTTGTGGCAAAAGAAACAAATATATTTGGTAACTATTGTGCATTGGTAGAAACGGTGCACAAAGAATTAAATGCTATTTCTTCTAAACCATTGCCCATTAATGTAGACGGTGCTATTGCAGCAATTCTTTGCGACATGGATTTTTCGCCAATAGAAGGAAATGCTATATTTCTTATTGGTCGCGTTCCTGGATTGCTTGCACATTGTATTGAGCAAACTCAATCAAAAGAAGGGATATTACGCGCTTCAGAGAATGATGTCAGGTATATAGGTTCTTAGGTTGGTTCTAATAAAAAAAGAACCAAAAGGTTCTCTCGTTTTTGACTAGCGAACCCTTATTCGGTTTCGTTGTCTGATACTTTGTGCACTGTTTCTTTTTCTTTCACTAACTCTGTGAGTGTATACAGTGCTTCAAGGATGGGTTTTGAGGATACCTCTGCTGATGAAACAACTTCTTTTAACAAAGGAATTGGAGTGTTTGGAGATCGATACATAGAAAATCCTACGTCTAGCTCACCTTTTCCAATAAACTCATTTTGACCTTCTTCTGTTTCCTCTTCATTGATGAGTTTTCGAAGTAGTTCTTCTTCCTCTACGCTAAGGCTTTGGCATTCGTAAAAACCAACATACCCTTTAGATTCACAGGCGTTAAAAAATTCACCTCTTGTGCAGTACATTTGTGAAGATGCTCGTACAAGAGAGCGGTTGTTTGGTAATCCTTCAATACTACCATCCCAGTATCTTGGGACAAGTTCTATCGATTTTTTTTCAAAAAAGTCGTATATTGGTTTTGCCCTTGCCTCAATAGAACCAATTGTCACGTATGCAGGAAACAGATACACCTGTATTTGACGTTTGTTATTTTCACTCATAATGATCCTCTTTCTTTTGTGTAAAATAAAATGAGCATGCCTTAACCTTAACACAATTCTGGGTTTTTGTCAACACTCTCTGTGATTGGTCAAGATTGTTGGGTTGCGCTACACATAAACGATTTTTTATTTTTTAAAAAAAGAACCCGCACGTAAAAACGTTTGGGCTTAACACGGTTTAGGTGACGCAGATTAAGTCTAAAATATATCTGCAATCTTGATTTCCTTGCTTGTTTTATAACTGATATCAGGATTGTGTAATGTCTTTGCATAATAGTGTAGAGCATCGAAAAAAAATCGAGATTCTTGTGGTGAGAGTCGAAGATCTAACACTTTTTCACCTGCTTTGATGGTTAGTAGTGTTATTGCACATTGGTGTAAAAGGGGGCTACTTTTGTAGAAAACGGTGACGCAAAAATCTTGGTAACGTGTGTTTATTCGATCATCAAAAACATGACACAAGAGGCCTTTGTGAACGGCACCGATTTGATTTGTTAAGTCGCTGAACATGCCAAACGTCTGTAGAAGGGCTGGGTCGTTTGAGATTTTTTCTGGTGTCACATATGTTACACTGACGCCTGAGGCTATTGTGTTATACATGATTTTTGCCAAACGTTGATTTTGAACCTCAGGCGGCATCGTTTCTAATGAGGAGAACACAAGAATTACAGAGTCATACATAGGATCTTTTTCCAATGTTTGCCACATGTGCTTTCTGTGTTCTAGCATCATCTCGGCTGACAATGTCTTGGCAAGGATTTCTTCTTCGGCAGTTGTAAAGAAGTTTGTAATATTGCTATGGGTGGAAAGAATTGCCTGTCGTGTGAGTGTTCTCCCCGTTTTCGACAATTTTGTGTAGATAAACTTTTCTCGGTATTCCTCGCCATTTAGGTGGACGATAAGCTGTTCCACTTCTTCTTTTTTGAAAGAATTAGATTTCAGTCTCCTGCTTAATTTAGCAGCACTTGACCATCCGAGTGTTTTCATTAAAGACTCCTGGCTGTGACCTTGTTTTTTTATCTGCTCACGTATCCACGCACTTAACTTAATAGACATAATTTTTCGCCTTTTTGGTATGCTGGGTGTGGTTGGGTTGGGAATTTTGAACAATCCATGGTTTTCCTTTTATTGGATTATAAAGGGCGGATCTTTAACGTAACATGGTTTGTGAATTTTGTCAAATGGTAGGCGTATTTTTTGTGTTACAAGCATGTCAACACAAAAAAACACTCAAAATTGAGTGTTTTTTTGAACATATGACTATCTTTTCTTTCTGGTAGTCTTACGTTTCGCAGGTTTCTTTTTGGCTACCTTACGTTTCGCAGGTTTCTTCTTAGCTACTTTACGTTTAGCGGCTGGCTTCTTCTTAGCTACTTTACGTTTAGCGGCTGGCTTTTTCTTAGCTACTTTACGTTTAGCGGCTGGCTTTTTCTTAGCTACTTTACGTTTAGCGGCTGGCTTTTTCTTAGCTACTTTACGTTTAGCGGCT
>JABJHO010000054.1 GCA_018661775.1 Candidatus Magasanikiibacteriota bacterium | reverse complement strand
CAGGCCTTATCCCGAAGTTACGGCCGCTGTTTTGCCGAGTTCCTTAACCATGTTTCTCTCGTACACCTTGGTCTTCTCGACCTACCCACCTGTGTCGGTTTGCGGTACGGATTGATATAGCCTAGCGTTGTACTGTTTTTCTAGGCATCTCTCTAACACGAATTGACTCACTCCGGAGAGGTTGTCTTTACCTTGCGGAACGTCTATAGCCAAAAAACGCTCGTGCCGTTGAGATGCGGCAATACAACAAACTATACCAAGTGCAGGAATATTAACCTGCTCTTCCATCGACTACGCCCTTCGGCCTCGCCTTAGGATCGACTAACCCAGGGACGATTCACGTTGCCCTGGAAACCTTGGGTTTTCGGTGTGCCAGACTTTCACTGGCATTTTTGCTACTTGTGCCTGCATTCTCTCTTCCCATCGCTCCACAGGCCCTCGCGGATCCTGCTTCGACGCAGATAGGAATGCTCCTCTACCACTCATGATGCTCCGAAGAGATCATGAATTCGTAATTTCGGTACACTGCTTAGCCCCGGTACATTTTCGGCGCGAAAACTCTTGACCAGTGAGCTGTTACGCTATCTTTAAAAGATGGCTGCTTCTAAGCCAACTTCCTGGTTGTATAAGAATTAACACCACCTTTAACACTTAGCAGTGATTTAGGGACCTTAATTGACGATCTGGGCTGTTTCCCTTTCGACTATGAAGCTTAGCCCCCATAGTCTAACTTGCATGTTTTTGACTTCTGGTATTCGGAGTTTGATTGGAAAGGGTATCCCGAAGGACCCACTTTCCATCCAGTGCTCTACCCCCAGAAGGAACACATACAGCTAGCCCTAAAGCTATTTCGAGGAGAACCAGCTATTACTGAGTTCGATTGGAATTTCTCCGCTATCCACAACTCATCCCCGCGTGTTGCACGGCGCGTGGGTTCGGGCCTCCTCTTGATTTATCATCAAGACTCACCCTGGTCATGGATTGCTCACTCAGTTTCGGGTCTACTTTATCCGACTTAACGCCCTATTAAGACTCGGTTTCCCTATGGCTCCGCTCCAAAAGAGCTTAACCTTGCCAGATTAAGTAACTCGCAGGCTCATTCTTCAATAGGAATACAGTCACCCCGTCACATAAGTGACTTAGGGCTCCTGCTCTTTGTAAGCACACGGTTTCAGATACTATTTCATCGCCCTCTCCGGGCTACTTTTCACCTTTCCCTCACGGTACTTGTTCACTATCGATCACAAAACGTATTTAGCCTTACCGCATAGTCGCGGCAGATTCAGACGGGGTTTCACGTGTCCCGCCCTACTCAGGAATATAACAGATACATATAATGTATATTTCGTTTACAGGTCTATCACCTTCTTTGGAGTCTCTTTCCAGAGATCTTCAACTATACACACTATACACACCCAGGTCTTACAGGTAACCTACGTTATATCCTACAACACCTATATAGAAACGGCCTGTCCTTTAAGTATTACCGCAAAAAACATCCGAAGACATTCAAATTAATAATACAACACTATATAGGTTTGGGCTCTTCCGCTTTCGTTCGCCACTACTCACGGAATCGAAATCAAATTTTCCAATACGAGCAGCTAACCCTTTTACAAGAGATTGCTACTCGTAAAGAAAAAAGATGATATAATTTTCTTTCTTTTCCTCTGGTTACTGAGATGTTTCACTTCACCAGGTCTTCCTCATATACCTATGTATTCAGTATATGATATTTCGACATTACTCGAAATGGGTTCCCCCATTCGGACATTCCCGGGTCAAAGGTTGCTTGGGACCTCACCGAGACTTTTCGCACCCTGCAACGTCCTTCGTCGTCGTTTTGTGTCAAGGCATTCACCGTGTGCTCTTATTGCACACTACAGAAACACACAATGGTGCTTCTGTTAATTTTACTTACTTACTTACTTTTTTATATTGTTGAACTCTTAAATTGTAATGTTCGTTCGTTCTGAACCTATTTCAATCCTTCCACACAAATGGATACAAGATATATTCATTTGTGTGAAAACATTTTTTCCGAAAAAAAAATCGCTACCGAGCGAATACTATGTATTGCCTGGTGGTGCTAAGAGATATAGATATGATGCTGACGTATTGTGTGTACAATATTGTAGTACATGGTATAGTATATCCCAGAGGTCCGGGCAAAGCGAGGACGTGGTCACCAATTTGGTGATTTGCGATTAATATGTTTTAAATGATTGCTTGATTATTATACATAATCACTTTTCCCCTGTCAAGCATCAAACCTCTGTGCCTGGGGATAAATAGTACTCACCTCTTAATGGAATACACACATATGATGAAAATCACCCTTATTACCCTTGGAAAACTCAAAGAATCCTACTGGAAAGCGGCCGAAAAGGAATACCTCAAGCGTCTCTCAATATATGCAAAACTAGAAATAATAGAACTAAAAGAAATCCCTTTTTCCCATATTTCACAAACTGATGCTGTGCGAAAAAAAGAAGCGGAACAGTTGCAAAAACATATACCAAAAAACGCAACCGTAATTGCACTTCATGAACAGGGAAAAACCCATACCTCAAAAGCCTTTGCAGACTTTTTAGAAGGGCAAACAACGCATGGTGAACATATTGTATTTGTTCTTGGTGGACCACTTGGGCTTGATAGAAATTTTCTTAACACAACAACACATCAACTTTCACTCTCTTCACTCACCTTCCCGCATCAAATGGTTCGTACCATTTTACTCGAACAACTCTACAGAGCGCACACCATTATTTCTGGAAAACAGTATCATTATTAAGTTTACAAAAAAACAATACTGGCGCCACCATGGCTTTCTACAAAACTTTTTGATACCATTGGATTTTGCGCAAGAGATTCTGTAATAGTTTTGGCAAGCACACCGGTTCCTGCACCATAAATAACACGAACAACTTTTTGATTATTTTCGCCAAAACGATATAGTTCGCTGTGTAATAATTGTTCTGCTTCATCGGGATACATACCATGCAAATCTATTTCTGGTATGCCAGCAACGCCATCAAAATATTCTTCCATAAATGTGTGGTTATTATCAGAAAAGTATAGCATTTTTTTTGTTACAAAAAAAACTAACTAATTTTTTGTATTACAAAACCAGCCATATTATGGCTGGTGACGAAAAAAGGAACAAACAGAAAAAGCTACTTACCTCTTACCAAGAAACCCAATGAATTTACCAATACGATCCCAAGCTTCTTTCCTGTAGTACTCATTCGGATTACTCGGAAGACGTGCGTCCTGAGGGTAGGTTTTTTTGTATTCTCTTTGTTTTTTTGGCACAGGATCCAGACGTTGTACCGCTGCCATTGCTTCTTCAATGGTTTTGTATTTTCCAGTACCAAGAAACCCTTTCCACTTACCAATACGACCCCAAACTTCTTTGCTGTAGTACTTATCCGGAGCACTCAGAAGACGTGCGTCCTGTGTGTAGGTTTTGTGGTATTCTCTTATTAATGTTGGCACAGGATCAAGACGTTGTACGGCTGCCATTGCTTCTTCAATGGTTGGGTATTTTCCAGTACCAAGAAACCCAATGAATTTACCAATACGATCCCAAGCTTCTTTCCTGTAGTACTCATTCGGACTAGACGGAAGACGTGCATCTTGTATGTAAGTTTTTTGGTATTCTTTGTGTGATGTTGGTACAGGGTCCAGGCGTTGTACCGCTTCCATCGCCTCTTCAATGGTTGGGTATTTTCCAGTACCAAGAAACCCAATCCATTTACCAATACGATCCCAATCTTCTTTACCGTAGTAGTTATCCGGATTACTCGGAAGACGTGCATCCTGATGGTAGGTTTTTTGGTATTCTTTGATTATTGTTGGCACAGGATCCAGGCGTTGTACGGCTACCATTGCTTCTTCAGTGGTTGCATATTTTTCTTCTGGGATAGGTTGACCAAGAAACCCTTTCCACCCACCAATACGATCCCAAACTTCTTTGCTGTAGTGCTGATCTGGATTACTCGGAAGACGTGCGTCCTGTGTGTAGGTTTTGTGGTATTCTCTTATTAATGTTGGCACAGGATCAAGACGTTGCACTGCTTCCATAGCTTCTTCAATGGTTGGATAAAAGTCTTTATGTATGCGAGCAAGAATCTGCACAATATCTTGTAAGACTTTGGTGAAATGAAGACCGAGTCCGGGAACAGTAAAAGTGGAAGAAGATGGTGTGTTCTTTTCTTGTGCTTCTCGGACTTTTCTGTCTAGTGCATCAACCTGCTTAAGACGGGTGTAGCTGCCAACATAGTCAAGAATGGTTACATGGGTTTTGTCTGTGGTTTTTCGCAACCCTCTTCCGAGTTGTTGTAACCATACAGTTTCAGATGCGGTTGAGCGAAGAAAAACTAGGACGTCTGCATCTGGAATGTCAACACCTTCATTAAACTTGTCTATAGTGACAATGATAGAAAGAGTATTATTGCGAAATGCTGTGAGAATGTCTTGTTGACGCTTTTGTGACAACTCTGAGTGGTAGGCACGTGCTTCTGGCATTACCTCTTCAACTTGTTTTGCATGAGAAATATTTTGAGCAAAGACAATAGTCTTTTTTCCAGCATGTTCTGTGCGGAGTTTTTTGGCAACGCTCTCTAAACGTTCTTGCTGGAAACAGGCATCAAGCATGGTTTGTGTAACACGTTCACCATTGCAGACCATTTCTTGAAGTGCGGCAAGTTTTTTCTCACTGAAGTTGTCTGTGAGAAGAAAATAGCTCAGATCTGCAAGCCATGTCTGGTCGGCAAGTGCTTGAGCAAGCGTGTATGTATACACAATCTCACCAAAGATGTCTCGTATATCCTGTTTGTCCATACGGTTTGGTGTTGCGGTGAGTGCCAGGAGTTGTGTGGGAGAAAAATACGTTATGGTTTTTTTGTAGGTTGGCGCACATGCATGATGTGCTTCGTCTACAATGATTAGGTCAAACGTATCGTTGCTGTAGAGATGTGTATGGCGTCGCAATCCTGCAAATGTGGCAAATACCACTTGGCTAGAATGTGTGTTCGTGTCTGTCGAACAAAACACACTCATTGTGACACTTTTGTCGTTAATACTTTGCTGGCACACATCATGTGCTTGGGTAATAATATCTCGACTGTCACACAGAAACAATATCCGTGCAGTATCTTTCATGATAAGCGTGTTGTGAATAATGTCTGCGGCAACAAGTGTTTTTCCAAGGCCACTTGCCATGTAGATAATACCTTTTGGCTTGTTACTAAAATATGTAACAGCCTGCTGTTGATACTCTCGTAGAATGTATACTTCCATCACAAAATTCCTTTCTGTGTTGTTATTGATATAAGGAGCACTGTATATTTTTTACCACACCACCACCTTTTTGTCAATAGGTTTTGAGAGTATTATAAAACCAGCCGTTTTGTAACTCAATACGAATCAAAAAAATACAGTCAATATTGACTGTATTTTTTGTGCCGACGGAGAGACTCGAACTCTCACGCCCGAAGGCACTTGCTCCTAAGGCAAGCGTGTATACCAATTTCACCACGTCGGCGTATCTTTGTGGAAATAGTATATACGATAAAAGGAAATAAATCAAGAGTCTATGGGTTTTTTGTATACAACCAAACAAACTTGGACACTCTTATTATTTTAGGATTATCCAAGAATAATTGTTCAATGTATCCAATGTTCTTATACCCACTAAATAAATATATTTTGTCCAAACCATACTGAGACAACAAGTTATTCCTTACGCCATGGTCCCTTGTGGTCCAAAAAACCTCCCACTCACTCATGGTCCATTTTTTTACCTCAAACATACCAGGCGCTATAATCACATGTCTCCCAGCGTACCCATACACCCAAGGTGCGTATGTATTGTATACTGTCAATATTGCCTGATCTTCAGGAATCTGATCCTGAAGTTGTACCATATGTACAACCTCTTCAAGGCTCACTTCTGGCGCTATTGTTGAAGAGAAAAATAATATATTGAGCACTAAAAAACTAGTGTAAATAAAGATGCTCATATATTTTATTGTTCTATCCTTAATAAACACGATAATAGAATTGAGGTATAGCGCAGCAAAAAAAATAACGGCCAAATCAAGGAAGATAAAAAAACGTTTGTACAGCAAAAACTGAATAATTATAAGAAAAGCGCTGAAAAAAAATACTATTGCCCATAATACATTTTTTTTTGCATATTTATACACACCAACACACCCAAAAGGTAGATAAAATATTGCTTCTCTCAAATACACAGATACAGACATAAACTGTCCTGTAAGCTCGCCTTTTCTTATCTGAGGTACCCCATGCATTGTGGGACTAAAATCAAAAAGCATGTCTATATATGTAATAAATTCCTTATAATTTACTGCAAATGCAATAAAAGACCCCATAGCTGCCCAAACTATTATATAATATTCCTTCTTATAGACAGCATACGCACAAAATATTGCTACAGCAAAAAGCCCTGTCAATGGATGGAAGCTAATGAGGAGTATTAACGAAAAAAAACATACTGGTGCATTTTTTTTATAAAAATAAAATATAACTAACAAAAAAAATAGAGCGACTAAATTACGATAGTAAAACCACCAAAAGAAATCAAACTGGACTGTTGAAAATGCAAAAAGGAGGCTCGCTATAAGCGCTGTGTTTGTGTTGCTGTATCTTTTTACACAAAGATAGAAAAACACCAACACCCACAGACCCACCAAAAAATAAAGGCCAAAAAGTATTGTATCTAGCGATAGGCCTACTAAAAAAAATGGTCTCAGCACTGTCTGAAAAAAGAACACAAACTCAATTGGTTCTTGTAACACTCTTCTGTAAATACCTGTGTCATATCCAAAAATAGCATCGCCAAAAAAATATACACCAAAAATGCGTGACAGACCATATAGAAGGAGTATGCCAAAAAAGATCCAGAAGGATCTTTTTGTACTACAAATAGTAAGGTGTTTTTTAACTCTACAAACCATGTGCATGTATGTTATCTTCTTCTATATCCATAACCATACCCATACCCTCTGCCTGGGTTAGAGAGCGTGCACTTTCTTCTTATCTTAAAGGTGTTAATACCGGTCTTTATCTCACCTCCTCGGCCTTGGCAATATCTAGCCGCAGTTCTTTTCCAGTGTGCGGCAGTCTGACAACCTTCTGAAGGATAATAGTAAATCCCCTCCGGTAGTGAAGGGTTTGGCATATCTCTTGATACAAAACTATTTGACTCCCTCCACGCACCATCATGACACTGTACATAGAAATTCTGATACCCCGCTTGTCTTGCTCTGCTAACCATTGCAAAAGCTGCAGCACCCACAGCAAGTAAGCCAACCGCCACAAGAAGCAATGTTCTTGTGTTTGTTTTTGTTCTAGTCTTAACTGCTGTCATAAATTTTTGTTAAATAAATATATATTATAAGTATACCAAAAATACATAATACACACAAACACACTTATTCATAACTTATTTTTCTACAGAAATTTTTTTATACCTCTATCACAACAGGCAATACCATTGGTCGTTTTTCTGTTTTAGAAAACAGGAATTTACCTATTTTATCACGAATATCATTTCGTATTTGATTGGTGTCGGCCCAACTCCTTGGGTCTGATTCTATAATTAAATCTTTCACCTTTCTCCGTACATCTTCAATCAATTTTTTGTTGTCTTTAAGAAAGACAAAGCCTCGTGAGATAATATCTGGATTTTGTACCAGTTTCCCTGTTTTTGTATCAACCGTTGCAATAACTACCACCATACCATCTTCTGAGAGCACCTGTCTGTCTCGTAACACCACGTGTTGCATGTCAGAAATACCCAACCCATCAACAAAGACATAGTCAGTATTTGCTTTTTCTTTGTGCACCTTGACCCCATTTTGGGTCATGTCAATTATGGTACCATTGTCTGGAACTATAGTGTTCTTTTCAGGAAACCCATTTCTTACTGCAAGGTTTCGTGCCTCTTTAAGAAAGAAGTGATTACCAAAAACTGGAACAAAATAATCTGGCTTGGTTTGTGAAATAAATTCTAAAATATCACGTTTTGTTGAATGTCCGCTAATATGCACATCCATAATATCACCATGAATCACATTATCACATTGACGATAAATATTATCTTTGAGGCGCTGAATCGTTCTTTCGTTACCCGGAATAATCGATGAAGAGAAAATAATGGTATCATCTCTTCTTAGTTCAACATGTCGATGTGTCTTATTTACGATACGCATCAATACAGCATTTTTCTCACCTTGCGCACCGGTACATAACACCACGACCTGATTATCTGGGTAGTCTTTTATTTTCTTAATATCAATCAATACACCTTTTGGTGGTTTAACATACCCTAATTTTCTTGCAATCTCAACATTGAGTTTCATACTGTACCCGTCAAGGGCAACTTTTTTTCCAAGCTTTGCAGCCGCATAAATAATCCACTTTACTCGCTCAACCTGAGAAGCAAACGTACCTACAATAATCCTACCTGGAGCACTACGTAAAATAGAGTAAATATTATCATACATTTCTTCATATGTGCCATGGCGTTTATCACTCAGTGCACCCAAACTTTCGAGTAATAGCATTTTTGGACCCGGCACAGAAGCAAGCTTGTCATAGCGAATCTGCGTAATACCGTCTCTGTCTCTTTCCATAGTCCAGTCACCTGGGTGAATTGCTGTACCGGCTGGTGTATGTACACAAACGCCCATAGAATCCATAATTGAGTGTTCAACCTGAAAAAATGAAAGGGTGATTTTTCCTAACTTTACTCTTTGGTTTAAATTATTCACACGAATAATTTTTAATTTACTACTACTCCCTTTTTGAAAATCTTCTTGCTTGTGTTTTATTAACGCAAGGGTAAGGTCCCGAGATATAATTGTTGGGTAGTTGAGCTGATTCAATAAAAACGGTGCCGCACCAATATGGTCCAAGTGCCCATGAGTAAACACTACTCCTTTTACATCTTTCTCACGCCCTCTTAAATATGATAAGTTTGGAATAATATAATCAATTCCTGGCATATCTTCTTCTGGAAACTGTAATCCCATATCCAAAATTACCACATCCTTTTCATATTCAAACACAAAGCAGTTTCTTCCCACTTCTTCGCAACCCCCAATAGCCACCACACGTAATGTTTTTGGTGGAAGGTCTGGGAGCTTTGTGACACGTTTTTGAAAAGAGTGCGCAGGCTTTGGTGTACCTGAGCGTCGAGGGTTCTTTCCTCCTCCGTAACTTCTTTTCTTGTGCGTGCTATTTGCTCCGCTATTTTTAGTCACCCGTGCACCTTCTTTGGAAGATTGTCCAGATGTCCTGTCGTGCCGTACAAGTGGCCGACCATGTTGTTTTATTTCTTCTTTCATATATACATAACTCATACACAAACTGTAAAATAACGCCATATAACACAATGTAATATAGTCCGGACAACTGTATGTCGCTACTACATATTACAAAGAAGATACGTGCTACATGATTGTTTGTGTAATATAAATAAATAATTAATTAATTCTTTTTACGAAACACCCATTCCCCTTTTGTTTTTTTATACCATTCTGTAATTCCAGAAAACCTATCGGCTGGATGAAAAATTCTCTCCAAAGAGATACCATAAACATCCTCACCTGTTGCATATCTGTAAATTGGTGTATAGAGAAAAATCGCAGGTATATCCTCTATGATAGTATTTTGAAATGTCTCATATAATTTTTGTATTTTTTCTGGATCAGACTCCTCTCTTATAGACTCAAGTGTCGTGTCTGTCGACCTATTCACATACTGTGCTAGGTTTAACCCAGGGTGGTTCACTTGAGAAGAGTGCCAAAAAGGAAACTGATCAGGGTCATTTCCTAGAATAATACCATAGAGTAAAACATCAAAATCTCTATCCTTCAGCGCCTCTTGCGACATACTCTTTGGGTCTACATATTCTATGTCTGTCTCAACCCCAAGCTCTTGCCAAAACCCAGCAATCCGCTCTGCTGCCTTCCTATATTCTTCTGTATGCGCCGTAACCAATCGAATAGTCAGAAGTTCGCCACTAGTATTTTTTCTATAAAATAATTGTGTTTCTGAAACCTCTTGATCAACTAAACGCGCAATCCCCTCTTCTTGTTCTTTTTTCTTAACCACATTATCAACCACAGGTTCTGTGCTTGTGACTGACACCTCTCCTTCATTATCAACCACTTCTGCATCTTCTGTGCTTTTGTCTTCTTCATCTTCTCCTGTGTCATATTGTTTTTCATAATATGCCCTACGCTCTTCTCGATATTCCGATGCTTCTATCTTTTTTGAGTGCGCATCAAGCATGGTGTTAGCCTCTTCCACATTGTATGGTGTTTTTTCTATATTCTCGTCAAACCCAGGAAACCCAGGTAACGTTGGTCCATATAGAACACGACCCTCACCACCTAATGTTTCTCGTAAGATGCGTTCTTTGTCGATTGCATACCCCAAAGCTTTCCGTACATTTTTTTTGGCCAAAAAGCTATTATTCTTTTCATTAAAAAAGAGTGCTGTGTACTGCGGAAGCTGCAACGTGTGAATAGTAATATGCTTTCTCTTCACTTGATCCTTCAGATGTGACGGAACAAAATGTAGACCATCCACCTTTTTTTGTCTTAATGCATGGATTGCCCCCAAGTCTGTTTCGTATTCCCCAAAAAAATGAAATACCAATGTCTCAAGAAATGCTCGTGAATCGTAGTGTGTCTCATTCCTTTGTAACTGGTACCTAAACACAAAACCTGTTTCATCTTTTGCGAGCTCTTCAAACACAAACGGACCCGTGCCAATAGGTTGTAAATTCAGCTGTGTCAAATGATACTGCTCTACAGGAATATCTGACCACACATGTTCGGGTAAAATACCCACAGTAAGCGCTGACAAAAATGGTTGGAATGGTTTTTGTAATGTAAACACAACGGTATACTCATCAACCAGATCAACAGAAACACCTTGAAAACTAATATACAATGGACTGTTTGTATCTTTGTTTTTTATCGCATTGAAGGTAAACACTACATCTCGCGCACTAAACGGCTCTCCATCATGCCAATACACATCCTCACGAAGTTTTAATGTGTATATTTTTTTATCTTCACTAATGGAATAGTCTGCTGCCAAATCTGGTACCAACACCTGTTCTTTGTTATGTCGCATTAACCCAGAAAACACGAGTCTGGCAATGTCAACATCTACCTCGTTGAGTGATGCAAATATAGGATTAACAAATTCTGGTGACCCAACAATAGCCTCTGCATATTTTCCTCCATAATCTGGCACTGCGGTTCTATACTGTTGTCGTGCGAGTAGCCCAAACCACACAACACCAATACAAAAAACCAGTGCACAAAACTGAAGAATACTCTTCTCAACCGGAGAAAGGGTTTTCTTTACATGTTGCAACTGTGCTAATCGTGGAATTTTTTTTCCTTCCACTTTTTGGAGCAACTTAAGGTGGTGTGTATATCCCACCAATGGTTGTGTTTTTTTTCTTCGTACACGCGAGAACATGCGCGAAAAAAAACTAAAAACAGCAGAAAATTTCACAAGAGAAGATTAATATACTTAAAAAGTATAAGACAAGAGATGTTGGGTATTTTAGATAAAAATACCAATAAATGCAAGAACAAAGAAGGATACTGCCAATCCAATAGTTATTTTGTGTAAAAATAAGTCTACACCCCTCCTTGTGGTCACCACAGGACCACCGCCACCGCCACCAAACCCAGCGCCAAGTCCGGCACCTTTGTGTTGTAATAGAATAACCACTATGAGTAATACGCTAATTATTGTCTGTACAACTTGCAGAATTGCATCCATATAAACTGTTACTATTAATTATTTCGTCCTATTACTATACACAAAAAGCCAGAAAAAATCAAGTCTTTGCATATATAATACCATAAATCAAGGAAAAATGGCTAATTTTGTACCACGTTCTGATTAGATCAAACATGTCGCTCTCTGTGTAATTCCTAAGAAAAGAACCAGTTTTGTTACTATATAAGAGTATTTTACGCACCTTAGGTTGACAAATATTTAGATTTCTGATATCGTGTATTCAACCAACGTAATACAGGGTCCTTTATAAGTGTATGGTTGGCCGACACTAGCCGATGCAGACCGCGGCATTTCGTAATAATTAGTTTTAAACTTTCGCGATTATCACGATGCTCGACTGTTAGCTAGTGTGTAACAATACACGATCCTGATGACCAATCAGTGTTATTGTTTAATCGGTGTGTACCCTCACACCGATTTTTTAATTCTACAGTTTTTTTGTTGTGGATTTTTCATTTATAAAAAACAAGAAAAACTTAGCTACGTAGCACGTTACGGTTTGGTAAAAAACGTAATATGAAAACCTTCTGGATCACTAACACAAAAAGATGTATCACCCCAGGCATTGTCTCGTATTGGAAAAATAATATTATCAGCGTTTTCAAATTTTTTCCACAATTTCCACACATCAACAACTTCAAGGGATAATCCACAGCCACCAATTGGCTTGTACACATCTTTTGGTGAAAGTAGTTCTATCGTTGTACCGCCAACATCAAACAACACTCCTTTGTCATCTTTAGCACTATCCCACTCTTTTACTACCGGATACTCAAGTACTGTTTCATAAAAGTTTCGGACCAACTCAAAGTCTTTGGGGTATATTTTGAACCTAAACTCCCCAACTTTTGTTAAAGGGTTCCATTTTTTTGTCAAAAGTATAGGTGATATTATTTTGTTGAAGAATTTTATCATTTTATTGGAATTTCTCTTTATGTTTTCTATATTACCACAATCATATTGCAAAACCAAGTGTACTGAAGAATATATTTAATACCGAAAAAACAATAAAACTGGCTATTATTATAAAGAAAAATAATCTAGCAATATACCCTTGTTTTTTTCTTTTTTCTGTAAAAAAATACATTATTAAGGCAATAGGCATAAGAAGTAAAATACTAACAAACCATGCAAGGATTTCTAAGTATTGATCCATAATTAAGCCAAAAGGTATAAATAACAAAAGAAGTGCAATCCATAGCAAGCGGCTTTTTTTAAGGTCTTTTCTTTTTACCACTTCATACATGGCTATTGCCCAAAGGATGACTAGAGCTACAATTGAAACCAGTGTACTAAGTGATATTACTATATTTAGTATTTCGCGCATATGTTATTGATTAAAAAATAATTTTATTTAGTCGCGAATCGTATACCCATATTATAACAACACACTACCTATTACACAAACCAAAAAAACACCGAATTCTTTACTAAAAACCCCTTATCCCCTACTGTATTGACAAAATACAAGGCCCATGATATACTTCTGGCACATAAAATATAGTGAAAATATATGAAAAAAGGCATTCACCCGCAGGTACACCCTGTTGTATTTGTAGATAGCTCTTGTAAAGAAGAGTTTATCACCACCTCAACACGAACATCAAAAGAAACTCGTGATATTGATGGTGTAAAGCATTTTGTGATTCATACAGAAATTTCTTCTGCGTCACACCCATTTTATACCGGAAAACAGGTGCTTATTGACACTGCAAGACGAGTGGAAAAATTCCAAGCACGTATGGGGAAAAAAGATTCTGTATCTACTGGACGAAAAGGAAAAAAAGTAAAACGAGCCGCAGCAAAAGCAGTGGCACAATCCGAAGAAGAAAAAACAGAAAAATAGCAGATCAATAATAAAGAACAGGCTTTTATAGTCTGTTTTTTATATATAAAAAAAATAAAACATGATACACTATATCAAACACTATGTTAGAAAAATACACCAAAATCTATGAAAAGCACAAAACCCTTGAAACTGATCTCACAAATCCAGCTATTATTAGTGATGCAAAAAAAATACAAGAAGTATCTCGGGAATACAATGAAACCAAGCTTGCGGCAGAAAAAATAGCAGAACTCATGAAGATAGAACACGCTATTACCGAAACTCACACTCTTATTGAAACTGAGACCGACGCAGAGCTCAAAGAAATGGCAGAAGAAGAGTTGTCAGAACTTGCTAATCAACAAAAAGCTTTGGAAGAAGCATTGCGCATTCTTACCCGTCCAACTGACCCAAAAGATAAAAAAGATGTCATTGTAGAAATACGCGCTGGAGCAGGAGGAGACGAGGCGGCACTTTTTGCTGGAGACCTGATGCGGATGTATATGCGCTACGCAGAAAAAAAGAAATGGAAAACGTCTCTGCTTTCCGAAAACCAAACTGGTGTTGGTGGATACAAAGAAGTTATTTTTGAAATACACGGTAAAGAAGTGTTTAAAGACATGAAATACGAAATGGGCGTACACCGTGTACAAAGAATCCCGGAAACGGAAAAACAAGGAAGGATACACACGTCCACTGCGAGCGTTGCTATTATGCCAGAGGTAGAAGAAACCGAAATAGATATTCAACCAAATGATTTGCGTGTAGACACCTATTGCGCAAGTGGTAATGGTGGTCAAAGTGTGAACACCACCTACTCCGCCGTCCGTATCACCCACATTCCAACAGGTATTGTGGCGCAATGCCAAGACGAAAAATCCCAAATTCAAAATAGAATAAAAGCCATGCAAGTAATTCGTGCCAGAGTCCACGAAGCAGCAGAAGCAGAACGGCTCGCAGAAGAAACCGAGGCGCGCAGAAGTCAAATTGGATCGGGTGATAGAAGTGAAAAAATCCGTACATACAATTTTCCACAAGACAGGATTACTGACCACAGAATTAAACAGAGTTGGAACAATATTGAAACCATACTCTCGGGAGACATGGGTGCTGTTGTAGAAACATTAAGAACAGCCGAATATGAAACATTGGATGCATAACACAATCCAAGATGCACTTACCGAGTGCCTGCACGTCGACACACTCGACAAAGAGTGTTTACTTGCATATGTATTACACACAACCCGCGAACACATTATCTCTCACCCGGAAGAACGAATATCTCCCCTACAATCCCTTCGGTACCGTTGGGTAGTATATAAAAGAATGCGTGGCATACCACTTGCCTACCTTACCAAAGAAAAGGCATTTTTTGGTTTAGATTTTTTGGTCACCAAGCACACCCTTATTCCACGACCAGAAACTGAACTTATGGTCGAGGAAGTGCTTAAGCATATACAAGAAAATGGCACACTTATTGATGTGGGTGTTGGGACTGGTTGTGTGCCAATAGCTATTGCAAAAACCGCAGAAAAGCAAAACACACACCTCACACTGCATGGCACAGACATCTCTGCAAAAGCAATAGACGTGGCAAAGAAAAATGCACAAACACATGGCATATCTATTACATTCCATACTGGCAATCTTCTCCAACCTATTATTCAGCATGTTTCTATTCCCAAACACTCGCCCACCGTTATTACAGCAAACCTTCCATACATTACAGAAGAACAATTTAATAGCGAAAAAAGTATTGCACACGAACCAAAACACGCACTTGTGGCACAAGACAATGGTCTTGCATTATACAAAGAACTCCTTGTGCAAATTAACGCATGGAAGACCAAACCAAAAACTATACAGTTCTTTTTTGAAATTGACCCAACACAAACCAAAGAATTATACGAAAGTATTCGGGTTCACTTTCCAAAAAGTTCCATACAAACAAAAAAAGATCTTGCTGGACACGAGAGACTGGTCTACGGTACAATAGAGTAGTCTATTTCCAATAATTCTCCATGTCTCACATACCAAACCACGCAAAAAAAATGTTTTCTGGGGTGATTTTTGACACCTACCAATGGGAGCAAACCATGTTTGATGGGTCAACCGCCACGTTTGAAATGCTCAAAAGAATGAGCACAGTAAGCATACTCGCAACCACAAAAGAAAACACTATTCTTTTGGCACACCAACAACAACCTCATCACGATGACTTTATTTCTCTTCCTGGCGGTAAACAAGATCCTGGCGAAACCCCACTCCAAACTGCCAAAAGAGAATTACAAGAAGAATCTGGATACACGTCAAATGAATGGGCGTTATATAAATCGTACAAACCATACAACAAAATCGATTGGGAAGTCTTTGTGTACATCGCAAAAAACTGCACAAAAACACATCCACAGCAACTTGATCCTGGAGAAAAAATTTCTATTTCCACAGTATCTTTTGAGGAGTTTATTGAAACCGTTACAGTAACCAGTAATTTTCATGGCCATGAAATTGTAGAAGATATTTTGCGCATGCAATTGGGGTACAAAGATATTGCACACTTTAAAAAACAACTATTTTAATCTATGCCTGATATTGATAAGATATACACAGATGTTATACCAATCGCAAAAGAAGCAGGAAATGCGATCATGGAAATATACAACAAAAAGTATGTTATTGAGAAAAAAGATGACGATTCTCCGGTAACAACAGCTGACATAACATCAAACAATATTATCACTTCTGGGATTAAAAATATTTCAAAACACCCTATTCTTTCCGAAGAAATACAAGATACACCAGAAAGACTATCCAGTGAATATGTATGGATTGTTGACCCACTCGACGGCACAAGTGATTTTATTAAAAAAAACGGTGAATTCTCTGTAATGATTGGTCTCGTGCAAGGTAATACCCCTGTTTTTGGTGTGTCATATGAGCCTGCAACAAAAAAATGTTATTATGCACAAAAAGGTATCGGTGCGTTTGTTTCAGAACCAGGAAAAGCAGTCCGGAAATTACACGTGTCGGATATTGAAGATATACAGGAAGTGACCGTTATCAGTAGTCGCTCACACCCAGAAAAAGATGGTATTATAAAAAAACTCGGAATCACAAAACACATCATGTCTGGTGGTGTTGGTGTAAAAATAGGAAAAATAGCTGAAAAATACGCAGACATATACTATAACACCAGTCAACACACCTCACTTTGGGATGCATGTGCCGCGCAATGCATTATAGAAAGTGCCGGAGGAAAAATGACAGACTTGCGTGGTAATGCTTTGGTGTACAACACAAAAGAAACAAAGAATATGCTTGGTATCCTTGCTACAAATGGACACGTCCATGAACACATAGCACAACACTTTTCGACTAACCTATCTTTATCTTAAACAACATCTTATGACTCCAAGCAAAAAAACAAGAATAGTTATCGCTGGCGTAGGATTTGGTGGGGTGTATACCTACAAACAACTCCACAAACATTTTCACAAAAATAAAAACGTAGAGCTTGTTCTGATTAATGAAACAAATTATTTTCTTTTTACTCCCCTTCTTCATGAAGTTGCAACCGGCAGTATTAGTCCAGAAAATATTATTGAACCACTCAGAAAAGTGCTTCGCTGTTGCTTGTCTGATATCTATATTGGTAGCGTAAAAAATGTAGACACCAAAAAAAATATTATAGAAACAACACAAGGTCCGCTTGCGTATGACTATCTTGTGCTTGCGCTTGGGTCGCAAAGTCATTTTTTTGGTACACCTGGTGCAGACGAACACGCATTTACCCTCAAAACACTTGAAGACGCTATTACACTCAAAAATCATTTTATTACACAAATGGAGCGTGCGTCAAAAGAGCACGATGCAGAAAAAAGAAAAGAACTGCTCCGCTGTGTTATTATTGGCGGTGGTCCGACAGGAGTTGAGCTCGCCACAGAAACCGCAAACCTCTTTTATGGCACATTTGGTAAATATTACCCCAAACACCTTATGGATGATGTAGAAATCCTCCTTATACAAAAAGGTGAAGAACTCGTTCCCATGTTTCCAAAAAAAATACGACAAAAAGCAAAGAGTATTTTAGCAAAGCACCAGATAAAAATACTCTTTAACACCAAAGTAACTGGTGTAACAAAGCACGCCATTACCACCACGCACGATACGTATCCAAAAATAGCCACAACTACGCCAATTTGGACCGCCGGTGTCGCACCAAGACAAATCCCTTCAACAGAAGACTTTGCACAAAATAAAAAAGGGTGTATTATAGTAAGACCAACACTACAAACCATGGGAAACGACAGTATTTTTGTGCTTGGCGACATGGCACATTGTGTGGACCCAAAAACACAAGAACCACTTCCGGCACTCGCACAAGTTGCTGTGCAGCAAGGCAAATTTGTGGCAGACAATATTGCAGCCCTAATCGAAAAGAAACCACTTACCCCACTCACCTACTCTTCAAAAGGATTGCTTATTTCACTTGGTCAGTGGATGGCAGCAGGACAAATAGCCGGGGTACAGCTTAGTGGAAGAACGATTTGGTGGCTCTGGCGAAGTATTTATGTCTCAAAACTTATTTCGTGGCAAAAGAAACTCCGTGTTATTGTAGACTGGACTATTAATTTATTTTCTCCAAGAGATATTAGTAAATATTAATTATATGAAACAACTCACCAGTATTGTCGGTCTTGTTATGTTCGTTGGTCTTATTGTAGGGTGTGGTCAGTCAAATACCACCACACAAAACACTGAACCAGCAAATGATACAGCGGCCGCAAACGTACAAAATGACAACCAAGAAACAATAGAAGTAGAGGAAGAAAACAAGGAAGCAGAAGGGGAAGAACATAATGATGTGGTAATAGAGGAAGGGGTAACAATAGAAGAAGGTGTCGTTATTGAAGGAGAGAGTGATACTCAAGAAAAACGTGAGGTGGAGAATGCTAACACCTCGCCAAAACAGCCTGAGGCAACAACACAAAATAATACTCCTCCTATAGAAACTCCACAACCAGCCACGTCTGTGGTCAAAAGCTCGCTTCCAATAACAAGCCATACCATTGGCTGGAAAGGCAACAAAAAGGTTGGGGCAAAACATTTTGGCTCAATCGCACTCAAAAGCGGTACACTCATGTTTGAAAATGATACACTCGTCGGTGGAGATTTTACCATCAACATGCAAAGTATCAATGTGCAAGACCTGAGTGGTGGTTCAAAAAATTCTTTAGAAAACCATTTAAAATCAGATGATTTTTTTGCAACAGCTACCCATCCAGAGGCACGTCTTGTGATTACAAATGCACAGAAAAAAAACGATACCACATATACCGTTACCGCCAATCTTACACTCAAAAATATCACACACCCTGTTACATTTACCACTACTCTTAGCGGATCAGCAAGTACCTACACTGCACAGGCAAACTTTTCTATAGACAGGTCATTGTGGGATGTGCGATTTGGGTCAGGAAAATTCTTTAGCAACCTTGGAGACGGTCTCATTGAAGATCAAATACCACTATCTATTTCTTTGACCACATAATATTATGAAAAAAATTACCATCTACACCACACCAACTTGCCCATATTGTAATAATGCAAAAGAATTGTTTGACTCACTCAACCTGACATATACCAGTGTTGATGTCTCGGTTGATACGGCAAAACGTGATGAGTTAGTAGAAAAATATGACTGGCAAACCGTTCCTGCAATATTTTTTGATGATGAGCTTGTTGGCGGATATGATGATGTGCAAGCACTGCACAATGAAAACACATTAATGGAAAAACTAGCATAAGCGTATATGGAGCAAGCAATTCTTGATTTTGCAAAGCAATTTGCATACGAACCGACTGTAGAACATAGTGAGACACTAAAGACATATACCTCGTTTTTACTCACTGGTATGGGAGGGTCTCATTTGGCAGCAGATATAGTAAAAAATATCCTACCAGAAATCGACCTCACCATTCATCATGATTATGGTGTTGCACCAGTGTCAAAAGAAAAAAGCGCACAGAGCCTGTTTATAGCCAGCTCTTATTCTGGCAACACCGAAGAGGTGGTCGAAGGATATCGCCAGGCAAAAGCGGCAGGAACGGCAATTGCCGTACTTGCAACAGGCGGCACACTTATTGCGTTAGCAAAAGCCGATGGAACACCATACATTCAAATACCAGACACCGGTATTCAACCACGCTCCGCACTTGGGTTTAGCTTGCTTGCACTACTCAAAATCATGAAACAAGATGCATTGCTCAGCCAAATACAACAACTACAACATCTCCTTGACCCAGCATCGCTACAAAAACAAGGGGAAGAAATAGCATCCAAACTAGAAGAAAAAACACCAATTATATACGCCTCACAAAAAAACCTCTCTATTGCTTACAACTGGAAAATAAAATGTAATGAAACCGGAAAGATCCCCGCATTTTATAACACTATTCCAGAACTCAATCACAACGAAATGAATGGTTTTGACTTACAGGAAAATAGCCGACATTTGGCAAAACAGTTTTGCGTTATTCTTTTGTCTGATGATACCGACCACCCACAAAATATAAAAAGAATGCAGGTGGTAAAAGAATTGTATGAAGCCAGAGGTATTACTACTATGGAAATCCCTCTTTCCGGAGCAACATCTGAAGAAAAAATCTTTACATCAATTCTGACTGCCGACTGGGTAGCCATTACCCTTGCCAAACATTACGGACACGAAGCAGAGCAAGTACCAATGATTGAAGAATTTAAACAAAAGATTACATAAAACAAAAAATCAAAAAACACACCAAGTGCGATACTGGTGTGTTTTTTTGTTTTTATGAGATAAGAAAAATGGTATACTATAGCGATATAACAAATATGTATGACTCAACAAGAGTGTAAAGATGTAAAAGCAATGCTAGAGGAAATAGACAAATCGGCACCCAGGTTTATTGAATTACACAAAGATCTCGACTCTTTAGATAATCTTGATGAAATTGGTGTATTGTTTCTGCAGCTCAAAAAAACCCTTCAGGATAATTCTGAGTTACGACAGAACCTAAAAGCATGGGAAAGAAGGTCAAAAAACATACAAAGAATTGACAAAATAGCGGAAAAACTGGATAAAGGAGGCCGTAATGTAGATCTTTCAATAGATGAACTACATTCTATACACATGACAGAAGTGTGGGAAACTGAATATGGGGTTTTTAATTTTAAGCCAATATTAGATGATGCTGGAGACAACTATTACAGATACAGCAATTTAGAGGTTTGTAGAAAAAACAGAAGCGAGGAGAAACAAAAAGAAGACCATGCGAGAATATACGGACGTAGACCAGAGCAGATTACTTCAAAACAAGATGATGTATTTGAAAAAAATAGCAATATTGTTGTTTTTATTGGAGAGGAGCTTGGTTTCACAGACCAAAAGCTCCCTGAAACTCTGAAGCATGTAAGCGGTAATTTGCAATCAGACAGCAAGAACGCAAAACTCCCAAAAAATCTTGAATATGTTGGTGGACATCTTGTTCTCGACTCACTTGAATCTGCAAAAGGGTTAGTGTTACCAAAAACAATAGGGGGAGATCTTTATCTTTACTCGCTTACATCTGCAGAAGGTTTAGTGTTACCAAAAACAATAGGTGGATATCTCAATCTTTACTCACTTGAATCTGCAAAAGGGTTAGTATTGCCAGAAATAGTAGGTGAAGATCTTAACCTTGGATCACTTACATTTACAGCAGGGTTAGAAAAACTCAATTATGCGGGGATTATGGGAAACATCTACCTTAAAGGCAGTTTTTCTCAACTAGACAAGGAAGAAGTAAAAAAAATAAAAATAGAGCAAGAAAAAAAAGGAATTGATGTGACCTTTGAATACTTATAACACAAAACACAAACTGAGTAATGAGGTGTAGCGAATGGGGGTTTGGAGGTGCAGCCTCCATTTCATACATGTTATGTATGTGATAGACTTCACCACAAAATACCGTACTACATACAAAGCAACGAGTTCTGCACCCGCCAAAACTTTTTGTTACTTTTTGGTTACAAAAAGTAAGGAGAGCCTGGTGTAGTCGGAAAAAGTAGATGAGAGAAAATCCATTGTATTAGAATTGTCGTTTCAGGCGGTAGCAAGACATGTCTATTGCAAACAAAAAAAGCATGATATACTACAGCAATCACATAATTCACATAAATACTACCCTATGAAAAAGATCATCTTCTGTATCATAGCCACTCTCACCCTCTCTTCCTTCACAAACCTCCAAGCACAAGCAGAAACATCTTGTGCACTAGACACACAAAGAGCGTACAAAACACCGAGTAAATCTAGTGTGTATTATATTACCCAAGATTGCACCAAACAACGATTTCCAAATGCGCGACTCTTTTTTACCTATTTCAATGCATGGTCTCAGGTAAAATCTACCACACAGTCAAACATTAATAACATACCTATTGACCCTGTTGTTGGTAGAACCCCCCAAGGCCCAAACTATAATGCAGGACATGGTGCGCTCGTAAAAAGTCCATACCAAGCAGAAACATATCTATTGCTCCAAGGTAAAAAATACTGGATTACCACAGAAGCCGCCTTTGCAAGCATGGGCCTTACGTTTGATATGGTAGAAGACGTCTCAATAGAATTCCTAGAAAAATATGAAACAGCCGAAAACATATCTATTCCACTTGACCAAGCAAACGCAACAATCCCAAGCTTTCTTGCGATAAAATATAATGGAGATCCAAAAATATATATTCTTGTAAAAGATCCCCAGACGCAAGTAGAGAAAAAACACCATGTCACAAATGAGCAAGTATTTTATGACCTTAATTACCGCATAGACAGACCAGCACTTATACCAAACAACCTGCAATTTGAAACCGGTGCGCCAATAACCAAAGCAAGTGAATTTTCTGTGGCAAATGGTGTGGTTCCTCAAGAAGAAGACGAAGGTGAGCTAACACTCTGGAAAGAAGACCGAAAACTATATAAAACAACCAAGCTTAATACCGCAGATGGAAAAGATCTTGTTTGGAATGTTTCAACTGATGGTTGTACATTAGATAGTGTGGAAATTACTTTACCGGAAACTTTTGCACCCGTAAAACACCGACTCACTTGGAGAACCTCTTATGGTGCGGCAATAAAAACTCAAATGCCCAACCCAGACCTACGTGCAAGCAACTACACCACATTAGAGCTCAAGCTCCAACAAGCCCACTACGAAGGTGACCACATTTTTGCAGATAAAACAGTGCAGGCAGACGGTGGTCGAGTTGTTTGGGGCTTTGTCTCATTAGGAGAAAGTACCTACACTCCAGAAAACATACGGCATATTACACTTTCACAAGAAGATTTAGAAGAGCTGAACACAAAGATTGAAGAAAAAATGCAACAAAAAGAATTTGAATCCGAAGCGTATACTTATGATGGTAAATTCTATCTTGTAACAAGCTTTTTGTCCCACAACCTGCACCCACGCTCTTCTGCTGGACCAGCAGACATGATTCACCCATTACGCGCTGGGTCATTCCAAATTAGTCCCACAGAGTGTAGATAATACCTATAATAAAAAACGGTGACCTAGTCACCGTTTTTTCTTTTTATTTGTTTTACCTTTTACCAAACCACTTCCCTTTTGCTCCACACACCCCTCGAATATTTGCACAATCATCGGTAAATTCTATAGTATATCTTGGCTTTCTTTCTTGAGCTACTCTTTGACACGCAAGATATTTTGGCAGGTTGTCTTCTTTGTGAACCGTATAGACACCATCTGTTTTAATAACATCAGCGACATGGCCCTTCTTTCTATACGTCCACAAGTTATAATGGTTTCGTACTATTTCATTGTGTAATTCGTCTCCGTGTTCTTGTATCATGTAGTCGGGTGTTGGCGCTACACCAACCCAACCCTTTCTTTTTTTTACCCCCCTATTCACACCAACTATATGTACACCATCGTTATTTTCTACCACATGATAATGATCTTTAAGCTGACGCAACCCCTCGATTAAATCGGTACTATCCCCACAAACTGCATTGTCACCTTCTTGTAAAATAGACACTATCTGTTGTTTGGTGTATGGTCTGCACAATCGGTATTCATATAATAATTGCTGTGGTGACACAGAAACACGTGGCGCAATCCCAGTCCACGACCCGCACGCTGAATTTTGCATTCCTATCACCTGTTTACCACCTGGAATATCTACCGCATTATAATGTGGATGATAACTCACTGCCCGGGCAATATTGGGATTATTTTTAGTTGTTATTGTGTCACCAGCAAGAAGCCAATCTTGAATTTGGTTTTTTATGTGATCCCGATACAGTGTATTAATTACATGGTACATAACACAATAATTTTATATGTTCACAGTATACCATTTTTTATCCATTTGAACAAAACACTATATAAGAAACCTGTGCAAAACTTTTGTAACAAAAAACCCTCACTAAAAGTGAGGGTCTAAAAAGGAGCGCTTAACAACATTCCGATACTACTCGATAATGTTCACGATCCGACCAAGAACCCGTCGTGCATCATCTTCGCCCAAAAGGATCTTATGTCTGTTTTCGTAACCAACAATAAACGGCACGTCATACTCCTGGCCCTCCAAAGACATGCCATACTCCCAAGCCCTTAGTGGATGCATTCCAAACTCAATAAGCTCTAGTTGTAGTGGCTGTCCTGGATTGGTACTACTGGAAGGATTTCTTCCAAAAACAATCATAGAATCGTTCCAACCATTGCCAATGGTATGGCAAAACCCTTCTGGAACACGGAATACCGCTCTTTCACGATCCCAATCACTCAATGTGAAGGTTTCGTTACCAAATCGGACCTCAATACTATGAAAAACAGGTGTGTCTTTTTCTGTGTTGTGTGCAAATACTATGTCACACAACTGAACCCTTTCCCGTTCATTCGAATATTCTATCTCTAGCAGTTCTACTTCGGTCCTATTTTCATCCCCGATTGACACAGTCTCAGGTCTTCCGATAGGATTTGACTCAAGCCAGACTTCCGGCGAGGCACAAATCATTTTTGGGCCTAGATAGGGTATTTCTTGCGGACCCCATGGCCAATTTCCCGGAGCAGTCGGTGCATATATTGACACAGGTGCAGGATTTCCGAGATACATTGCTTCTGCTTCAAGAATTTCTATACTAAATTCTTGAGGCATCAGAGTTTCTAAATCTTCAACAGGTAGCTCATCTAGATAAACAAATACCCACACCTCGCTATTCTCTTGCTGAAAATCAATAGAATGCTCCAAAGTCACAACCTGCTCCTCATTACCTTGAGAGAAGACAATTGGTTCATCCAAAAGATTTCCTCCTCCTGCTGCTGTTTTTACCATTACACGAAACGGGAGATTCTCTTGGATACCCTGTCCGGTAACCCTAAAAGAAAGTGACTCGAAAGTGACAGGAAATCGCTGGTCTGGCGTAACGCTTTCAACTCCTAATCCCAAAGCAGGACACACACCATCAAATCGAAACTGCTCATCGCACTCATCATGCCCGCTTTCCGACCACAAGAAATATTGACTACGGTTGGCCCCATATTTCCCTAAATACCTTAAACTCAAGTGTGGAACTAATCCAACCTCCTCAACCACCTCAAAAAGCGGCGACTCTGCAAGAGGTGACTCTGTCACAACCCCCGGCTCTTCATGAAAGCTAAGTAGCGATCCATTACCTTCCACATTGTCTAGGTGGATCTGGAATTGCACTAGATCCTGTGGGCAAAATAATAAAGAAAACTGGATGAATAGTTTACCACTAAATGAAATATCTTCGCTGACTCCATCTGGACGAATAGTGTCTATGACAAGCTCCTCTCCATCCTCAAAGACATTGCTTTCATGAATCAACTGGAAAGAGTCTTCACCAAATTCTTGAAAAGCAAGTGTGTAAGAGATTGGTAAAACATCACCTACTGTTGAAAAGTAGAAACGAAGTCGAGAAATATCAACCCTGGCATTCCCCATGCTCTCAATCTCAAAATTGGTAAGCCACCGAAATCCCGCACTCGAAGATACTTCAGTATTAGCCGAATGAATATTTAAAAAATACGCATCCCCTAAAACAAAAACCGTTCTTACACCATTCACATAACGCCAATCCTGCCCCCCATTATATAACATTTCACCTTCTGTGTTTACCACACCAGCAATATACACCTCCACGTGTGTGCTGTCAGTTGGAAGAGTTGTTTTGATTAATACGGTTTCACAGCTGTTACCCGCAACAACCATCTCTTCTCCGGACTCACGAAAAATGGTAAGACGTGACCCAAAGTCGACTGCATATGCCACAGACACCAAGTCTCCAAACTCAAATTCCACATCTAACGACACACCCTCTTTAAAGGCTAATTCAATAGCAGGGATTGTGATGTCTTCTTCGGTTGTTGCACAAAATTGATACTGTGCAAGAATTACTTCATCTCCGTCAACAAGATTGAGTTCTTCTACAATCTGCAATGGATCTGAAATAAGTGTTACCTGAAGATCCCCCATACTTCCAAGCCCTCTCCTTCTATCGTCACCAAAGAAAGGTTCTTCACCCCCCTCTTCTTCAGGGTCAATCTCAGCGCCAGCCTCTAAAACCTCGGTATCAGCCATTTCTTGACCAGCATCCATAGAAAAGTCATCATCCTCGACATCAGAGTCTTCTGTGGTAGACGCGTCAACTTCTTCTAGAACTTCTGCGTCAACAATTTCTTGACCACCATCTTGAGAAAGATCAGTGTTCATGTATTCAACACCTTGATCATGGTCTTGAGAAAAATCAGCACCTATACCAAACATACCAAAGTCATCTTCGAAGTATTCAGTGTCAAAATCTTCTAAAGCACCGTAGTCAACGACACCTTGATCAAACCCGTTTGGAAATAAACCTTCAGAATGGTCCCCATCGTCAATGACAGAAACATCAAGCTGTGGTATTGCGCTGTCAAACTGAAAAGACGTTTCATCGGATTTTTGAGAATCAGTACTACATGCAGTAACACTAAAAATAAATAATAAAATAAAAACTTTCAAAATATATCTCCCTGACTATTAATGTATTGAAGAAAAAAGAAACCATACCCCACAAATATGCAGGTATTTAAGGTAGAAGCAAAACTTATCGCTTGAAATATTGTTTTCACACGTTCTCCTTTCATTGTAATGAACGTAATTACCATACTAACAAAGATGGGTACATTTGTCAAGCCTAAACAAACAAGAGTGAAGAAGCAAAAAAAAGCCCAAATTGGGCTTTTTTATACCTAAAGCATGTCTTATTACTTATACACCACTTTTCCATCGGTTCGTGACACTATTTCAATCCAAATATTACCCGGATGTAGTGGAATGTGCTCTCCATAATCATCAAACCATTCGGTTATCCCACTTGTCGCATCTTTTTTCCATACACCCTCTGCAACTCTCCCCCCTTGAAACACAAGTGCATTACCACTCCCAGAAGTCTCTATGTCAAGCCTTCCAACAGAGTCTATAACACGAGCATCAACGTACTGTACAATAACAGTTGATGCCGAAATCTGCTCTCCATTCTCATCAACATGAGGTCTACGAAATTGGTTACGAAGATAGCGATTTTCGTCTGACTCATACCACCACTCGTGTGTATAAAAATAATCCACATCTATCATGGTAATACAATCATGTTCACAAACAGGTAGTGTTTCAAACTTCCATCGTTTTTTTGAAGAAACACTTCCGTTACCATATTTTTCTCCGGCCCCTTTCCATAATTTACCTGAAGTGTATGTGTTATGTGGTGCATGTCTTTTAGTACTTCGCCAGAAATACCAACTTCGTGAAAACTCATCCATGTCACGAACGCCTTCTTGTGCAATGCGCCTCAATGATTCTGGAGAACCACCCACATGAAAAAATAGCGGGGTGCCGTATTCACCCAGCCAATCCAAAAAGTATGGCCGAGCGCTACGCACAGGACCAACCTTCTCAACAAGAGTATTTTCTCTAAAAAATGCTAAAAATCTTGGAATCCCACCTTCTGCAGGAGCTTCATACACGATATCAGCTTGAGCTATACCCGAAAGAGGTTGAGCATCTTTATGGTTTTCTACTATTACCGCAACCAAAGGTTCGGTTACATCTTCCTCTCCGCTTCCACATACGCCAGTGGTACCATGTCTAAACTCACAAACTTCGCTAGTATCTTTTTGTGCTTGTTCCATGCTTTGCACCCCACTTATTTGCTGTAGCAACTTCGGTGTTTTTTTAAAAGAAAGATCCGATAGATTAAATGAATGAAACAGTACTTTGTACGCCAAAAAAACACTTAATACACACAGTAAAAAAGCGCCGCATTGTATAAAAAATACAATATCTTTTTGTTTCTTGTGTTTTCTTTTTTTCTTTTTAGCCATACTCATTATATTACTCTATCATACCAAAAAAATGAGGGATAAAAAAGCACCACAAATAATATGGTGCTTTTTGCGAGAAAAAATACACTATGCTTTTTCTTCTTCTTTCGACTCCTCTTTCTTTCCTTTTTCCTCTACTGCTATATCTTCTATATTACCCACACCTTCTTCTTCCATTGCTTTAAGTTTGTCTTCTGTAATAGGTGCGGCAACTTTTGCCACAAGTGCCGTAGCACTTGTTACTAGTGTCATGCCTTCTGGAAGAACGATATCACTTACGGAAATACTGTCATCAAATGTTTGTAAAGAAGAAAGGTCTACCACAATACGATCGGTCAAATCTTTTGGCAAACAAGATACAGTAATACTGTCTATAGATTTAATAGTTGTTCCGCCCAACCCTTTTTCTGCAGGTGGTACACCTGTAAACTCCAAAGCCACATCTACTGTCATAACTTCTCCCATTATTACACGTTTAAAGTCTACGTGCATTACATCCCGTTTTACTGGATTCATTTGCACATCTTGCACAACCACTGGCAAAGTTTCTCCACCTTCTATTTGTAAATCAACCAAAGAAGAGTCTCCAGCCTGTTCATATAATTTTTGAAATGCCATCGCTGGGATTGATAAAGACGTAGTTTCCATACCCTTCCCATACACTACAGCAGGCACCCTTCCTTCTGAACGAACCACATCAACTTCTTCTGTTCTTTTTTTTGCTACTAATACAATGCTCATATTATTTTTTTTCTGCTAAATAATGAATAATCTCTCCTTTTTTACTGTGCAGTAATGAATAAAACTGCAACATATCATCCTCGTCAAGTGGGGTTTTTTGTCGAAAACGAACCACATCACTTGCGTGGAGGTCGGTTAACATACCAACAGAACTTACTCCGATATCAGAAACAACAATCAAAACCAAAATTGCATTGGCACACACCTCACAGGTAACATGGAGTAGTTGTGCCTCCGAGTCGTCTTCAATAATGTTAATTGCGGCCTCTGGATACCCTTTTCCGCACGTTGGACACTCTTTTATAATTTTTATCTCCCCACCTCCCCCAAGCTGAGAGAAACGTGATGATATATTGTCTTTCATATGTATGAAATATGATAACAAAAAAATAAATTCTTGTCAATGTATAAAACCCCAAGCCTTTAGTAGAAGTATACCAGTATTATATAAGCAAATCAATCTACTCTACATAGTACATATCCTTGTTGATACGAAGGGTTTGGGAACGAGAAATACTCATTACCACCCCAAGTAGTGCGAAATTAATAAGCAGCGAAGAACCACCGTAGCTTAAAAAAGGAGAAGTCACGCCTGTTACAGGCAACATACCAGTAGCCCCTCCCACATTTACTAGTATTTGTATGCCATAGAGCAAAGCAACACCAATAACCGTATACGAAGAAAAATCATCATCACCTTTGCCAGCAATAGAAATAAGACGCCAAATAAGCATGTACCATAATACAAGAACCAGAAAAAACCCAACAAAACCAAGCTCCTCCCCTATTACAGACATAATAAAATCTGTCTGAGCCTCTGGTAAAAAATGAAGTTGACTCTGTGAACCAAAGCCAATACCACCACCAAAAAGCTTCCCTGACCCTATCGCAATAAGAGACTGGCGCACATTGTACCCGCTACCAAGAGGATCACGATCGGGCTGTAAAAACGAGTAAATACGCTCTTTTTGATATGGCACAAGTAGAAAAAACCACGCACACACCATTGCAAAAATACCAATAAGTACTATACCAGCAGTAAATCTTTTTTTTACCCCAACAACCACCAACATACCATACCAAATACCAACCAAAACCATAGCCGAACCAAAATCAGGCTGCAACATCACCAGACCCACCAAAAAACCCATTGCCAATGCTGTTGAAATTAAAAATGAAATACTATGAAATGATCTTCCTTGCTTTTGAATCCACCACCCAAGCAATATAATAAGCGCAAACTTGGCATACTCAGCCGGCTGAAAAGAAAACCCTGCAACACGAAACCACCCTGTGGTTCCTCTAATATTTTGCCCAAAAAATAAGACAAGTATTAATAGTAACAAACCAAATATATATACAAATCTTGCCAACCCCATATATCGCGTCCTGTGTACACGTCCAAGCACAAAAACTAAAATAAATCCGATAATAATATTAAGTAGTTGTTTGGGAAAGTATACTAAATCCTTTCCTTGAGAAAGGTCAACACTGTAAATAGCCGATAAACTTATTGCACATAAAACAAAAATAACGACTGCCAAAAACCAGTCGTATCCACGAAAAAATGTTGTGAATTTAGAAAACATACATCATGAACCCTAACCACCTCATCTTACTATCCTTCATAATCTATCGAAAGATACTCGTCATGATTAAATACATCAATAATAGGAATGATTTCTATACTCGTAATAGATGAAAGTGGTAATAATGTGGCAAAGCGTAGTATTCTTTTTTGCCCAAAAAGAAAATCCAGCTGTGTTGTGTAATGAATATATTCTACACCCCTACCCCGATATAACACGACAAAAAAACTAGGGGTATTGAAAGAATACACTGAATCATTAAATAATTCAATCTCTGCCTGAGCCGTGCCTACATCATCAACACTCTTTGGCGGTGTAACAGTAAATTCTCCTGCATGAAACTGAAGCCTGTCTGCAACAAATGCTGAAATATTATCAATCCGATGCGGACTAATACGCTTCCACCTAATATGTTCAATGACCAGCTTTGGTGACCTAATGCGTGCCCCAGAAAACACACCGCGCACTGCCAAAAACTGATCACTTTGTGGCATTACTAAAATACTTTCAGATGAGGTGTTTTTTCCTTGCACATCATAATGAAAAAATATTTCGGCAACAAACTGCTCGTTGGGATTTTTTATTCTTGTGTATATACTATACTTTTCAGGACTCTCTGCAAACACTCTGGTTGGTGATATGGTAATATTTTTTGCTGCATATACATGTTTATTTTGTGCAAAATTTGGAAATTCTTGCACTTGTGCCGTGTACATAGCTTTGTCTTCCCAGTATCCAAATAATACATACTCTCCAAAAACTACCACACTAAACAAAACCGAAGAGGCGCCCCCAAACCCAAGAAGTGCTATACCTATTTTACGTATTATGAGTTTATGCTTAACAAACCAAAAAGACTGAAACAACGTCTTGTTTGAAAATTGTCCTGATACATCTTCATATTTTGCAATAGATTTTTTTGTTTTTTTTGTCATAACACAGATGAGTACTATATTGTTTTATTATACCACACACAAGAATGATAAAAAACACCCCCTTGTTTTACCCCACCCCATATGGTATAGTACTGCCACTATTTAACAGAAAATCTATCATCATATGGCAGCAAAAAAACCAAAAAATTCATACGGTGCCGAAAGTATCACAGTTCTAGAAGGACTTGAGGCAGTCCGAAAGCGTCCAGGTATGTACATTGGGTCAACAGGTGCAGCAGGTCTCCACCACATGATTTGGGAAGTAGTAGACAACTCCTTTGACGAAGCCATGGCTGGTCACTGTAATGAAATATCAATCACCCTCCTACCAGACCATTGGATTTCTGTTACCGATAATGGCCGTGGTATTCCTGTAGGCATCCACCCAAAGAAAAAAGTCAGTGCTCTAGAACTTGTTCTTACCACACTCCATGCTGGTGGTAAGTTTGGTGATGGTGGATACAAAGTCTCTGGAGGTTTACACGGTGTTGGTGTTTCTGTAGTAAACGCCCTATCCATCGAAGTTAAGGCAGAAATACATCGTGAAGGAAAAATTTGGGTACAAGAATATACACGTGGAAAAGCTAAGGCAAAAGTAAAAGCTATTGGTACATCAAAAAAGATAGGTACTACCATTAGTTTTAAAGCAGACGAAACCATCTTTGAAACAACAAACTATTCATGGAAGACCATTATAGATCACTTACGCCAACAAGCATACCTCAACAAAGGAGTAAAACTTACTATTATAGACAAACGTGAAGGTGAAGAAAAAAGCACCGATATTACAGCAAAACCGTTTCCAGACCATACATACAAGTTTTACTTTGAAGGTGGTATAAAAAGTTATGTTAAACACATAAACCGAAACCGCGAAGCAAAGCATGATAATATTTTCTATATTGAAAAGCAAGTAGAAGAGGTGCATGTGGAAATTGCCCTACAGTACACCGCAGAGTACTCTGAGTCCCTCCATCCGTTTGCCAACAACATTACAAACCCAGATGGTGGTATGCACGTGCAAGGTTTTAGAACTGCGCTCACCAGAACACTCAACTCCTATGCAAGAAATAAAAAAATCCTTAAAGAAAAAGATAACAATCTTACAGGAGAAGACGTGCGAGAAGGGCTTACGGCAATCATATCGGTAAAACTCCCAGAACCACAGTTTGAAGGACAAACAAAAGGAAAGCTTGGTAACCCAGAAGCGCGTCCTGCTGTTGAGGCAACTTTTTCCGAAGCCTTTATGATTTACCTCGAAGAGCATCCAAAAGACGCCGAAGGTATTATAGGTAAATGTGTGCTTGCGGCAAAAGCGCGACAAGCAGCAAGAAGTGCACGAGACGCTGTGCTCCGAAAAGGTGCACTCGAAGGGTTTACCCTACCAGGAAAACTTGCTGACTGCTCAAGTCGCAAAGCAGAGAACTCAGAAATCTATATTGTAGAGGGTGATTCTGCCGGAGGCTCTGCAAAGCAAGGTCGTGACAGAAAAACTCAAGCTATTTTGCCGCTACGTGGAAAAGTGCTCAATGTAGAAAGAGCTCGTCTTGATAGAATTCTCACCAACAATGAACTTAAGTCTCTTATTATTGCACTTGGTACAAACATAGGTGAAATGTTTAATATTGAAAAACTTCGATATAGCAAGGTTATCATAATGACTGATGCCGATGTAGACGGTTCCCACATTCGTACCCTACTCCTCACACTTTTTTTCCGCTACTTTCCTGATCTTATTAATAATGGAAATATCTATATCGCACAACCTCCGCTCTATAGTATTAGAAAAGGAAAAGAAATGACATGGCTTTACACAGATAAAGACCTTGCGGCATACAAAAAACAGCATGGCATAACCGACGAAGAATTCCTTGAAGCAGAAGAATCTGAGAACAATGAAGAGGTAAAAGAAAAAACAAAAAGCGAAAAAGCGAAAAAACTCAATATTCAACGGTACAAAGGTTTGGGAGAAATGAACCCAGACCAACTCTGGGAAACCACCATGAATCCAGAAACAAGAATGATGAAGCGTGTTGAAATCGAAGACGCAGAAAAGGCAAGTGAAATCTTTGACATCCTTATGGGAGGAGAAGTTGCTCCAAGAAAAAAATTCATCCAAACCCATGCAGCAAGTGTAAAAAATTTGGACATATAAACAATAGGTAATAAAAAAACCACCCGTAATTGGGTGGTTTTGTGACACTTTCTACAAAAAAAGGTTTTTGCCCTCACTTCATTCTATGACCTGCGCTATTTGCACCTCCTCTTTTTTCCACAAATGCAATATACACATAAACACGATGAGAGATGCAGTGACAAGAAATAAACACATAAAGTTATGAACAAGAAAAGAAGAGATAAGTGATAATATAGTAGCCTGAAACACAAAGAAAACAAACACATCTCTTCTGTGGTCAATACCATACCCACCTTGCTGCGTATCTAAAAATAGACAGATAAAAGTAAGTAGCACACCAATCTCAAGCTCCATCCGGAGTATACCAATATCTGGTATATTGTAGAGGTTTATGGTTCCAAAATGAATCAAGAGAAGTGTTGCACCCAAAATATGCTGTACAGTAATAGCAATTATCAAAGAACGTACTTTCACGAAAAAACTCCTATTTTGTGAAATGGTGACGACATTGTCACAAAAAAACAATACCACATTATCACTCTTTTGTCCAGATACTCTAAAATCACAAATATTTGACTTTTTTCTTCATTTGCGGTACACTAGTGTCACTAGATGGCCAAAGAGCCATTTTTAAATACACGATTATTACTATAGTATGAAGTATCTTATTTCTCTCAAAACCTACCTTCACGCAGCCATTAGTGAGCTAAAAAAAGTTACATGGCCAACAAAACAGCAAATAACCATGTATTCTATTATTGTTATTGCAATGAGCGTTGGTGTTGCAATATTCTTTGGTGCACTTGATTTTATACTAAACAAAGGACTCTCTGCTATTATTAGCTAACACAGCCTTTTTCATCTATATTACTTAACATATGGCAAAACAAACCCAAGATCTTGGTCGTCGCTGGTATGTGCTTCACACATATAGTGGCTACGAAGAGAACGTTAAACGAAACCTTGAGCAACGTGCCGACACATTCGACATGAGTGATAAGATTTTTAGTGTCCTTGTGCCAAAAGAAAAAAAGATTAAAATCAAGAATAGCAAAAGAACTGTGGTAGAAGAAAAAATATTTCCAGGATATGTTCTTGTGGATATGGTCGTCACAGATGATTCTTGGTATGTGGTACGAAACACACCAAACGTCACTGGATTTGTTGGGTCTGGAACCACACCAACACCTATTGATCAAAAAGAAGTTGACGCACTACAAAAAAGAATGGGTGTGGAAGATCCTACACATAAAATTGACTTCGTTGTTGATGAGTCGGTAACTATTATAGATGGTCCATTCAAAGGATTTGAAGGGAAAATTTCTGAAGTTGATGACACAAAAGGAAAAATTAAAGTACTGGTAAGCATGTTTGGTAGAGAAACACCTGTAGAGCTTGATGCACTACAAGTAAAGAAGGTATAACTATATCTTCTTCAGGATGGTCCTTTGTGGCGCTTCTCGTCCTGATTGGATATATTTAATAGACTACTATGGCAAAAAAACTTGTTTCACAAATTAAATTACAAATTAAAGGTGGTGCCGCAAATCCAGCCCCACCGGTAGGACCAGCCCTTGGGCAACACGGATTAAATATTCAAGACTTTTGTACACAATTTAATAATGCAACTGCCGACAAAAAAGGTGAAGTTGTGCCAGTTATTATAAATGTATACGAAGATAGAAGTTTTGATTTTATCATGAAGGTGGCTCCAGCAAGTGCGCTGATTAAAAAAGCTGCTGGACTAAAAAAAGGTTCTGGAAATGCACTCAAAGAAAAAGTTGGCAAGATTACAAAAGCACAATTGCAAGAAATTGCAGAAAAGAAAATGCCAGACTTAAATGCAAACGATATTGATGCCGCAATGAAAATTATTGCCGGATCAGCAAGGCAAATGGGAATTACCATTGAAGACTAAACAACAGAGAAAATAAAAACCGCACCTCCTTAGGTGCGGTTTTTTTGTTGCCCAACTTCTTGACAAACAAACATAGTTATGCTAATCTATGCTTCTGTTTGTTCTTTTTATTACAAAAATAGGAGATTCTATTGTACAGAAGATCTATTATATCTTTGGCATGGCCTATTGCTGTGTCTTCCTTGTCTTTTAGTGTCATGACGCTTGTTGATATGTACTTTGTTGGAAACTTGGGCGAAGAGGTGTTTGCCGGAGTTGCTCTTGCAGGAACCATTGCCTGGGTCCTTTCCACTTTACCAAATGGCATTATCAAGGCTACTAAGGCACTTGTAGCTACTATTTGTGGCTCTACAAATGGAAACAGTGCAGAAAAAAAGCAAAAGGCACTGGTGTATATCTCTACAGGCTGGAGCTTTGCTGTTACTATTGGTATCTGTTATGTAGGTATTATTTATGCAGTGGCTCCATATATCGCATCATATTGCGAAACACCTGCAACAACAGCAGCAGCCATTACGTACCTTACACTGCGCTCTTGGGGATATCCAATACTGTTTGTTCAGAATTGTGTTCGTGAATATCAATATGGTATCGGCAACACCAAAGTGACCATGATTGCGACGCTTATAGGAAATACACTTAACGGTGTACTTAATTATGTCTCGCAAGAGTATACCGATTTTGGTCTTCATGGTATTGTCTTTGCCACACTTATTGGCGTGGTTGTGCAAGCTGGTATTATTATTGGTTACCAAAAAATCCAAGGCCCCCTTCTGGTGCGCTTTACACGACAGCACATACAAGAGTTGTTCCGTGTTGGTGTGCCGCAGGGTGTGCAGTTTTTTCT
>JABJHO010000030.1 GCA_018661775.1 Candidatus Magasanikiibacteriota bacterium | reverse complement strand
GCCAAAAAACTCTTTCTCAAGTTCCTCGAGCATCAAAAAATCCATTACTTTTCCAATAGCAGCATCAAATTCTTTTTTAATATCTTGTAGTTGTTCTTTCATAAAAGTGTATTATATCAATCCCATTATATCACGAAATGTGACAATCACAATAAGCACGAGTAGTAACATAAATCCAATAGTGTGTGCTAGTTGTTCATACTTGAGCGGTACTGGTTTTTTAAACACTCCTTCTATTAATACAAAAACTAACCGTCCGCCGTCAAGTGCAGGAATGGGTAAAATATTAATTGCCGCAAGACTCAAAGAAATCATTGCAGTCACATTAATAAGATAGTGTATACCAAGCCGCGCACTGTCTCCTATAATTGATGCTATCCCTACTGGCCCTGCCACCCCAAACGCTAGACCCTGGCCAAGGAGCAAGCCTTTTATAAGAAGAAAAAATGAAATAAAAATACTTATCAGCCCAAACATCGCAGAAACAAACCCTTTATATATGGCAATGTACCATGGATACTGCACCACCGCTGCATCAGCCAGCACAACACCAAGTCGCGCAGGTTCACCAGCCACCACCACCTCTGGTGTAATAGAAATATGTTGTGAAGTTTCATCTCGTAAAATTTCTATATCAAGCACATCTTGTTTGTGCTCAGACACATACGCAATCATTTCACGAGAATTTTCCATCGGCACACCATCGATGTTCAAAATAGTGTCTCCAAGTGTTATGCCAGCACTTTTTGCTGGAGATTTTTCTTCGACATGCTGTACTACCACAGAAGGTTGTTCAAGAAGTATTGCGGAACTATCAACCCCTCCAGACACATCCATAGGTAGGCCAATCATAAACCCAATTCCAATAAGCACCGCTGCAAGCAAGTAGTTCATGGTGACACCTGCCACAAGCACCACCACCTTTTTCCATGTTTTTTGAAAACCAAAACTATCAGAATCTCTTACATGTTCTCCGTTTTCTCCTTTAATTTTACAAAACCCACCAAGTGGAATAAGGTTGAGAGAGTATAGCGTGGCAGGATACTCGAATTGCTCATCAACCGCAGCACCGCCACCTGCCATAAGTTTACGCTTTTTTACATCTTTTGGTGTTACCCACACAATCTTCTTTGTTTTTGGGTCTTTGTAAAACCCAAGAGCAAGTGGTGGAAACCCAAGTGCAAACTCATACACCTTCATGCCACTTTTACGCGCAGCAATAAAATGCCCAAATTCATGAACAAACACAAGCAAAGAAAGAACCAAGACAAAAAGAATAAGTGTCATAAAGTATTGACTTTTAGTACTATATATTGATATAATGAATGATGATAGTATCGCACACACTATCAAATTATTCAACAGTTACACTACATTTTATTTAATAAAAAACAAAGTATGTCTCAAACAACTTGGATCATCATAGCTATTATAGCCATTATCGTGCTTTGGGTTATTGCACTATATAATGGACTTATTAAACTCAACAATCGCGTAAAAGAAGCATGGAGTGATATTGATGTACAACTCAAACGTCGGCACGACCTTATTCCAAACCTTATTGCAAGTGTAAAAGGGTATATGAAGCACGAAAAAACACTTCTTGAAAACGTCACAAAAGCACGAACCGCGGCAATGACAGCACAGGAAAGTGGCGACAATACCGCACTAGCAGAAGCAGAAAGTACGCTTGGTGGTATGCTTGGTAAATTACAAATTGCCGTTGAAGCATACCCAGACCTGAAAGCAAGTAACAATGTTTCTGCACTTATGGATGAACTTTCTGACACAGAGAACAAAATTCAAGCATCACGACGATTTTATAATGGTATGGTACGTGATTTTAATATCAAAATTGAATCAATTCCAAATAATATTATTGCCGGAACTCTTGGGTTCAAAAAATATGACTTCTTTGAAGTAGAAGACGCAAGCGAAAGAAAAAATGTAAAAGTTGACCTCTAATATGTATTCTCAGATTGACGCAAACAAAAGAAAAACTCGCATTCTCATAGCGATTTTTCTTTCTTTTGTTGTAGGTGTTGGTGTATTTTTTAATGTATATATGGATTATGGGTATAGCGCAGTTGTTATTGCACTTGTTATCTCACTTGGTATGTCGTGGTTTTCATATTATCATGGCGACAAAGTAGCCCTGAAGTCTTCACGAGCAAAAGAAATACAAAAAAATGATAACCCGTATGTATATAGAATGGTAGAAAACCTCTGTATCACAGCCGGCATGCCAATGCCAAAAGTGCATATCATTGATTCTCCGGCACTCAACGCCTTTGCCACAGGCAGAGACCCAGAACACGCCTCAATTGCCCTTACTACAGGAATAATCAACGCACTCGAAAACGAAGAACTCGAAGGTGTAATTGCACACGAATTGTCCCATATTAAAAATTACGATATCCGTGTCATGACCATTGTGATTGTGCTTGTGGGAACCATTGCACTTATGTCCGACATGTTTTTTCGTATGAGTTTTTTTGGTGGATCAAGTAACAGAGAAAACAAAAATCCCATCTTTATAGTTATTGGTATTGCATTACTCATCCTCTCCCCTATTGTTGCCGAACTTATTAAACTTGCAGTATCGAGAAAAAGAGAATATCTTGCAGACGCGTCTGGATCGCTGCTCACTCGCTATCCAGAAGGATTGGCACGTGCACTAGAAAAAATTGCCCAATCTCCAGCCAAACTACAAACCGCAAGCAAAGCTACTGCACACTTATTTATTTCAAATCCATTTAAAGGAAAGTTTGCCGGAGCATTTTCTACTCACCCACCAATACAAGATCGCATTGCAAAATTGCGCGGCATGTAAAAATAAAAAAACAGCCCTCAGAAAAAGGCTGTTTTTTTATCTTAAAGACACTCCCCTTTCCCTTCTGACTCTATCTTTTTGAGCAGTGTTTTAATATTTGGCACATCATTTTTGTGACACACAAGAACGGCATCTTTGGTATTTACTACCACCATACCTTCTAGTCCAATAGCGGTAACTAATTTTTTCTCTTCTTCGTTAAACACCAAGCAATCCGTACTTTCTTGCACCACCACATTCCCCACCTCCATATTCTTTGTACCAGAACCCACCACAGATTCTTTGTATGCATACAATGTGCCTGGATCACTCCAACCCATATCTACCGCAAGAACCACGGCTTGGTCTTGGGTAATTTTTTCTACAATCCCACTGTCAAATGTGATGGCAGGTAGAGTGGCATATTCTTTTGCAAGGCGCTCGGGATTGTCAAACATATCCTCAAGCAGGGCTAATAATTCTGGTGCATGTGTTTTGTATAATGACAATAAAAATCTCGTATCTGTAATAAAATACCCAGGATTCCACAACCATTGCCCACTCTCAAACATGTCTGTGCATGCGGCAACCTCGGGGCGATACTTCCATCCCAAAAATGTGTGTGCACCAGCCCCTTCCTTTTCTCCAACATTAATCCATCCTAAATTATGATTGGCAAATCGTGGTTTTTCTCCCAAAAATATAAAACGATTAGGCTCTGTATCAATAAGTGCTTCAGCTTCTTGTAGTGCGGTCACAAAAGCATCTGGGCGATCCATAAAGTGATCTGCCCAAAGAATAGCAACCGGCCCATGATACCCATCTTTTTGCAACCGCAGTAATGTTAAACAAATAGCTGCTGCCTGGTCACGCTTTGCCGGTTCTGTAAAGATGTTCTCCTCTGGAACTTCTGGAACCTGCTCCGCCACCATACTCTTGTACGCTATATTTGTTGCTACATAGAGCGAATCTCTTGGCACATCCGACAACCGATCCACTGCCATTTGCAGCGTAGAACGACCATCAGCAAGATTGGCAAATTGTTTTGGTGAATTTTTTCTACTTAGTGGCCACAACCGCGTACCTGCGCCTCCGGCAAAAATAATATATTTCATAATATAAAATAATGAGATTGCATTGCAAAATAAGTGATTTCAGTATATACTAGGCCTATTATTTAGGCAAATAACCACACAGAGTAGTAAGATACCAATATGAGCACCAAACACATCCTAGACAACCTTTCGACCCACCTCAAGAACGTCATTGCACAATCCATTGCCTTTGCAGCAAAAAAAGACACCATGGCCGTTACTCCTGTTGATTTACTCTATTGCATAGCCACACAAAAAGGAAGTGTTGGCGCAGAAATACTAGCCAAAACACAAATACCCGCAAAAACCATCAAAACATATATTGACGCCCACATAAAAAAAACACGCAAACGAGCCACGCAAAAAACAGGTGAACCTATGTCTCATGTGCCAGAACTCACACATGCCGCAAAAAAGGCACTCGAAAAAGCCATGATTATTGCGTATGAATACGAACACACCTATATTGGCACAGAACATTTACTCCATGGACTCCTGGAAATAGAAGATCCGGATATTCTGGCAATTTGCAAGACCGCAAAGATTGAGGTTGATCTTGTGTATGAACAAATAAGTATCATCTTAAGTAGCACGAGCAAGTTTCCAGATATTGATGAAATCACCGACATGCTTGATGCCGTTGAGCCCCGAACACAGCGACCACCTGTGCAAACACAAAAAAAAGACAAAAAAACAAAAAGGAAAGGTGCACAAAAAGGTCTCGACATGTTTGCCGTCTGTCTTACAGACAAAGATATCCAAGAAACTATTGACCCGGTTATTGGACGAGAAAATGAAATTGACCAACTCATCCATATCCTATGCCGCAGAACCAAAAATAATCCTGTTCTGGTGGGAGAACCAGGAGTTGGTAAAACAGCCATTGTTGAAGGGTTGGCAAAACGTATTTATGAAGGTACAGTCCCGCACATTCTCAAACGAAAAAAAATATATTCACTCGACCTTGCACTACTTATTTCTGGGACAATCTATCGTGGAGAGTTTGAATCGCGCATTAAGCAGGTTATAGACGAACTCTCTGCATTACCAGACACCATTTTGTTTATTGATGAATTGCACAATATTATTGGCACTGGCTCAAACCAAGGAACGATGGACGCCGCAAACATTCTTAAACCAGCACTTGCGCGCGGAAAATTACGGTGTATTGGCGCAACAACTATTGACGAATATAAAAAATATATTAGCACAGATCCTGCGCTTGAGAGACGGTTTCAGTCTATTGATGTACAAGAACCAACAGAAGAAGAAACGGTCGCGATTCTTGCAGGCATTGCCAAGTATTACAATAGCTATCATCATGTAACTATTACGCAAAAGGCTATTGCCAAAGCCGTACAACTCAGCACAGCCTACATTCACGATAATCAACTCCCAGACAAAGCCATTGACCTTCTTGACGAAGCAGCGGCACATGTCAACATTAGTCGACCAGTAACCGAACACTCAAAAGAAGAGCACCGACTTATTGAGGCTATTACCGTATGTGAAGAAAAGAAAGAACTTGCAATAGAT